>NZ_MWQE01000003.1 GCF_002210285.1 Fibrobacter sp. UWR2 | reverse complement strand
GGTGAGGCCAATTATAGAATTTTCGGGGAGAATGTCAAGGGTTTTTCTCAAAAAATTTCAACTTTTTTTCATTTTTTTTGAAAAAACCGCCAAAACCCCGCTTCTTGCCAGTCTGTCAACAGTATATTCACTATTCCCCGTTCCAGGGAAGCAAATGCTCGGCAAAATTTACGATTAAAAAGCGTCATGCGAGGCAGAAACGTCCTTCGTCGACCATATTCTGCCAATTAGTTTGCGAGCAAACTCGCGAAGAGCACTGCGGCCATGCTTATCACGGAAGAGCGATCCATCCGATTCGATGATTGCATACAAAATAACATCACCGCGTTTCGAGTCTACAACTGAAACCCTGCCACGGTAAAGCGCCTTCATCGATATGTCACGATTTAACGTACGGACGCTCAGCGGCATGATATAAATCTCAATGCCGTTACTCTCGCCTTCAACCCTTTCACGGGAAAGAGGGACGTCATCAACCTGGACCTCGGATATGTAGTGCGGTCGCAACTGTTCCATTTTACGCGACGAGAGCACCCAGAAAGAATCGGCCTTCATCTGCACCTGGATTCTCATGGAATCGACACGGAGCGAATCTGCATCATACTCTAACTTCAGCAGGAGAGCGATTTCTTCTCTGAGCACTTCTCCAAAATGCTCTCCAAACCAAGTTCCAAAATCGCCCTTGTAGGCTTTCCACTCCGTTCCAAACACTTCGTAATTATCAAGGAAGGGCTCCGAATAGTACACCTTCACATTCTTTACGTCGGCCCAGGTCTCTATCCACTCGTGTTCACGAAATACGCTGGAGGCATTCTTCGAATTTTCCGCCACGTAGACATCTGCAAGGGATTTTTTCTGGGCATAATCTTCCAGAACGCACCCAGCAAGGGCTACTGCAATAAGAACCGGAACTACCTTGTTGCAGATTGCAGACAAATTCATTATCGCATACCCTCTGTCAGCATTGACTTGGAGAACCCGGCGCTATAGCCGATAATGATGGCAATGCTATGCCGTATACCATCGACAGGACCATAGTCAGGGAAGTCCCGTGTTTCCGGCCTTTTTTCAAGGACTGTATCGGGCACATAGAGTTCTGCTGTTTCCAAGGTGATAAAGTAGCGGATGCGGAAAAACAAATCCACGAACGAAGTAAGGGGCAGCTTAAAGTCGACTTGCGCACCAAACTGTGGCCCAAACGCCTGAATGGTATAATCGGGGTCATCGGTCATCGTATAGTCGGCAACTCCAATCCCCGCTAAAACATCGAAGGTGACAAACTTAGATTCATAGACGGCCATACCGAGAAAGATCTCGAATTGCCCCATCAGGAATCCGAAACCATCTCCCTCCATTTCATGATCCGTGCCTTCCCACAGGGTCTTCTTCGGCCCTAGCCCTCCAGCAAAACCGAACCCGAACAGGACTCGCCATATCTGGATTTCTCCGTTGAAAAGAAATTCGAACGAAGCATTTACCGTTTCACCGTTTTCTCCGCCAAAGAAGGGAACTCCCCCACCAAGGCCCATCGAGAACATAAACCACTTCTTTTCGGCCCTGCGCGCATCCATGTTTGCCTGAGCATATCCCTCGGGAACGTATTCGCGAATCAACTCACCGTACGCACTTTGTGGATAACGTGCAAAAAACCTGTCGCGAGCCTTTTCCATAAAGTCATAGAACAAGCCAAATTCAGATTCTCCATGAGAATCTCTTTGTATATCGACAAGTCTCGACCTGGAATGCTTGACAATAATAGCCTCAAACACAATCCGGAATGCATCCTTAAGTTCTCGAGGCACATCGAGTTCAACGAAGCCATCTTCGACACCCGTGTAGTTGGCAAGCAGGGCAAGCGATTGTGCAAATGCGGAATCCTGTGCAAACGGATTGTTCCGACGCGAAAGGGAATCCTTTATAGAGCGCGCATTTTCCATAAGCCCGACAAGACCGGCCCAAGCAGCCGACTTGTCGCCATAGAACTGTGCGCTTACCGCATACAGCAAGAAAAGTTCATCGTAGGAGAAAAGCGTCGCATTGGAATCCTTAGACAACAGTTCAGATTCGAAAGAACGGAAAAAGTCACGGAGCGAGCCGGACGCGAACTGTCCGTAACATCCGATTTCGGAGAAACAGTTTATGGACTTTTCCAATATGGCGGCACGGCCTTCCACCAGGCTCCCTTCACGGGAAGCCCCCTCCACAGCATGGTCCCATTTGTAGGCGAAGCAGGGCGCAAGGGCCATAAACACTGTCAAAACAAACAATGCAAGCGCCTTAGGCATTCCCCACTTCCTTTGCAATTGCCGCTACGGGGTCTTCCGTCCGGTCAAGATCGACAGAGACCGACTCAACCTGCCAGCGGAACCATGTCAGTTGCCTTTTTGCGTAATTGCGCGTCTTCTTCTTGACATCATCGACGACCGCCGCGATTTGCCCCGCCGTATCAGCCTGCAAGAGTTCCCGGTAACCCAGGCTTTGCCATGCGGGAGCACTCAACGGGACATTCTTTGCCAGTTCACGAACTTCATCCTGCCAGCCGTCGGCAAGCATCTTGTCGACACGGGCATCGATACGCGCATAGAGATTCTCGCGAGAACGGTTCAGCCAGAAGACAGGGAGCCTGCCGATGCCGCCTTCGCGTTGCTTTTGCCATTCCGAAAGTTTGCGGCCAGTCGCATGGAACACCTCGAGGACACGGACAATGCGCTGCAGATTATGCTCGTCGACATTTACCATCGCCTCGGGGTCTACTTCGTGCGCCATTTTGAACAAACTATCAGTCCCCACCGAGAGCCCCTGGTTTTCGATTTCCGAGCGTACTTCCGAAGCGATTTTCGGAATCTGCGGGAGTCCAAGCATGAGCGACTGGAGATAGAGCCCTGTACCGCCGACCGCGATAAACTTGCGCTCGGGATTTGCGGCAAGCAGGCCCTTTACATTGGCGCAGAAGTCTCCCGCCGAAAACACCTTCTCGGGTTCGAGAAAGTTCACCATATGGTGCCTGACCCTCCCCATATCCGTCGCGGACGGCTGTGCGGTACCAATCGTGAACCCCTTATACACCTGGCGGGAATCGACACCGATAATATCGGCCCCATAACGCGCAGCCAGCTCCACAGCCACGCTCGACTTCCCTATTCCCGTAGCTCCTACGATGGCGAAAAGAATCGGCATGAAACGCAATATAATTATATTTGAATCCGATGAACAAAATCAAGCACATTCTAGCCATATTTATCGTACTCGCGGCAATCGCCACGCTGGCCTACGTGCTCCCGAAAACCGGTCTCGAGAATCTGCTACCCAAGCAGGATGCACCAGAAGAAACCGTCGCCGACACGACAGCGGCACAGGATACCCTGCCATTTATAGACCGTATGAAATCTGAACTCGAAGTTCTGCAGGCGCAGTATTCCAAGAGGAAGAATCGCGACGTGTGGACGCTCGGTAAGGGCCGCACCATCATCAACTACCTGCTGCAAGCGCAAAGAATCCTGGAAAAGAACGGCGGCAAGGTCCTGTACATGGAAGAAGTATTCAACGACAACAATGCTTTCCAGTCCGCACTGCTCGATGCACTCGACCCGAACGGCGACACGCTACACCTGAACTTGCAGGTATCCACGAACATATTCCGCGACAACGCATCGTACCTTTCCATCTCGTTCCAGGTGACAAAGCTCAATCCCGAAATCATCGTAGAACTCAACAAGCTCGACTTCCCCTACGACCTCCTCGTAACGCCGTTCGGGATGCCCGAAGGATTCTACCCCGACCTTGACAGGATAAAGGACAAGGAAATTGTACTTTGGCTCGTGATGGAATCGCAGAACCTGGATTCGAGGTATTCCAGAATGCGGCCAATTCGCAGCCACCACACGGAAGAACAGATCCGGAGCGCCATTTCAGACGCCAAGGCGCTCATTCCGTCGACAAGCGGTATCGCCACACGATTTGCAGAACAGGCCGTCGAACACAAGCCCCTGCTGCAGGCCGTTCTCAATGCGGCAAAGGAAAACGGCCTGTGGTTTGCCGACCTCTCGCTCAACAAGAAATCAAAACTGCTGGAACTCTGCCCCGAGCTCAACATGAACTGCAAGATTCTTTCGCCCTACAATCCTTCGAACAGCAGCCTGGACGACTACATACACCAGAAACTGCGCGGTGCCGCCAGAAGCGGCATGGGAGCGATGATACTCCCGCTTACGCTCGAAAGTATCGCCAAGGTAAGGACTATGAAGGAAAAAACTGCGGCGCAGGGCACCACGCTAATAAATTTATCTACCTTTATGAACACCAACAAGGAGCTTCCATGACCGTAAAACTAGGTGTCAACATAGACCATATCGCCACAATCCGCGAAGCACGCAAGATTCGCGAACCGGATCCGGTTGCTGCAGCCATCATCGCAGAACTCGCCGGGGCGCACGGGATCGTCGCCCACCTGCGTGAGGACAAGCGCCATATCCAGGACCGCGACCTGAAGCTCCTCCGCGGTACCATCGCCACCAAGCTTGACCTGCAGATTTCGACAAACCCCGAGATGGTCCAGTTCGCCATCAACGTGCAGCCCGACATGGTAACGCTCGTCCCCGAGAATAGCCAGGAAATCACCACCGAGGCTGGCCTGAATGTCGCCGCAAAAATTGACGAGATTGCAAAGATTGTCATGACACTCAAGAACAACGACATCGCGACGTGCATCTTCATCGATCCCGAGACCGAACAGGTGAAAGCGGCCAAGAAGGTCGGTGCGGACTTTGTCGAATTCAACACCATGCGCTACGCCACTGCCTGCGACCTTGGAAGCATCCAGGAAGTGAACCGTGAAATTTCGGCCATCCAGGACATGACCGTCCTCGCCAAAAAGTACGGACTGCGTATTCTCGCCGGCCATGGGCTGAACTACAGGAACGTCGAACCGATTGCCGCCATCGAGGGAATCGAGGAACTGAACATCGGTCACAGCATCGTCGCACGCGCCGCACTCATGGGGCTCGAACGGGCCGTGAAGGAAATGGTCGACATCATCCGCCGCGCAAGCACCTAGCCGTATTTACATACAAGATAAAGGCAAACCGACCTCGCCGGTCGGTTTTTTATTAGTAATCAGCGTATTCCACGTCTTGCAGCACAAGTCCCTGTGGAGGGGCCCAGGTGCGTTCGCCCTTGAAATTCTTCTCGAATATAGTCTTGACCGTACCTTCGGGATAGCGGCCGCGGCCCACATCAAAGAGAGTCCCGACCATCGCGCGCACCTGACGGTGCAAAAAGCGGTTGCCGCGGATATGGAACATGCATGTCCAGTCGTTCACGCGCTCGAGCCTAAACTCGGTCAGCGTGCAGAGCGTAGACTTGCCGTCGTTACGCGGAATACAGAAATCGATAAAGTCGTGTTCGCCAAGGAACGCCTGCGCCTCGCGCTCCATCGCACCGAGATCTAGCGACAGGGAGCCGCATTCCCAGCCGAAATCACGCATGAGTGCCACAGGGCGGGTAAATATCGTGTACTGGTAATAGCGAGAGACCGCATCGTAACGGGCATGGAAATCGGGCGCGCACGCCTGCAGGTCACGGATGCGGATAAGCCGCTTGGTAAGTCCGTTTATCGAACGTTCCGTCTTGAACGGGTCCAGTTCACCATCGAAATCAAAGTGGACACACTGCCCGCGGGCATGGACACCGGTATCGGTACGGCCCGAACCCACAATGCGGATTGGGGCTCGGAGTGCTACCGAGAAAGCCTCCTCGAGGGCGGACTGCACCGTCACGAACTTGGTCTTACCGGCTTCGTTCTGTTCTTGCCAGCCGTAAAACGCGCTTCCCAGATATTCGCAGCGGAACCGGTAGCGCATCAAGCCCCCGATTCGAGGGATTCCTTGATGACAGCCTCAACCTGTTCCTGCGGGATTTTCAACTGCGAGGCGATTGCCGACGCGGGGAAACCGCGGCGGGACATCTGCATAATCTTGGTTTTCTCGGTAAGTTCACGGTCGAAACGGCTTGTCTTGAGCGGGGATTTCGCCTGCAGGCTCGGATCGCCGGTAGAATTGTGGCTCTGGGCACGCAGTTTCATGGTGCGTTCGCGGGTAACGCCGCGCGGGGAGCGCAGGACATCGGAAAGCGACTGCATCGCAGAAGTGATGCGTTCCTTTGCCGTGGGCCTAAGCTGCGGGCGCGGGGCATCGAGGTCAGTCGTCAAAATCTTGTTCTCGGGCACGCCATGCTCGTTCTCGAACGCCATCTTGGGCAGTTCCTGTTCCTGGCTGGCAGCCGCATTCTCAACCTCGTCGATAATGGAGCGCTTTTTGGGGCGCGGGCGCGTAACGACAGTCGCATCGTCAAGCCCTTCCTTCGGCTCCTTGAAACGCTGTTCCGCCTTCACGGCCTCCATCTTGAGGGTCAGGACTTTCTTGCGGTGCGCGAGGAAGGCCAGCAAGATGATACAGAGGATAACGGCACAAACGCCGCAGGCTATCCAGATTACGGCCTCGTTGGACAAGCCAAACGGGTTGTTCGAAGGCGCAGGAGCGGGTTCCTTGCGCATATCGCCGAGGGCTTCCCATGAGGATTCCAGTTCACTGCGGATAGAAAGTTGCAAGTCGGGGTTACCCTGGGCTTCAAACAGCGCCACCTGCAGGGAATCAATACGGCTACGAGCCTCTAGATAGGCTTCCGCATCAAAGGACGACCTCACTGCAGGAAAATCAAGCAACAGATAGATACCAAGCCCTGCTGCCAGCACAAACAAGACAATAGGAGCAATAAACTTCTTCATACGCATGTAAATGTAGAAAAACGGAGAAACACAGGCGTGCGCCCCTCCGCCGAAACGGGCCATTTCAAAAAACGGGAACAATATTCTCGATTATTGCGGGGTGATGAGAACTTCTCTACACTTTATTGGCTTTTATTCAAAAAAAACGTGCCGAAGCCCGTTCAAGTGGGTATCTTTATGTTCAAGAACTCTTTGTTCTCCTCCTAACCCCAAAAAAAACATCCTGGCTTCTGGTCAGGATGTTTTTTTATGCTCTTGTAGGCAGGGCTAGCGCAGCGCGTCGACGGAAACAACCCTGTTCCCGCCATTGTTGATGGACAACTGCAGCGCCATCTGGGCGGTATAAATAAGTCCGCCCTCGTCCTGGGCATGGTCAGGCATGACAGACACGCCAAGGCTCAGGTTCGTAGCCAGGATGCCGTCGCCGTACGCAATCTGGAGCTGGGAAATCTCCCTGCGGATGCGTTCGGCGCGCTCAAGGGTTATCTTGCTATCGGCACCGGGCAAAATGACGCAGAGGACATTCCCGTCGTAACGGCACGGGATGTCTTCGGTACGGATAAACCCGGGCAGGCGCTGGCCCAGTTCCCACAGGAGCTGTTCGACCGCGTGATGGCCCTTTTCCTTGTTGATGGTCTCGATGGCATCGGGATACATCATGATAATGCCGATAGGAGTATTGTGACGGCGGGCGGCAGAGACCTCGCGGCGCAGGGATTCTTCCATATAGCGCCTGTTGAACAGCCCGGTAAGGCTATCGCGGATACTGTGCTGCTGGAACCGGAGATTCAGGTTCTGGTTTGCGACATACAGGCCGAAAGTTGCAGCCACGATGCTCACCTTCGCCTTCCAGAACTCGAGACTTTCGCCCTCGGGGAACTTGTCCACCTGGATACAGAGAATGCCAAAATGCTCCTCGAGGCCCTCGATAGGCGCACAGAACGATACTCCCTGCGGGTGATGGTGCAGGTGCGTACAGCCCCCGGTAAATTCTCCCGTGGTGAAGTTCGTGACCACGATATCGCCCACATTGAAGCTCGCGCATTCCGCCGGCATAATCGTATCGTCGCTGATGACGTAATCGCCAAAGGAAAGGATCTTGTGGAGTTCCGTCTGAACCCCGCCATACATGTAGAGGATGCCGGCAGCCTTCGGGAACAGTTCCGGAAGCGACTTTTCGAGCGCCTCGACCACCTCGGAGAACGGGCGATTCTTGAGGATATGCTTGCAGAAGGCGTTCCAGGCATCGAGAGGGAACACCTGCGGGGCTTCCTTGACCTGCTGCTTGAGGGCTTCGGCCGCAGGGACGGCGCCCGGCGGGAGAATGCTGTCGAAGGGGCTCTTCTTTTGCTGCTGGGCAGGGTGTTCAAAAGGCTGAACTTCGTCGCCGATAGAGGGCACGACAGGCACATATTCGGTTTTCGGGGCGGTATTCTGCGTATTGAGGAGTTCGGTGTAGTTTTCTTCGGCTTCGCGCAGCTTACGACAGCAGAGGCTGTGGTAGACCAGCCCGAGAACGGCGCCCCAGGCGCCAACGAGAACGAATTTCAGGTGCAAAGCCAAAGTCTTGTCGGGAATAAAATACGCCGCAACGACGCCACCCGCAAAGAACACAAGGCAAAAGAAATAAGAAAGGAAACTCATACCATAAATTTATCAAAAGAAACGCATTTTGTTCACAAGTAAATGAAAATTTCATGAAAAAGAGGCTTTTTAGGGCTCCCAAAACCGCGAAGGAGAATTTTTCCTAAATTTGAAATAATGACCATTCTCGAAAAAATCGCCTTAGCGTTACCCGCCGTTGAATCCCCCGCCCGTTACATGGGTGGCGAAGCGAACAGCATCGTAAAGGACCACAGCCAGATGCTCGCCCGGATGGCGTTCCTGTTCCCGGACACCTACGAGATAGGCATGAGCAATAACGGCATGCGCATCTTGTACCACGTGGTGAACCGCGAGCCCGACATGCTCTGCGAGGTGGCTTTTGCGCCATGGGACGACATGGCCCGCGAGATGAAGAAATACGATATCCCGCTGTACACGCACGCAAGCTACACGCCGGTACGCGACTTCGACGTCATCGGGATTACGCTCCAGACAGAACTGAACTTCACCAACGTGCCCTACGTACTCGAACTAGCGCGCATTCCGGCATGGCAGAAAGACCGCGGGGAAAACGACCCGATTGTCGTCTCCGGAGGGCCCGCGATGGCGAACCCCGAACCCGTGGCGGACTTCTTCGACGCCTTCATGATAGGCGACGGCGAGAAGGTGATGATCGAACTCTTGCGCTGTGTTGGCGAAGGGCGCAAAGCAGGACTCAAGCGTACCGAGATTCTTGCTAACTTATCCAAAATAGACGGCGTATACGTGCCGACGCTCCGCCCCGTAGTAAAGAACGAATTCGGCATGCTCGTGCCGGCAGAGCCCGCAAAGGGCAGCTACGAGCACACGAACGGGGTTCGCCGCCTGTTCATCCCGGAGATGGACCCGAAGGACTACCCCGTCAAAAACCTGATTGCCAACATGCAGCTCGTACACAACCGCTTCAGCGTGGAAGTCATGCGAGGCTGCGCACAGGGTTGCCGTTTCTGCCAGGCAGGCATCTGGTACCGCCCGTGCCGCGAACTCAACCCGGACGATGTCCTCGACATCGCGAAAGCGGGAATCCGCGCCACCGGCGAACGCGAACTCGGGCTCCTTTCGCTTTCTACCGCCGACTACAAGCCGGTGGAGGCCCTCACCGACTCCATCATCGACGACCCGTTTTTTGACACCGTCGACGTGAGCCTGCCGAGCATCCGCGTGAACAGTTTCGGCCAGACACTCGCCGGCAAGATTGCCGCCCTCAAGGGAGGCCGCAGCGCCACGTTCGCACCCGAAACCGGGTCCGAGCGCATCCGCAAGATGATCAACAAGACCATCAGCGACCAGGACATGTACGACGCGGCCGAGCACGCCTTCAGCAGCGGGTTCAACAAGATCAAGCTCTACACGATGATCGGATTCCCGACCGAGAACGAGGCCGACATGCAGGCTTTCTGCGACCTCATCTTCAACCTCGTGAAAATCGGGCGAAAATACAACCGCGAAATCCAAATAGCCGTTTCCATCGGAATCCTCATCCCGAAATCATTTACCGGGCTACAGTGGGCGCCCTTCATGGACAAGGAAACCGCCCTCAGGCACATCCGCTACGTGCGCGAAAAGTTCTTCAAGCACCCGAACGTGAAAATCAACTGGGCCAGCTGGGAAACAAGTTTCCTCGAAGCCGTGTACAGCCGCGCCGACAGGAGCCTCGCCCCCGTAATATACGAGGCATACAAACAGGGCATAATCTTCGAGAGCGACGCCTACCGCTTTGACTACAACAAGTGGCTGGGCGTGTGGGAAAAGTGCGGCTACGACACAAGCTGGGTGTACCGCGAACGCGAGAAGGACGAAGTATTCCCGTGGGACTTTATCCACGCAGGCACCTCCAAACAGTACCTGCGCCGCGAATGGGAAAAGGCCTTTGACCCGAATTCCGCACCTGTTCCGAACTGCAAGTGGGGCGACTGCCAAAAGTGCGGCATTCCCGGATTCGGAGCCGAAATCAAGCTTGCCGACGACCCCGTGCGCCACAAGGCGCCGAGCCGCACCCCCGAAGAAATCAAGCAGCTCGTCGCGGAGCGACGCCCGAAAAAGGCAGAAAGTTTCAGTTACAAGATCACCTTCAAGAAGGCTGGCCTAAGCCGGTTCCTACCGCACCAGAACATGCTCAGCTTCTTTGAGCGTACGTTCCTGTGTGCAGGGATTCCCGTCAAGTTCAGCGAAGGGTTTAGCCCCAAGCCTCGCATCTCGAACATGGGAGCACTCCCGTTAGGGCTCGAGACCTACTGCGAGATCATCAGCGTGGATTTGCTGCAGAAACTCGACATTTCACCTGAGAATCTCCCGAACCTCATGGCGCAGCTGAGCGAACCGTTCCCGCGCGGCATGGAAATCGTGAACATCGAGCCCCTCAAGGAAAAGCTCAGCAAGCATTTCCCGAAGGCGATGGTGTACCGCCACACGCCCGAAAGCATCCCCGCCGACCTAATGGAGCGGTTCAACGCGAAAGACCTCCCCATAGTCAAGAACCACCGCGGGCAGGAAATCAACCTGAACGAGCATGTACAGGGCATCGAAATTGCCGGAAAGACGATGCTCGTGAAGGTAAAATGCAATGACCAGGGCTGTACAGCGAGCCCGTTCGTAATTTTTGCAGGGCTACTCGGCATAGAAATCGACCCCGCGAAGCTCGACGAAGCGTCCAGACGCTTCCTAATTGCGAAAATCAGCATGGAATGGGGAAAAACGTAACCAAAAATTGCATAGACAGAAGCTTACAGATAGTTTATATTTCTTGAAGCAACTCAACAATATACACATAAGGAGTATGGTAAATGAAAAAGATTTTCCTCGCGGCCCTCACCGCAATGGCTCTCTGCAGCTATAGCTACGCTCAGGACGACGATGATGAATATGAAGACGAAGCCCCGGCAGCCTCCAGCGCCCCTGCGCAGAGCAGCTCCCCGGCAGCCCAGCCGGCAGCAGCCCCTGCCCAGTCCGGTGCAGGCTTCATGGGTCTCGGTCTTGACCTTCAGCAGACCTTCGGTGCCGGCATCCCGACCTTCTACCTGACCTTCAGGATCGCCCCGAACATGGAACTTTCCGCCATCTTGGGCCTCGTCCATCAGGGAGAATCTTCCACTGAATTTAAGGCCGGTGGCGAAGCCGACGGTAACGACGATGCAACAGCCCTGACCTTCGGTGTTGGCTTTGACTTCATCGCCGCCCAGATGCTCCTCCCCGTCCTTGTCGGCGGTGAAATCGTAATCAACCACCTCGGTGAAGACAACAACCGCTTCGACCTGAACCTCCTCGCCGGTTTCCGCGCCAACCCCGTGGCTAACTTCTACATCACCGGCAAGGCCGGCCTCGCATTCATGTACAACACTTCCGAAGATGCCAACGCGGAATACAGCCGCCTCAACTTCGGCTTCAAGACCCAGATCCAGTTGCACTGGTTCTTCATGTAATCGAGTCCCGATAAAAAGCTTAAAGCCACCTCGTCGAGGTGGCTTTTTTTGTATAGTTGCGGCCGCAAACCGCAAGTGACGAACTAGGCGTTCTTTACGCAGCGCACAGAAAGCGCATCCGACCTGTAGACGCCCTCGATATCCATGGATTCATCGGTGAGGCTCATACGGTAGGCGTTCGTGAGCCCGTATTCATCCTTGCACCAGAAGCGGGCGCGCTTGCCGAACTGGCAAAAACTGCCGTTATCGAAGCGGTAGCCGGCGGGCAGGGCGAAAAAGCCCAGGGAATCCGTGCCGGGCTCCTGCCAGACGCACTTGCTGCGGAGTTCACAACCGTTGGACTTGGAATCCAGGTTATTCATCAGCTGTTCCCATTCCTTGCTACTCGGGATATGCCAGCCCTCGGGCGCAATTCCCTGGTAGTTGTCGGCCTTGATCTTGCGGTACATTTCCATGTCGTTCGCTGGGGACTGCTCGCTAAATATCGCAGGGATGCCCAGCGCCGTGGTCCATTTATAGAGACGTCCGAACTTCTTCACGTTGGATTCATCGTTGCCGGCAGGGTAACTGTCCTCGGCGTTGTAGCGCAGGTTTTCGGCCATCCAGACCTGCCCCCCAATCTTGACGGTGCGGTAAGTTTCACCGTCGCGGGCATCCGTGAAGGAGCCGTACTTGAACTTGTTCGCGTTCTTGGCCAGGCAATCCTCGTAGGGCGTGGTATTCTGCGCCTCGGGGGATTCCTTCTTTGTAGCCTTGCTGACCCAGGAACCCAGGCAGAAGGCGGCAACGGCCACGACAACGATCGCGACTACAATGAAAACGACAAACGATACACTCATGAAGTCTCCTTTCCCTAAAAAGCCCCCTACTCGGCAGGCAAGATGATTTCGATGTGACTCGTACTCACGTTCAGGAAGTGGGTACGGAACAGGTCCTTGTCGTTCCTGTCGCTTACCTTGACCTGGGTAACCGCGATGAAGTCCTTGTTCTCGCGAATATAGTCGGTAAGGCGCTCGTCACGCAACGTGTCGATTTCGCCCGTAATGATAAAACTGTCGGTCCAGATTTTTACTAGCATAAGATAAATATAAAGTTTTTTTGGCTTTATAAGTAGAAAAAATCGTTTTTTTATTGCATTTTTCAAAATCTGAAGGTATTTTGTCATTGAAATAGATTTGCAAAGGAGACTATCATGGCTGCAAAAAAGAAACAAGTGATTTCAACTGATCCGGGCAAGATGATTTACCACAATATGGACTTTATCGACAGTGACAATGGCCGCCCCATCAGGATTATCGCCGAATTCATGGCTCCCAACCAGATTTTCCAGCAGGAAGGCGTTCAGAACACCATCGTATTCTTCGGTTCGGCCCGTACACTCCCCATGAGCGAAATCAAGAAGCGCATGAAGGGATGCAAGGACAAAAAGGAACTCGCACGCCTCAAGAGGCTCGAAGTCGTAGCGGAATACTACGACGCCGCACACGAACTGGGCGCAAAACTGGGCCGCTGGGCCAACAAGCAGCACAAGGGATTTGCCATCATGACAGGCGGCGGCCCCGGCATCATGGAAGCGGGCAACCGCGGGGCAAACGACGTGGGGACCTCTTCCGTCGGCCTCAACATCAGGCTTCCGTTCGAGCAGCACCCGAACCCCTATATCGACGACAAACTGAACTTGCAGTTCCGCTATTTCTTTATCCGTAAGTACTGGTTCATGAAGCTGGCCAAGGCCATGGTCGTATTCCCCGGTGGTTTCGGTACGCTGGACGAAATGTTCGAAATCCTGACCTTGATTCAAACAAAGAAATACGGCGACCGCATGCCCGTGGTCATCTTCGGCAGCAAGTACTGGAACAAGGTTCTCAACTGGAACTACCTGGCCGAAACAGGTATGATCGACAAGGACGACCTCAAGCTGTTCCATTTCTGCGATACTGTCGACGAAGCTTACGACGTTGTTACGAAAGCACTCGAAAAGACTATGGAATAATTTGTCCCTCGACAAGTTGAGGGACCTTATCTAAATTTGGGCCATGTTGCGAAATCTCTTGGCAGAATCATTGGATCGGTTGTCGCGAAACCTCGCGCTGCGCCCACACTATACAAAAGAAGAATACCAGCGCTGGTTCGACCAGAACCCCGAATTCCTACACAACGGGGCCATGGAAAAAATCGAACTCCTGGAACCGCTGACCCTCGAAGGTACGAACAACCTATACAGGGCGAACTTCTGGATAAAGCACCCGGGCGACAACCAGCATTATGGCGAACGCGAAATCGTCGTCAAGATCTGTAAGTTCTGGGCAGCACCGGGCAAGAACCGCCTGCACAGGCTGAACATGCTCCTGAGTGCGTTCCAGGACGAAATCCGCATCAACAACCTGATCCGCGCCACCAACATCGAAGGCGTGGTGCAGAGTATGGGCGGAGGCATTGCCGGCCGACACCCCTACCTGAAGATGGAATTCATCAAGGGTTGCGCGCTTGACCGAGTTTTCAAGACAAACTTGACCGACGACGAAATACTGCAACGCATCGCACAAATCGCATACCTCGCCAACACGATTAGCCAGTTGCACTACTACCAGGTCATCCACAAGGACTTGAAGCCGAAGAACCTGCTGCTGTGCCAAAACCCGCTACACCGGAACAACCACAAGATATTGATCTGCGACTTCGGCTACGCGCAAGCGAAACTCCGCGAGACGGTGAACGAATACGGTGGTCAGCTCACACCGTGCTACAGCGCACCCGAGCAAGCCATCATGGGCGAAAACCTCTCTTCGTCGGTAGACTATTTCAGTTTCGGAATCATCGTGCACGAGTTCCTGACCGGCTACAAGCTATTCCCGAAGGCGATGGACATATTCATCGAGGACGGACACAAGATTACCGACCGCTACCTGGAATACCTGAAGACAGGCCGTGAGAACCGCTTTAACGACAAACGGTTCCCCGAACTTGCGGAATGGATAGACAGGCTCACGATTTTCGACAGTTTCGAGCGCATGCAGAACTGTCCGAACCTTTTCGATATCGCCCACAAGCTGCGTGAACGCGTCAACGCGCAAGGATACCGCGACGTGAATACGGACTTCCTGTGGAACCAGCTAGGCGAATACGGCAAACGTTAAATGACGAGGGCAACACGATGCTTGGAATAAAGAAATACACGAAACGTCTGAAGGTACACCACTATATCGTGTTTGCCGTCGTTATCGCCATTGGCATATTCAATGCCGTCACAGCGCTTACGCCCGTTATCCAGCAGAGGGAACTCGAGAAGAACATCGCCCTTTCGTTCGAGAAATGGTGGCAAGAAGAAGGCATGCCGCAATTCAAGGTCATCGGACTGCCCGTAAACGACTCCGCAAGAGCAATCGAGTTCGAACAGTACCGTGAACGCGTACTTTCGGCCGGCAAGTCCTTCGACACCGAAGAGAGGATTAAGTCGAAGCGGAAGGAGTTCCGCGAATGGTGGGAAATTGGCGGCGGCAAGGAGCAGTACACCAAGGAACACGGCGTATACCCCAAGGAAGCTCAGTTCGAACGGGAACTGAACAAGTTCATCAAGAAATACACGGACCAGTTCCCGCGATATGCGATGGCTTTTGTCCCGAAGGACAGCGAGTACGAAAGGCTTTTCACCTGCTGGCTCCTTTTCCCGAGCTGGCCAAGCTTTGCGCTGTTCGCACTCCTCTTCCTGTTTGCGTATGCAAGGCTTAGCGACAGATGGGGCGTCATCGCCTCGCTGGGAATGTTCCTCGCGCTTGCCATATTTGGCGGATGCGTCATAGACTTTTTCACGGCGACAAGTTTCTTCAGCCCACACGTAGCCGAACGCTACATGGGCGCAAGCATCGCCATCGCATTCATGCTCGGTGCCACCGCTTTCGGGAATAGCCCCGGTAACGTGTCGCCCATCATCCGCGGAATCGCGATACTCGGAGTCATCCTCGATGTCACCGTCAACTGGATTGTCAATTCAGGAATCTTCGGGGCGGTAGGCTTTGCATCAATCCTGTTCTTCGGGCTCGGCGTACTTGCCGGCATCAAGATTCCCGCACGCCGCAAGAGCCTTGCCGAGCAGCGCAAGGATGCCCTGGAAATGCGCATGCAGCGGACCGCACAAAGGAACATTACCGCAGAGCGGCATGTAAAGACGCGCGAAAAGATTGACGAAGGATTCAGCGAGGCACAGAAGGGGCACTACGATGCCGCAAAGATATGCCTATGCCAGGCGATGACCGCGCTCCTGCAGGAACAGCCGCTGGATCACGAGACCCTGAAAAAGTTTGCCGAACGCATCGTAAGCCCGAGCCTGTTTATCGACGTGACGAGCACGCAGTGGATTGAATGGGGCGGGACGGCAAAGTCCCGAGGCTGCATGGATGCCGCGCTCTCGCTGCTAGAGAAAGGGCTCGCCCTCGAAAAGGACCCGAAGATTGCGCGTCGCGCACTCTACTCCGTAGGCGAAATACGTATCCGTTACGGAATCGAGCCCGACGAAGGCAAGCAACGTCTCGAAAAGGTCATCGAGCTTGGCGACGGCGACCTGCTCGCCACTCAGGCGAAACGGATGCTGGAAAAAACGGGTGTTTAAAAAAAATCCCCACCGGAGTTTACCCCGCACTTGATGCGGGGCGGGAATGACAAGAGAGCTTATTTCTCGTTGGCGAGGTAGGCCTTCCAGGTAGTCGCAATCAGCGTTTCCAAGTCGCTGTACTGCGCCTTCCAGCCGAGAACTTCGTGTGCCTTGCTGGGGTTAGCGACAAGCGTCGCGGGGTCGCCCGGACGGCGTTCCACAATGCGGTACGGGCACTTGCGACCGCTCACCTTCTCTGCCATATGGATAACGTCGAGCACGGAACTCCCCTGCTGCACGCCGAGATTCACAATCAGGCTCTTGTTGTTCTTCTGTAGGTAATCGAACGCCATCCCGTGACCAATCGCTAGGTCATTCACGTGGATGTAGTCGCGCACGCCCGTGCCATCGGGCGTATCGTAGTCGTTGCCGAACACGAGCAATTCCTTGCGCTTGCCGAGCAGAGCTTCCATCACCACCGGGATGAGGTTCGCCGGATTTTTCTCGAGCCCGTTGATGCGTCCCTTCACGTCGTAGCCTGCGGCGTTAAAGTAGCGGAGAGCCGCAAACTTGATTCCGCGCAGCTTATCGTACCACTTGAGGAAGCCCTCGATGGCGAGTTTCGTGTAGCCGTAGTAGTTTTCCGGGTCGGTCGGGTGTTCCTCGTCGACAGGCTGGTACTTCGGAGCACCGTAGGTTGCCGCGGAACTTGAGAACACGAAATACTTCACGCCGGCAGCGGTCGCAGCATTCAGGATGTTGATGGAGCCCGTAATGTTGTTCACGCTATATTTTTCGGGATTGATCATCGACTCGCCGGCAGCCTTGAAGGCGGCCAAGTGCACGAGGCCTTCGGGCTTGAAATTGTTCAGGAACTTTCCAATTTCATCGGGATTCAGGATATCGCCCTTCACGAAGCCCGCCTCGGGGAACAGGTTCTGCTCGAGACCGCTACTGAGGTTATCAAAAACGCAGACCTCGTGCCCGCGGTCGAGAAGTTCCCTTGTCGTGTGCGAACCGATGTATCCGGCACCGCCGATAACTGCAATCTTCATGTCTTTTCCTTTTTCAAACGACCGCTCACGCGGACTCGGTTATAAAATTAACATCCCGTCGCCATAGCTGAACAGCTTCATCTTGTTCTCGACCGCCATCTTGTAGGCGGCCAGCGTGTTTTCTCGCCCGTAGAAGGCCGAAACCAGCAATATGAGAGAACTCTTGGGCCAGTGGAAATTCGTCAGGAGCCCATCCACAATCTTATAGCGGTAGCCGGGATAGAAGAACGCATGCGTCACGCCTGTCTGCGCCTTCACGATTCCGTTATCGTCGGCAATCGTTTCCACAACGCGGGTACTTGTCGTACCGACAGTCACGACGCGGCCACCCGCAGCCTTCGCCTTGTTGATGATGTCGGCATTCTCCTGTGTAAGTTCGTAATGTTCGCCGTGCATCTTGTGCTGGGTAAAGTCCTCGACCGAGATGTTCTGGAACGTGCCCGGCCCTACGTGCAAGGTGACTTCGGCAACGTACACGCCTTTCGCCTTCAAATCGGCCAGCATCTGTTCGCTAAAGTGCAGGCTTGCCGTAGGGGCGGCAACGGCACCCGAGTACTTCGCGAAAATAGTCTGGTAGGCCTTCTTGTCGTCCTCATCGTCAGGGCGGTTTATATACGGAGGGAGCGGCACGTGGCCCTCGCGGTTCATCACCGCCTCGAGTTCCACGGGCGTCACCGCAAAACGCAAGATACGCGCGCCATCTTCGTGAATATCTTCCACCACAGCCTTCACGCCGGCAATCTCAAGTTCGCGTCCAATCTTGAAGGCCTTGCCCGGGCGGACCTGCGCCTCGTAGCGGGCACAGCCGTCTTCGGCCGGGATGAGCGACTGCACAAGGAGAGTTTCCACCTCTCCGCCGTGCAGCGTATGCCCGAATAGGCGTGCAGGGATCACCTTCGTGTTGTTCACCACCAGGCAGTCGCCGGGGCGGAACAGTTCAACAATCTCCGGCGCCTTCATGATGCGGCGCGGCCCGCCATCCTTGGGGCAATGCAATATACGCGTCTTGCCCTTGCCCGCCGTGCGGCTCGCAATCAGTTCCTTCGGGAATTCAAAAGTGTAGTCGGAAAGTCTATGGTCTTTCTCGATATTTTCCATCTTTACAAGCCTTCCTAGCCGTCCATTTCGGCCAAAGCCATCTTCATCTTCTGCTTAATCTTTTCGCGGAGCGACGCGGGTTTCAGTATGCGGATATCGGACGAGGATCCCATGAGCCAGTTCAAGAAATCCGGCGTGATGCGGAGTTTCATATCGACAATCATGTTCTTGTTGCGGTCAAGGCGCTTCGATATCGCCGGGTAAAAATGAGCGCGTTCGAACTGCGTCTGCAGCCACTTGCTCCTAATCTCGAGCGTGATATCCTCAGGTTTACTCGTATCCGTGTATTTTCCGAACGTATAGATGTAGTGGGTCCGCGCATCAAAATTGAACCTTGGCGAGGAATGGTTCGTCTCCGACATGCTCTCGATGTTTTCGAACAGGTAGTTCTTGAAGACTTCCTCACCCTTCTCGTCAACTTCACCCGCAACGAGGTAGAGCGTATCCATGCGCAAGATAACCTTGACCGGGAAAATCTCGCAGGTCTTGATTTCCTCTTCTGATGTCGACGGACGGTAACGGATCTTGAGCGCAAAACCTTCGTGAATGGCCTTGAGAGCGCGGTTCACCATGGCATCCTGAATCTTGTCGTCGCAGAACGGGCCGTAGTCCAGCACGTAATCCGGGTCCGTCGTGACTGCCTCCGGCTTGAATTCTTCAGGATCGGTCGTTTGCAACACGCCGATTACCTTGTCCAGAAGTTTCATGGTCTTGATATCCGGAGCAGATGTCGCCGGCAGGTTCTTCTTGATTTTCTCGAGCTGCTTGACCACGCTCTGATTGAAATTCGCCTGTTCCTCGACCTGGATAACATAGCGCGTCTCGCCTTCGCGCTTGATCTTACGAAGTCCGCAGTTTTCCTGCTCGATGACTTCGAGGTGGCGGAAAACCGTTCGCGGGCTACACCCGAGCGCATCGGCAAGCATCGTGACCGTCATCGGAGTTTTCAACTTCGACTTTATAAGGTTGATTTTCTCATATCCAGTTGCCATAAGCACTCCTTTTATCCCTCGACTACCCTGAGCCGGTTTTCAACCGAAGTGGAAAGCGACATCCTGACCGCATTGACAAACGCCATCTGCTTCTGCCACGCGGAATGGACTCGCCCTTCCAGCAAATACTTGTTCTCGACATACGAGACCTTGATTTTAGCACCCTGGAAGCGGGAATTCAGCGAATAGCTTTCTTCCATTTCCAGGCACTCGTTCCTATTCTGCATTTCCCGTTCGGGAATAGTGACCATGGAATAGGCCAGGTCCACAACGCCAGGGATCTCGGCGATGCGGTTTTCCAGATCCCTCGGGAAGGAATCCTCGAAACAGCATACCGACACCGAGACCTTGCCCCCCACGACACTCACCTTGTAGTCGAACACATTACGCCCGAACGACTCGAGCAGCGTGTAGACACGGTTCTCTATGAGGGAATCCGTCATTCCCGGTTCCGGAATAATCTTCGTAAAATCGACGCATCCGCGAATACGCGGCATGCTGTTCACGCACGCACGCAGCGAGCGCTTAATCGAGAAGTTTTTCACAAGGCCATTGAGATAGACTATGCCCTGCCCGACAGTCACCGATATACGGCCCGCATCTTCGGCAAAAAGCTGCTGCAGCTTGTTCTGCACAATCTCGCAAAGGCGCTCGTTCGGTAGATTCTGCGCTGTCTGCGGAAGCGTAATGAACAGCACAGACGCATCCTCGAGCAGCACGGCAAGTTTGTCCTTGTCTCCATCCTTCACAAGCCCCACCGCCACACCGAACTGATCACGAATGGCATGGTAAACGCAGTCTCCAAGGAGTGTCTGCGCGCTCTGAGCCGGCAACAAGCGGTACCCTTCGGGCGACTTCTCGTCGATATGTGCAAGGCGGTCGAGTTCGATTTTCTTGTCGGACCCGCCATCGTAACTCATGACGATGATTTCCTTGTCGCTCGTCTGGAAATAACTCCTGACCATTCCGGGCTTCACGGAGCCCCTAAAGTAGAGCCAGTTACCCACAGCGATGCGGCTGTTCCCGTAGACGCGGGTATATTCGCCGGCATCTTCCGGATGCGAAAAAGCAAACTCGTTAGAGAATGCGACGAAGGCGGATTCGCACTTCTCGCACACGCACAGGAGCGGCACATGCGATTTCATCCCGCCGTACGTAGAATACGGTTCGCGCGCATACAATCCATGAGCGGTGACCTTGCGGCACCGACAGCAGAACAACTGCTGGGAATGAATCCTATGCGGGAACTGGGAAAGCATTTCTCTAGCGCGCTATTTCATGAGAGGCATTGCCACGTCGATGCGGCGGAGAACCTCTTCCTTGCCGATGATTTCGAACATTTCCCAGAGGCCCGGGCCAGCGGTCACGCCAGAAACAGCGAGACGCGGAGCACCGACGAGTTCACCGACCTTGTGGCCGCAGCGCTCGGCGAGGTCATAAAAACCCTTCTCGATCACCGGGGTCTTGAAATCTTCGATGGAAGCGAGCATGTCACGCACAAGCGTAGCGACTTCCTTGGAACCTTCGCCAAAGTGCTTCTTAGCACCCTTTTCGTCGTAGGTCGTCGGAGCGACAAAGAAGTACACGGCCATCTCGGCCAAGTCCTGCACAAAGTGAGCGCGCGGCTTGAGCTGCTTCACGATTTCATCGAGGCGTGCTTCCGGTTCGTTGGAGAGGTCGATGCCCTTCGCAGCAAGGCCTTCCTTCATGATGCCCTTGAGGAACGCATCGTCGCACATGTGGATGTGCTGGCCGTTCATCCACTGCAGTTTCTTTTCGTCGAAGCTCGCGGACTTCGGGTTGATGCGTTCGAGCGTGAAGCTTTCGACCATTTCCTTGATGGTCATGACTTCGCGGTCGTCGCCCGGGTTCCAGCCGAGGAGAGCGAGGTAGTTCACAAGCGTTTCGGGCAGGTAGCCAAGGTCGCGGAAGTCGCCCACAGAAGCAGCGCCCTTGCGCTTACTGAGCTTACCGCCGTTCTTGTCGAGGATCACCGGCAGATGGCACCATACGGGCGGCTGCCAGCCAAAAGCCTTGTACAACAGTTCGTGCTTAGGCGTAGAACTAATCCATTCGTCACCGCGGAGCACGTGCGTCGTACCCATCAGGTGGTCGTCCACGACGCTTGCAAAATGGTAGGTCGGGTAACCGTCGCGCTTGATAAGTACGAGGTCGTCCAGAAGTTCGTTCTGGTAACTAATGTGGCCGCGAATCATGTCATCGAATTCGGTCACGCCAGTCTCGGGCACCTTGAAGCGGATGACAGCCTTTTCACCGGCAGCAATGCGGGCTTCGGCTTCTTCGCGAGTAATGTTACGGCAATGGCGGTCGTAACCCGTGACCGGCACGTGAGACTTTTCCTGCTCGGCACGGACTTCCTGCAGGCGTTCCTCGGTGCAGAAGCAGTAGTAGGCGCAGCCGGCATCCAAAAGCTTCTTGATTTCGCGGTGGTAAATGTCGAGGCGTTCACTCTGGAAGTACGGACCGCAGTCGCCCTCGCAACCCGGACCTTCGTCCCACTGCAGGCCGAGCCACTTCAAATCGCGCATCAGGTCGTGCAGCGCAGTCTCGTTATAACGCTTGCGGTCGGTATCCTCGATACGCAGGTAGAACGTGCCACCCATATGCTTTGCAAAGAAGTAGTTGTAGATGGCGGTACGCGCACCGCCCACATGCAGGTAACCCGTAGGGCTAGGGGCAAAACGCACGCGGACAGGAGACTTTGAACTGTTGCTGTTATCGGACATAATGTGTTTTTATCCTTGTTTAAATTTTTAGTCAATTTCCGTCAGTAAATATAGAAAAATGGTTTTCCCTACCCAGACGTGAAACTTTTTTCATAAAAAAAACGGCTTTTTTAAAGAAAAGACCAAACTTTTGGCAAAATCATGATATATATTGAAGTCATGCAGCCCCAAGCACTCAGACTTTCAGAGATTACGATTTCGAACCTGCGCTCCATCCAGCGACAGACTTTCCCGCTGAGCGGTTTCACCGCACTCATAGGTTACAACAACGCAGGCAAAACCAACATTTTGATGGGCATCAGATGGTTATTGTCACGTTTTTCGCTAGACATTTCCTTTTTTGACGACCCGAACAACCCCGTCGAAGTCGAGGGTGTTTTCGAAGGCATTACCGAAACGGTCCTCAACCGCCTAGGCGAAGACAAGGCCGCCGAAATCAAGCCCTTCCTATGCGGAGACAGAGTCCGCATCAAGAAAATCCAGCGCGTCCCCGGCGAAGTACCCGAGAACGTAGAGATCTGGGCTTTCGTCCCACCCAACCGCAAGACCGACAAGCGCAGGGACTGGGTGCGTACGGGCGATGCATTCAGGCACGCATTCAGCCGCATGTTCCCCTCCCCGATCGCCATCTGGGATTTCGAGGGCAACGAATCACTAACCAAGCTCCTGCACGAAATCTTCAAGCCTCTCGAAAGGCGCTTCGGCAACGAGTTCAACGATATCCTGAGCAAGTTCAGCGACATGCTCAGTCCCGGTGGCGAAAACCAGGCGGCAGAAATCCAGAGTTTCGACCACGACGTAAACGAGAAACTCAAGCCGCTATTCCCGAGCGTACGTGTGGAGCTGAGCATTCCCATCCCGACGCTGGAGACCTTCCTCAAAAAGGCCACCCTCAAGGTGATTGACGAAGACGACGGCTTCGAGCGCGATATCGACCGCATGGGAGCAGGAAGCCAGCGTGCCATCCAGATGGCGCTCGTGCGCTACCTCTCCGAAGTCAAGAAGCACCACAACAACCATTACCTGAGCCGCACCATGCTGCTCATCGACTCTCCGGAACTTTTCCTGCACCCGCAGGCCGTAGAACTTGTGCGCGTCGCGCTCAAGAACCTCTCGAACGAAGGTTACCAGGTGATTTTCGCGACACACTCCGCGCAGATGGTGACAAGCGAAGACGTAAGCACCTCGCTACTCATCCGCAAGAACAAGGAACGCGGGACATTCATGCGCAAGCGAATGGAAGACGCCGTCCACCAGGTCATCCAGGATGCACCCAGCCAGTTGCAGATGCTGTTCAGCCTATCGAACAGCAACGAACTGCTTTTCGCCGACTACGTGCTCCTTACCGAAGGCAAGACGGAATGGCGCGTACTTCCCGCGCTCTTTGAGCGCATTACGGGGCAGAGTTTCGCCCTCATCAAGTGTGCGCTCGTGCGCCAGGGCGGCGTAAGCAACACCCGCAAGAGCATGCAGGTCCTCGATGCCATGGATATGCCCGTGCGTTCCATTGTCGACCTGGACTACGCCTTCACTACGGCCACCCGCGACGGGTTCCTCGAGGCGAACGATCCCGACATAAAGTTCTGCACAAACCTGTTCCGCGAACTCGCATTCCACAACCACATGCGACTCGTGAACGGGCGTCCCGTGAACAAGCACAGCAATATTTCTGCCGCGAAGGCCTACGCCATGATGGCCGCCATGCCCGAAGCGGAACGCCCCATCCGAAACATCCACATGAAACTCCGCCAACAGGGAATATGGGTGTGGACCAAGGGCGCCATCGAAGAGCATCTCGGGCTCGAAGCCAAGAACGAGGGCGCCTGGAGCACCTTCATCGAGCGCTGCAAGTCGCAGAACTTTATACGCAACCTGCCCGACTACGACGGAATTCTCGCTCTCTGCCAGTGGATTATCGACGGCAGTCACGAGACATAAACATCAAGAAATCGCGATGTAGCTGCTTGTCGCCGTACTTGTCTTCGGCGCCAGGTTTCAAGTCGTCGGCAGTATAGCCGCTCGCGATACTTTCCAGCATCACCCTGCGTTCCGATTCATCGTAACGGAAACGGATGCGGAACGTGCGGTAGGCCAGTACACCCGTTCTTGCATTCTCGTCGATGGTCAGGCGCCGGCGCGAGCTGTCGAACACATCCTTCGAAAAATTCCCGCGAGAAAGTTGCACCCTGGCAAAACTGTCCAGGTCAAATTCGCTATGTTCCGCAATCCACCCGCCCTGCGCGGCAAATACCGCGGTCGTATCGACGGTCCACAAATCGCCTTCCTGTTCCTCGACCCAGCCTGCCTTCGCATTAGGGAAGGCGTCCGCCATCGGGATATACGGCTTGATATCGAGCACCGGAGTACCGCTCAGCAAGTCCGCTTCGTCTACATACAAAGTAAGGCCTTCAATTTTTAGGAGCCGCACGCAGCTGAGCCCGATAGGGTTCGGGCGGTAGGGGCTCCGGCTAGCGAAAGTGCCCACGCGGTCCTTGCCCTTCGGCGGCACTGGCGGCCGCGTCGTCGGGCGCCAACCCTCATTCTCGTGAAACTGGAATATGACCCAGATGCGCTCGAAACCTTCCAAGTCGCGGAGCGCCATCTCGTAGTTGTTCCCCGGAGCAAGTTCAATCCGGCCCGGATGCCCCGCAAACAGGCGCCCCTGCCGGGGAGCATCGTACTTGTACACGGCATCGCCGTAGAATGTGCCTATCGGGGTAAACTGCATGGCAGGAAAAGTAGAAAATTTCTAAATTTGCACGCGATGAAAGACAAGGCACAAAAACTGATTGAAAAGTACGAGGAACTGGAATCGGAACTCGGGAACCCGGATGTTCTCGCCGACCAGGCCCGCTACAACAAGATACACAAGCAGTACAAGGGTATCGAGAAGGCAGTGCAGAAGGCGAAGGAATACCTGCAGATGGTAAACGACCTCGCCGAATACAAGGCCGCACTCGGCGATCCCGACCCCGAGATGGTCGCCATGGCCAAGGCCGAAATTTCGGATATCGAAAAAAAGCTGCCGGGCGTGACCGACGAACTGCAGATTCTGATGGTGCCGAAGGATCCGTGGGACTACCGCAACGCAACACTCGAAATCCGCGGCGGTACCGGCGGCGACGAATCGGCTCTCTTTGCGGGCGACCTGTTCCGCATGTACCAGGGCTACTGCAGCCGCATGGGCTGGAAGATGACCATCCAGGATGCAAGCGAAGGCACCGTGGGCGGCTACAAGGAAATCCGCGTGTTCATCGAAGGCGACAGCGTGTACGGGACTCTCAAGTTCGAGAGCGGCGTGCACCGCGTGCAGCGCGTGCCCGAGACAGAGACGCAGGGCCGCGTGCATACGTCGGCGGCGACGGTCGCCATCCTCCCCGAGGCAGAAGAAGTCGACGTGGAAATCCGCGAAGCCGACATCCACATGGACACCTACCGTTCTTCGGGCGCTGGCGGCCAGTACATCAACAAGACGGACTCCGCCGTGCGACTCACCCATATCCCGACGGGCGTGGTGGTGAGCTGTCAGACCGAACGCAGCCAGCTGCAGAACCGCTTGCACGCCATGGAAATGCTGCGTTCCAAGATTCTTGACGCCGTCATCGCGAAGAAGGAACAGGAAGAGGCCGCAAGCCGCAAGGCCCTCGTGGGTACCGGTGACCGTAGCGCCAAGATCCGCACTTACAACTTCCCGCAGAACCGCGTGACCGACCACCGTATCGGCCTTACGCTGTACAACCTGGACAAAGTCATCACCGGCGACCTCGACGAGATCATCAACGGGCTCCAGATGGCGAACGCCCAGGAAAAACTCGGGAAGTTTAACGCCTAGCCGCATTCATTTTATAGGTAGATAGATGCCCACAAAGCCGCAGATGACCGTCCTCGAAATCCTGAACAGGACAAAAGTATTCTTCGAGAAGAAAGGCGTGCCCGACGCGCGACTCGACGCGGAATACATCATCTGCTTCGGGCTCGGCATCAAGAAGCGCATGGACCTCTACCTGAATTTCGACAAGCCGCTTTCCGAAGCGGAACTTGACAAGCTCCGCCCGCTGGTAGCGCGCCGCGCAAGTCGCGAGCCGCTGCAACATATCGTGGGCGACACGAGTTTCCGCGGGCACACCATCAAGTGCGACACGCGTGCGCTGGTCCCGCGCCCGGAAACGGAAGAACTGATCGACATGGCGAAGGAACGCCTGAAAGATAACGCCAGCCCGTTTATCGTTGAAGTCGGTACCGGGACAGGCGCCATCGCGATTGCCTGCGCGAAGGAAATCGAAGGAGCCCGCGTTCTCGCTACCGACATTTCAAGCGACGCGCTCGCGCTCGCGAAGGAAAACGCGGAAGCCAACGGCCTCGCCGAAACGTTGAAGTTCGCACAGGGCGACCTGCTCGACGCCGTAACGGGCGATGCCGTGACAACGGCCGCGGGCGCTACGGCGGCGAAAATCGACTGCCTTATCGCAAACCTCCCCTACATTCCCGATAGCGAAAAAGGCAAGCTCCAGCCCGAGGTGGACAAGTTCGACCCGGCACTCGCCCTCTACGGCGGACCCGACGGCCTTTCGCTTGTCCGCAAGATGCTCCAGCAGACCGAAGGCAAGCTTAATGCAGGCGCCCCGATCCTCCTTGAAATCGGGTCGGAACAGGCAGAAGTATTGCAGGCCGAAGCCGGCAACTACCCCTGGCTCGAATTTGAGGGAGCGCACAAGGACTTCTGCGGGAACGTACGCTTCGTAAGCTACAGGGCGAAATAAATCCTACATTCCGACTGCGCAGCCGAGGGCGCTGAGCACGTAGGTCTCGCTCTCCCCCATGCGGTAGAACGAAAGTAAATCGGAATCATCGACAATATCGTCCGTAAAACCGCCTAGCTGTAGTTGTTCGCCAATACGGCGCTTGAACGAGGAGAATCCCGAATCCCACGGGAAGCGTTCATTACGTATCATATTTTACCTCTTTTTCGAAAAAAGCCACACAGACAAGAAAGTGACTTTCTGAGCACCAAATATAAAATCACCGAATGTCAAAATATGACATTCTGGCATTTCCCCCAATTTTTTGTTTATTCGATGACGGTTGCGACAACCTTGGCATGGCCAGCCTTGTCGAGACCGATCTCCTTACCTGCAGCGACGCTCAGGTCCAGAATACGGCCATCCACATAGGGCCCGCGATCGTTCACGCGCACGACGACACTCATGCCGTTATCGACACGCACCACCTTGAGCTTGGTACCAAAGGGCAGGCTCTTGTGTGCACAGGTAAAGTCGTCCTGGTCAAAGATTTCCCCGCTCGCAGTCTTCTTCCCGTCGAAACCGGGGCCATAATAACTCGCCTCGCCGGTAATCTTCAGCCCGATTTCCGCCTTCTCGCCCGAGGCATACTGTTTTTCCGGAAACCGCACGTAACCCTTGCGCGAAGCAATCTTCGCGTTACCGGCGGCACAACCCGAAAGCAGGATAGACAGGGCGACGACACCCGCGATGCGGATGCACCCCTGAAAATGTCTATAAGAGAAAGCCACCGGATACTCCCGACTACTCGAAATCGTACATGCTGTTGTACGTATTCTCGAGGACTTCGTCTTCCTTGCTCTTGACTTCGGTCTGCTTTTCTTCGGGCTTCTTGTTCAACGCCTCGTAATACTGCGCCGAAAGCTTGTCGATGTGTTCCAGGCTCTGCTTCACGCGCTTGCGCAGGCGCTCGATATCGGCATCCGAGGTAATGCTTCTGTTGTTCAGCACGGTGGCAGCATACTGGCCCCACGGGGTCCTACCATGCTTGTCGCGGAGCACCTTGTAGGCCGCCGTCGCGCTATCAAGCCTTTCCGGATTCATCTGGTAGTAAACAGCCTTCATGTAGAGCGCCTGTATGCCGGATTCCGTCTCGGGATACTGCTGGTACAGGCTATCGAAAACATAGAACGCGTTCGCATATGCGCTGTCCACAAGTTCCATCTGGTCGAGAGGCATCTCCGAAGCCGTGGTCCACAGGCTCTCGGCACGCATATACATGTCCCGTGCCTCGTCGTCCGGCGTCTTCGCCGTAACCTTCATCCCGAGGTTCACCTGCGCCTGCTTGGCATACTCGGTATTCGGGTACTTCTCTATAACTTCCTTGTAGAGTTCCTCGGCCGTATCGGGATCGCCCTTGAATTCGTCGTATATAAACGCCCGCGCATACGATGCCCGCAGCACCTTCGCCGAATCGTCAGCATTCTCGATAATGCCGGTAAGGCGCGCGATGGCGCTATCCACTTCGGAAAGCTTGAACAGGAATAGTTCGGCAATCTGGAATTCGGTTCCAAAGAACCGGTCCATATTCGGAATCGAATCCTTCTGTACGCTGTCGTTCTGCTTGCGCATCGAAATCAGCCTGCGCAGAGCATCCCTGCGCTCGCGGCTCTTCTGCGCCCACTCGCTTATGGATCTCGAGATATAGCTGCTGTCGTAATAGACAATCGCCTTCTCGTAGTCAAGCGTCTTGTTCTGTTCGTAGTCACCAAGATTGAAGTAACTGCGCGATGCAAACTGCGACTTGGGATATTCCGTATTCACCTTCTGGAAAATCACGAACGCGTCCGGATAGCGGTTTCCCATCAGGGTCGCCTCGCCAATGCGCACCAGATATTCCGCCTGCTTCTTCTCGTATTCAGGATTCTTGTAGAGAGCCTTGTACTCGTCGGCGCCCTTCAAGTATTCCTTCTTGTTGATAAGGCATTCCGCGGCCTGTTCGCCGGAAGTCTGCCTCTCACGCACATTCAGCAGTTCAATCTCTTTCGCAGTGTAATGCTCGCGAGCCTTGTCCCAGTTTTCCTTCTTGTAGTAAAGGCCGGCCAGGCGGAAATGCGCCTTACCCTTCATGAACGGAGTGCCCGCAGTATCGGCAAGTACGGCCTCGAGCGCCTCGATGGCCTGATCCGGATGTTCGGACTGTTCGTCCAGAAGCGAAAGCAGGTTCAGTCCCTGGAAGTAGTACGGATGATTCTTATCGGCAATGACCGGCTCGAGTGCGAAACGGCTAATGTTATATTCAAGGTTCTTGTAGAGGCAGTAGGCACGCTGGTACTCAACAGTCCGCATGGAATCGTGGTCGGCAAAGTAGCGTTCGAACTCGTCGTACTTGATAATCGCCTTGCCCCACTCGCCCTTGTGGCGGAACGATTCGCCGATAAGGAACACGGCCTCGGCAGTACGCTTCTTGTTCTTGGGGAAGCGTTCCAGCACGCGGGAGCCCTTCTCGATGACCTTGTCGTATTTCATCCGCTCTTCGGTAGAGGGCGTAGAAGATTCCGCATCGGGCACACTGTCGAGACGCGCGGTACGCATCTCGGTAGCCTCGTCGTAAATGCGTTCCGCATTGAACATGTGGTTCAGGTATGCACAGCACGTGCAGCCTTCGAACAGGAAGGCCGCAAAAGCAAGCAGGGCATACGCCATGTAGCGGGATAAACGCATCGGTATAAAGATACAAAAAAGTAGGACGCGGGAAAAAGGCCCGAGTCTAGAATTCCTTCAGGTACGGGATGTAGTCGCAGAGCTTGAGGCCGGGCGGGAGCGCCGTCTTGTCAAAGCGCACCATGCGGATTTCAGAAGGCTTGCCTACAACGCGTGCAAGGATTTCGAAGTTGTCCTGCGTTTCCCACACCGATGCGTCGAGCACGGTGCTGTCGCCGCAGTCCGTCTCGCCGGTGCTGCTGCCGATACCCGAGATGCGGGAATTCTGCTTCAAGAGACGCGTAAAGATTTCGGGAGCCATTCCCATGTGGTTCGACTTGACCGACGAATCGGAAACGACCACGTGCACTTCGCGGAAATGGTTGAGCGAATCGAAAACCACCGTATAGGTATGCTTGTACGTGCCCTCATAGAAAGTTTCCTGCCACACGTTCGTCTTGATTGGCCTGAAGTTCCCGATGGCGTACTTCTTGAAGAATTCTCCCGGAGTCGCGCCATAGCGGACAAGGTAATGTCCGAGCATCGTCGTGAAGTCATGTTCCTTCGAGGGAGCATTCGTCCCCTTGATGCTATCGAGCGCGCGGTTCAGGTTCGCCGCAAGCCCGTCAGCAGCCGAGACCGGAGCAGGCTTCGTGACGTTCGACTCCTGCAAGCGCAGGCGGATATCCGGATATTCCGGGTCGCGGTTCAGGATTTCCTGGAACTGCGCGCGGGCGCGGTCGAACTCGCGACCCTTCAGGTACGAAAGCCCGAGGGCCTCGCGAAGCGGCAAGTTCTCGGGATAGCGTTCCACGAGCGGGGCAAGGATATCCACCGCCATCTGCGCGCGGTCTCGCGGAGTAAGGTTCACCGCGGCTCCCGTTCCCGGAGGGGACTTTTCGCCGAGAGTCGCCTCGGCTTCGGACGCCTTCTTGAAATTCGGGTCGAGTGCAAGGATCCTCTGGTAAATCCTGTCCGCCGCGTCAAAATGCCCGCGGTATTCGGCGAGGTAACCCTGCAGCAGGTGCAGTTCCATGTTCACCGGGAACTGCGTGAGCGCGTATTCCACCACGGCAGAGCAACTGTCCAGCTGGCCCTGGTCATGATAAAGTTTCGCCATGATCTCGTAGGCGCGCGGGTCGGCGCCGGCAGAAAGGCTTATCGCCGTGCGGCTTTCCGCGGCGGCCTGGGCAAGCCTGCCATCGCGCAGCAGGAGCTTGGCAAACCAAAGGCGCGCATCGTAAAGTGCAGGCGCCTTTTCGGCAGCAACCTGAGCCAACTGGATTGCAAGCGTAGTGTTTGAAGCGCGGGCAGCGAGGCGGCTCTCGATATACACGGCAACTCCACCCGGATAGCGCGCCTTGAGCATTTCGGCAAACTGCTTCATGCGGTAGTCCTCGCGTTCCGAAAGGGAGTCTTTTTCGAACAAAGTATTAAGTTCTTCCCACTGGACCTTGAGAATGTCCGGGTAGATCATCACGATGGATTCAAAAATCTCGATAGCCGCCTGGTAATTACCACCATGAGAAAGTTCTACCGCACGGCGGAGTTCGGCCTGCGTCTGCACCGGCAGCGAAGATACGCCCGCATTCAAATCGGGAGTATCGCCACGGGCGACAGAGCCCGCGGAAGGCAGCCCGAACGGCACGGCCTCGACCGAGACCTTGGACGGTCCGAATTCCTCGTATGCCTTGTAACCACCCAAAGCAAGTAGGGCTCCGCAGCACACCGCCAGAAACCAATATGCGGCCTTACGGGCCGAAGCCGACGAATGGGACATTAAAGCTCCAGGAAGTCCGCGAGTTTTTCTTTGTGTTCCTTGCTCTTCTGCAAACGGCGCAAGGTCTTGTTCTTGATCTGGCGGACGCGCTCGCGGGAGAGGCGCAGGTCTTCACCGATATCCTTAAGAGTCGTATCTTCCACGGTATCGAGTCCGTAGAACATGCGCAAGATTTCTTCTTCGCGACGCGGAAGCGAAGCAAGTGTCTCCTGGATGAGCTTCTTGCGTTCGTCCTTCTCCATGTCGTCGTCCTGGTTGCCATCGGACCCGAGAACGTCCATAAGCGTACTCACGGAATCCGAACTGCCGCCACCGACATCGTCGCCGATAGGCGCATCGAGCGAAATATCGACAATCTTTTCCATGACTTCGACGATATCGCGTTCGAACGGAGCAAATTCTTCCATCGAAATGGTCTTGTCGTAGTCACCGCCGTTGAGCATGAGTGCTCTCTTGAAGCGGTTGACCAGGGCAAGCTTGTTGGGCGGAATGCGAACCGCACCGACCTGTTCAAACAGCGCCTTCTGAATAGACTGACGGATCCACCACACGGCGTAGCTAATGAACTTGACGTCCTTGTCCATGTCAAAGCGCTTGGCAGCCTTGAACAAGCCAAGGTTTCCTTCGTTGATGAGGTCGAGAAGGGCGAGCCCCCTCCCCTGGTATTTACGAGCAACGCTGACCACAAAGCGAAGATTGCCGCGAATGAGCCGCTGAAGGGCAGACTTGCGAATTTCCTCGCTCTCGTCGGACCGGATAATCGTCAACAAGGCCATCTCCTCTTGCGGAGAGAGCGTCGGATAACGATTCAGGTCGCGAAAATAAAGCGCTTCGTTAAAATCACTCATAACCTTTACACCTGTCAATCCACGTAGTAGAAAACTTCGGTCAAACAAATATGGCTTTTTACGCCTTTTCCGTCAATTCTTTCAATTTGTCGTAAGGGTAAATTCCCGAATTGTGACCATCACTGAAGGTAAGCCCTGCAGCATAGCGCCCGATAGATTGCACCTTCTGTAGTTGAATATCACACGGAATTGTAGAATCGTCGAGCAACTTCTCGCCGGTATGTTCGTCGACACACAAAGCACAGGGGCAAGCCAACCGGAGTGCACGAATCGTGCATGCACCGCGGGAACCATCGCTCCACTCGAACCCGAGGCGTCCGTCCTTTGTTCTAAATATTTTCTTCGGCTGAATCATGCGTCCTCCACCGGAAGTTGTTCGAACTCGAAGTTGAAGTTCTTGAGCACGCCGTCGCCTTCAGCCTCAAACATCGCTAAAGTGCGCACCGTGGCATCGGCAGCCTGCATAAAGGCCTTCGCCGACTCGGAGTTCGGGTAACGGAGCACCGCCGGCGTACCTTCGTCACCGCAACCCGCCACCGCGGGTTCGAGCGGCACCTTCGCGATGAGCGGCACGCCCCAGCTCTTGGCAATGCGCTCGCCGCCGCCTTCACGGAAGATATTGTGGTGCTTGCCGCACTGGTCGCAAATGAAGTAACTCATGTTCTCGACAACGCCCACCACAGGAACGCCCACAGAATCGAACATCGCAAGCCCCTTGCGGCAGTCGGCGAGAGCCACCTCCTGCGGAGTCGTCACCACCACGGCACCTGCCATCGGGCAGTTCTGCGTGAGCGTAAGCTGGATGTCGCCCGTTCCGGGAGGGAAATCCACCAGCAGGTAGTCGAGCTTGCCCCACCGCACGTGATGGATAAAGTGCTGGATCATCTGCGAAACCATCGGGCCACGCCAGATGGTCGCCTTGTCGCTATCGGCGAACATGCACATGCTGACGATGCTGATACCGCCCTTCGCCTCGACAGGCGCAATCGTATTGTCGTCGAAAACCTCGGGAGCGCGATCGATACCGAACATGAGACCCATGGAGGGGCCGTAGATGTCGGCATCGAGGATGCCGACGCGGGCACCGGAAAGACTCAGGGCCATGGCGAGGTTCGCCGTCACCGTGGACTTACCCACACCGCCCTTGCCGCTTGCCACGGCAACCACATGCGAGACCTCGCCGATATACGAAGTCTTCGGTGCCTGCGTAGCGGCGTTGCCGCCATCTACTCGGCCCTGAGCGGTAAACGTCACCTCGACCTCACTCGCCCCGAGGCTCTTCACGATGGCTATACACTGGTCCTTGAACTTGTCGCGGATCGGGCATGCCGGCGTCGTGAGCCGGAGGTCGAAGTTCACCTTGTCGCCTTCTATTTTCAGGTTTTGGACAAAGCCGAGTTCCACGATGTTCTTGTGGAGGTCGGGGTCCTGCACCGCTCGCAAGGCATTCATGATAGTTTGTTCGTTCAGCACCATAATCTTTACCGTGTCGAAAATTTAGGCATACGCAAAAGATGCGTCATGCAGGGGGGCCATTCCTCTTCGTAGTGGCTCACGAGTATTATCGTCGTCTCGTGCGAGAGCAACTGCAGCAGGTTGAAAATCTTTTCGCGGTACTCGCCCTGTAGGCCCTGCGTAGGCTCATCGAGCAGAAGCACCTCGGGCGGGCGGATCGCGGCTCGTGCCATGAGCACCACACGCTTGTCTATCGGCGAGAGATTGCGGTAGCGCTCATGAATATCGCTAAAGCCCAAGTACTCCAGCCACTCCTTCGCCTTCGCGCGTTCTTCCCAGGTAGTGTTGTCCATCTTGCAGAGGTTCGGGGTAAAGCCCGTGCACAATACCTCTTGCAAGTTCAGGTCCTCGCGGTACTGGAGGGCGAGCTCCGGAGAGAAGAACCCGAGTTTCGCCTTGTGGTCCCAGATGTTGAGCCCGCGCCCGGGGCGTTCTCCTAACAAAGTAATATCGTTCTTGTAGATTTGCGGATGGTCCGCAGTAAGCATCCCGAGAAGCGTACTCTTGCCGGCACCGTTCTCGCCCATCACCGCCCAGTGTTCGCCCTTGCGTACCGTCCAGTTGAGGTTCTTGAGTACCGTCGTATCGCCGAACTGCACGTTGACGTTTTTCAGGTCGAAGAGAACTTTATCGTCATCCCCGCGGCCAACAGGCTCGTCATCCCCGCGGAGGCGGGGATCTCCCTTCGCACCGTGCAGTTCCACGATTTCGTAATCCTTCAGTTCCGCCTTCGTAAACTTGGGCTTCGCGGCAGCGCTCGGCAATTCGCCCGCATACTGCGTAAACGTCTTGTTCGCATACACGAATGCAGGTATTTCCGGCAGCAGTTCGTCTTCGCGGGCAAGGCGCACGGTAAGTTTCACGCCGGGGCGCTTCGAGAGTTCCACCACGCTCATGGCCAGGTGACTACGGTATTCGGGATCCAGCCCGCCGAACAAGTCATTGAAATAAATCCACTCGGGCTTTTCCATCCACATGCGCGCCAGCAGCACACGGCGCAGTTCACCATTCGAAAGGCTCAGCAACTTGCGTTCCAGAATTTCCGGCGAAAGTTCCGCTATCGCAAGCGCCTCGTCTATCTTTGCAGGGTCCGTCTCCGGCCAAGCCATGTCATCGATGTAGCGGTCCGTCTGCAAGAAGAACTTCTTCTTCAAAAGCAGATGGCGTACCAGCGGGGCTTCTTCGTCGTGCAGGCTAATAAACCGTTGCTGAAAGAACGGAGCGAGCGCATGCTGAATCTTGCGCTGCATCGCCTCCGACATCGTGGAGACATTTTTCTGCTGGTTCAAAAAATGAGTAATGACCCTATCCAGGTCCTCGCCTTCGGTGCTGAAAATCTGCACCTGCGGGAACATCTCGATCAAAGCTTCAAAGCGCTTGAATTCCATATATATAAAGATAGAAAATGAGGCAAGCAACGCTTGCCCCGCGCATACGCAAGAAACCTCCCCGGCCGCAAAGGCCGGAGAGGTTATTGGAGTGTGGATGAATTTCGTTTAGAACTTGCTGAAGAAATCCCAGGTAGTCTCGGGCACCCAAGACTTGTTCTGGCCCGGATCCTTGTGGTCCCAGATGTGGCCACCGGACTGCGTGCACCAGCGGACAGGGAAGCGTTCCTCGACAGTCGTGTAGTCGTAGCACTTGTGGGCCGCGTTGCGCTGGGCTTCCTGAGCCTGCTCGTTCTTCGCCTTTCCATTTTCGGAGTTGAGCGTCAAGATGATATCGCGGGCGGCGCGTCCCATCTCCGGAGTGCAGAGGTTATCGTCGAGGCCAAGCACGCCCATCCAGCCAATGCCCTTGTTCTGGCGCTGCGGGAGCCAGATGTTGCGTTCGGCAGTTTCGTACACGGCGACAGCGCGGAGCACGTCCTGATGGTTCCAAGAAAGACCGTTAGAGAACATGGAGCCGTAGCTGAAGCCCGTAGAGAACACGCGGCTAGAGTCAATGCAGAAATTGCCTTCGAGATAAGCGAGGAGCTCATCGAACAACAGGTAATCATCCTGAGCCCAGGGCGCCTGGTTTCCGTTGCCTTCGGGCGCCACAAAAATAACCGATTCATCCTTATCGAACGGTTTCAGGCCATAGTAGCCTTCGTCCTGCACGCCGCCGGCCCAGCCGCCCATGCACTGCATGCCAAAGATAAGCTTGTACGGTTTATTCTTGTTGTAGCTCTTCGGGATATCGATACGCACGGTGCGCGTTCCCTTGCTCCACTTGAAATCGATATACGGCTTGTCGCCACGATACTTGTAGTCGAGCCTAGTATCCTTGCCGCAACCACGCGTCGGGACAGGATCGTTCTTGAGGCCCCAACCGTAGGCATACTGCGGCTCCGGAGGAGCGGTCTTCTTGAGCGTAAGCGCAAGGGTCGTATCAAGATTATTGAGTTTCACGTTCAGCGTGTCGAAGCCATCGGCAACAACGCGAAGGTCGTCGCTATCGCCCACCTTGAGCAAGGCCTTCGCCGATGTCTTCGTGCCGAATGTCGCATTGAAGCTACCGTCGGCCGTGAAGCGGAAGTTCTGCTGGGCATTGCCCACGCGGACACGTGCGAAATACACGCCCTTCGCCTTCACGGAGGCCTTCATGTCGACCGTGCCGGAACCATAGAGCGTTTCGTTTAGCAGGCGGTTACCGACCATGTCGAAAACCTGCACGTGCACCGGAGAGCCCGAGCCCTGCGAGAACGAGAGTACCCCGCCGTTCACGGAGAGGTAGCCGACAGCCGCGCGCTGCTGGAACAGAGCGTCAGAGCCGCCTTCGCACCCCGGAGTGCCAGCAACGCACGGTTCGCCCTGGCCGAGAGAATCACCCGGAGTGACAGCCTCGTCCTGATGAATTGTGAAGGCACCGGTAGCATCGGTCTTTGTATCAAGAGCCTTGCCCAAAAGCGAAACGGAAGCGTTCTGAACAGCCTTCCCGCTTTCGTCCTTGACGGTTCCGGTGACAGTAAAAGCGTATGCCGCTGAGGCCATAGCAAGCCCCAGCGACACACTCGCGATGGAAAACATCCTCATACCAAAACTCCCTTTGAGTGTGTACTAAGAAACTATATTCCCACGCGCAGAAAGTTCACGGCCACAACCAAAGTAATATTGACAAAAAGTCCATGTACAAAAGTTTACATGGGCTTTTCCTTTTTTTTCGGAGAATTTGGGGTTATTTACTTGATTCCAAAAACACCCTTCTTCAAGGTACGCGCACCGGTATCAACCCGGACAAAGAAGCTGCCATGCGGCAAGCCACCCAAGCCTATCGAGGTCGCATTTCCGGTAAACACGCTGCTCTGCACCATGCGCCCCTGCATGTCGAAGATGCGGACAGTTTTCTGGCCCGGGGCCCCGACATCCACATAGAGGACGCCCGCCTCGACACGCAACGAGGCCGCAGCAGATGCGATTTCGGGTAAGGCCGTAGTACTGCTACTCGACTGCACCGCAGAACTACTGCTAGGCGGCAATACATAGCTGCTGCTCGGCGGCAAGGCGGAACTGCTGCTCACCTCTTCCGAAGAACTCGAAATCGGGTCCGGATTTTCCCATTCCACCTTGAACGTCACCGCGGAATCCGTCTCGACAATATCATAGATACGCAGGCCGAGGTTCTCGCCCGAATACGTAACAAACTGGTCAAACTCGACAACCTTCTTGTAGCCGGGGAACGGGTCCCCCATCAGGTTCGTATCCGTGAAGGGAGAATAGGAGAACCAACTCAATTTCAATCCGCTATCCTTGTCGGCGCGTATAAAGTTCATGCGATGATCGTCGCCCGTATTGACAATGTTGGTGTTGACCCAGGCGTTCTTGTCGTAGGCAATTCGCCAGACAAGCAGCCCGCTATTCGGCAGCGGAGCAATCTCATCGTATTTTGCACGGTAGTCCAGCACAAAGTACTCGTTCTTCCTGGACGAGGGGATGATAATGGCATCGTTCATATCGATACCGCGCAGAGTCACCTCGCCATTCACCTTGCGCAAGATGCGCGGAGTCAGCCAACCCAGGGAGAACCTCTCAAAACCGGTCAGGCGCGGGGGCGCACTTCCGCTCAATTCCAACGCATCCGAATAGGTATTGTACTCGCCCATATCCATCAGGCTCCAGATATACGGGGTCGAATAGTTATCGCCAGTTGTATCCTTCGTGTCGTAGAAGTCCGGAAGCCCGAGCACATGGCTGTATTCGTGAACCAGCACACCCATCCCCGCAAGGGCAGTCGACCTCGGGTTATTCACGTAGAGCACGCCGTTCAGTTCGCTAGAGCAGGCGAACTTTTCCACGTAGTAGCCTCCACCGACATTTATGGGCCACGTGTACCCCGCCTGCGGCCAGATGGCCTCTTCTATATCGGAATCCGCCTCGCCCACGCCGGCATAGATCATGTACACATAGTCTACGTACCGGTCTCCGTCGCGGTCGTACTTGCTAAACGTGACATCGCCCCGACTCTTAATGGCATTAATCGCCTCCTTGAGGGCCTCGTCCGGAATCTCGGACAAACCGTAGTAGGACTGCGATTTAGAAAGCGTTACCGGAGCCGCCACATCGAAGATCGGCTTGAGTTTCCCCATCGAATTCTCCACAAAGTAATCACGCACGCTCCAGCGCATTCCGTTTTCGGAATACCCTTCCTCGTTTAGGAAGCGCTGGAAGACCTGCTGCGGGTTTTGCGACGCGAACTTGACATCCGAAAATTCCACAAGGACCACCAGCACGTTACCCTCGCCCATCGTGACGACACTATCGAACGGTGGCCGCGTAGCCACGGAGAGCACGGAATCAAGCGCCGTGGAAGTGCGGGCAAAAGAACGGGCCGACCTGCGGAGCGGCAACACGTTCGATAGGGAATCCGCCTTTTTCAGATTATCCCTTTTCGCCTTCACGAACTTTCTGAGAATATCCTTCGGGTTGCGCTTTTCCAGGAACTTCTTCTCGACATCGCTGCGGTCACCCCGCTTGTGCAGCCGCACGCCCGTCGACACCCCCGATTCGTCGGCATAGTTCCAGAAACCGAGACTGTCGCGCACGACAAGATTCCCCTCTTCCGAAACCGTGTAATGGAGTTTTTCGTTACCGACCTTGCGGACAACCACTTCGGAACCATCGGGATTCTTCACCGCCATCGGATGCGGATACGCAGGAACCGCAAGACATTCACCCACAAGAGACATCACGAGGACCAGCAAAGGAGCCGAAACCTTTAGAAAACTCATACACTACCTCATTTTTAAAATAAGCTATTTCCACCCGTTCCGCTCATAAATTTTCCCCTGCGGAGTAAAGTTTCGTTGTCAAAATGTTAAAAGGAGGCCAAAACGGGAACTCCAACCACAAAAATTTATTAACGCAATTTGTGCGTTAAATAACAGAATCCGCGTTTATAGGCAACCAGGACACTCGGCTTTAGAGCACATCATGATACTATAAAAAGAGAAACATCGGCAAACTTAAAGAGCCACAACGGCCCAATTTAAGCCATTTTCACTATTTTTAACGCACGTTTTGCGTTATTTATGCGAATTTTTGGACTATTTTATCACGCACTATTGTTTATGCCGGGCAAAGAACCTACATTTGGCTGCACAACAAAGGAATCAACCATGTACTACGAAAGCATCAAAGTCCTCGACTGCACCATCCGCGACGGCGGCCTCGTCAACAAGCACGACTTCTCCCTGGAATTCGTCCGCCGCCTCTATACCCTCCTTTCCGCAGCCGGCATCGACTACATGGAAATGGGCTACAAGAACTCCCCCGAACTCTTTGACCCCAAGGAATACGGCCCGTGGAAATTCTGCGAAGACGACCTGCTCTGGAAGGTAAAAGACGGCATCGAATCCAAGATGAAGATGGCCGTGATGGCCGACGTGGGCCGTGTGAACATGGACGCCGTGAAGCCGGCAAGCGAGAGCCCCTACCAGATGTTCCGCGTGGCAAGCTACGTGAAGAACATCGACAAGGGCATCAGCATGGTGAACGCATTCCATGACATGGGCTACGAAACTACGCTCAACATCATGGCCGTGAGCCGCGACCGCGGTCCGGAACTTGACGAAGCGCTCCACCAGGTGAACGAAGAATGCAAGGCAGACATCCTGTACCTCGTCGACAGCTTCGGCGCCTTCTACCAGGAAGACATCGACAAGGAAATCACGCGCTACAGGAGCATCGTGAAGAACAAGCAGTTCGGCTTCCATGGACACAACAACCAGCAGCTCGCCTTCAGCAACACGATCCAGGCCATCATCGACCATGTCGACTACCTCGACGGTTCCGTGTCCGGCATGGGCCGCGGCGCCGGCAACTGCACCACCGAACTATTGCTCAGCTTCCTCAAGAACCCGAAATACGACCTGCGCCCGGTTCTCGACGCCATCCAGGAACTCTTCCTCCCGCTCAAGGAAAAGTACGAATGGGGCTACATCATCCCGCAGATGATCACGGGCATGCTCAACCGTCACCCGCAAGACGCCATCGCTGTCCGCAAGACGGAAGACAAGGACAAGTACCGCAAGTTCTACGAAAGAATGATTAACGATTAACTAATCTCTATCAATTTAAACAACGAAAAACGCAGACTCAATCGAGCCTGCGTTTCAAATTTAAAAGGCGATGCCGGAACGGTGTCCGGCATGACATATTGGGCGACTAGCGAACAACCTTGCGGTCGTCAGCAGTCATGTCGAGGAAGGCCTGGACAGTCATGGAACCCTTATCGCCGTCCTTGCGCTTACGCACAGAGACAACACCATCGGCAACTTCCTTCTCGCCGACGATGAGGAGGTACGGCACCTTCTGGAGTTCGCACTGGCGGATCTTGTAGCCGAGTTTCTCATTCGACTCATCCACTTCCACGCGGACGCCGGCGTTCACGAGTTCGCGTTCCACGGACTTGGCGTAGTCAACGAACTTCTCGGAAATCGGGAGCACGCGGGCCTGAACCGGAGCGAGCCACAGCGGGAAATCGCCCATGAATTCTTCGATAAGAATACCGAGGAAGCGTTCGATGGAACCGACGGCCGCACGGTGAAGCATCACCGGAATGTGCTTCTGGTTGTCCTTGCCGACATACTCGGCACCAAGGCGCTGCGGGAGGTTGAAGTCGACCTGGATCGTACCGCACTGCCAGTCACGACCGAGGCTGTCCTTCAGCGTGAATTCCAGCTTCGGGCCGTAGAAGGCTCCTTCACCCGGGTTCAAAATGTAGTCGAGGCCGGCGAGCTTGGTAGCTTCGGCGAGGGCGGCTTCAGCCTTGTCCCAAATTTCGTCGGAACCCACGCGCTTTTCGGGGCGGGTGGAGAACTTCACCACGATATCGTCGAAACCGAAGTCGTGGTAGATTTCCTTGACGAGGGCGCAGAAATCGGCCACTTCGCTTGCAATCTGGTCTTCGGTACAGAAGATGTGGGCGTCATCCTGCACAAAGCCGCGCACGCGCATCAGGCCGTGCATGGTGCCGGCAGGTTCGTAACGGTGGCACTTACCGAATTCGGCAAGGCGCATCGGAAGGTCACGCCAGCTGCGCAGCCCGGTGTTGAAAATCTGAATGTGGCAGGGGCAGTTCATCGGCTTCACAGCCATTTCCACGTCGCCAGCCAGCGTCTTGAACATGTTCTCGTTGTACTTGTCGGCGTGACCGGACTTGATCCACAAAGTCTTGTTCACAATTTCCGGCGTGATCACTTCGAGGTAGCCGCGACGGTCAATCTTTCCGCGGATGTAGTCCTTCAGGGCGTTCACCATCTTGGTGCCCTTCGGATGCCAGAACACCATGCCCGGAGAATGGTCTTCGATGTGGTAGAGGTCCATTTCCTTACCGATCTTGCGGTGGTCGCGCTTTTCGGCTTCTTCGAGGAACTTCAGGTAAGTTTCGAGACCTTCCTTGTCGGCAAAGCAGGTGCCGTACACGCGGGTCAGCTGGTCGCTGTTCTGGTCGCCGTGCCAGTAAGCACCCGACATCGAGAGCACCTTGAAATTCTTGAGCTTGCCTGTAGAAGGCACGTGGGGGCCGGCGCAGAGGTCTTCAAAGTTCTTGCCCGGTTCGCCAGTCACGTAGAAGCTGAGAGTACCGTCGCTACCTTCGCGGGCGAGAGCGCGTTCAGCGTTGTCCGTCTTGTACTTGTCGCCTTCGGTGCGCTTCAGGCCATCGGCGGCACTGACTTCGCAACGGGTAAACGGACGGTCTTCCTTGATGATTTCCTTCATGCGCTTTTCGATGCGCTCGAAATCCGACTGCTGGATCGGGGTCGGTGTCATCAAATCGTAGTAGAAACCCTTTTCGATAGCCGGACCGTAGGCGAGCTTGGTGCCCGGGAACAGGTCGCAGATGGCTTCGGCAAGCACGTGGCTGCAGCTGTGACGCAGGAGCATCAGTGCATCCGGGTCGTCATTGCTCGGCGTGATGATCTTGATGGTGCCGCTCTCGGTGAGCGGGCGCGTGAGGTCGAGGACCTTATCGCCGAGTTTGACGCCAAGCGCCTTGCGTGCAAGACCTTCGGAAATGCCCTTCGCAATTTCGAGGCCGGTGGTGCCCGATGCTACGGAACGTACGGAGCCATCGGGGAAGGTGAGTTCGATTTGAGACATAAGTAATCCTTTTTGTGGGCGGTTCTCGCCCGGTTCCCCAGAAATACGACATCTGGCGGTGCGCGCAAATGTAGAATTTGGCTTGCATTTCGGCAAATAAAAATGCCCGATTGTCACCCTGGAGCGCAGCGATAGGGTCCAAAAAGTGTCATTCTGACGCCGAAGGCGGAAGAATCCAGTCCTGATAATACAAAGGGGGAAGAATCCCCCTGATTGCAGCCCGCTACGCGGTCTTCCATCACCCCTTCGCCTAGGGGACTCGCCCCCTAAGACCCCGAAATGCTCTTTGGCAAAGTTTTTGACTATTTCTTTTGCTCAATTAAATTATCAGAGCATTCCGCAAGCTCTATCAAAAAGTCAATACAAGTTTTAAGTTTCTTTGTACCCACAGGTTGAGCTTTTTGTCCTTGTTTAAAAACACTAATTGAATTATGGGCCAACTCTCCACGGATAGCGGCAATATCATCTAGCTTTTTACAGCATTCATTTGAATCGTAATTAGTTGTTTTCCATTCTGTGGTTAAATCAAAACCTAAAAATTCTTTTGAAAGTTCTTTTATTCTAATTGTTTTGGGTGTTGCGTATTGACCTAGTGCATTTTCAATTTTTCGCGAATAAAAATCTCTAGGTATAAAATTACCAGTATCAGAATCATTCCAAGGCTTTCTAAATCGTGAGTATATAAACGTTTCCCATGCAGTAAAAGCTAATATGTATGCGGAACGACAAATTGCATTAGAATTATGTTTGTCTTCTTTTGCATCTTTTTTATTTAATTCGGATGCTAGAGCCATTAAACGTTTGGCATCCTCAATATCTTTTTTAAACTCTTTCAGCATTTCCGACATGATAGCGCTCCGGTTAATTTTTTAGATATAATAGTAATTCTATTGACACTGACAATCTATTTGTATATATTGTAGCTGATATTCGATAATCCTCGCGACAGTCGACATAGACCTTCGGGTCCGTACGTGCATTCGCGGCGGGGCGCATTAACCTTCTTGTTGATGCTGTTGGATAGCTGGTAGGAACACGACCTACTCGAGTGTGCTCGCTAAGGCGGGTGCCAAGTAACGCCGGGGAAAGCCCCCGCCAACAGAATCGCAAGATCATCCCATTCCGCGCAAGGCGTGGAAAATCTCAATACATAACAAATAAGCAAGGGCATGTTGCGCGCTGTTTTTCGGCGTAATCGCAACGGCCAGTCAAATTGTCGCCCAATGGTGACGGTTTTAATAGCGAGGCTATTCGATGACTTTGGAAGAACTCAAAAAACTGATTTCTAAAGATGAAACGAAGAATATTGAACTGAAAAAATCTACCGGCGAACTTCGAGAAGGCATGCATACGGCATGCGCCTTCCTGAATTCCGATGGCGGCGTTCTCGTTTTCGGTGTCACGCCTTCCTTGAGTATTGTTGGGCAAATCGTTTCTGAATCTACCCGTCGCGATATCGCGCAAGCGTTAGCGGGAATAGAACCTGCGGTCACCCCTGTTATTGAATATGTAGACATTCCCGACAAGGACAACCATCAAGTAATCGTACTGAGGTTCAATCCGTGGGTCTATGGGAATGACCCGTACACATTTCATGGAAGACCATACTATAGACTGGAAAGTGTCACTAAAGCAATGCCTAGGGATATGTTTGATGCTAGAATTCGGATCAACATGCCGCACAAATATTCGTGGGAAATGAGGGTGGCTGAGGGGTATTCTATAAAAGACCTTGATGTCAGCACAATTCGTGGCGTAGTCCGTCTCGGAGTCGAAGAAAAACGAATTCCGGTGGGGTCACTCAATGAGTCAATTAAAGTAATATTGAAAAAATGGAACCTGTTGGATGGCGACAATTTGCGGAACGCCGCTGTGTTTCTTTTTTCTAAGAGATTTTCGTATGATTATGAAATTCGAATGGCTCGTTTTAGAGGAACGGACAAAAATTACTTTATCGACAACCAGCAGGCTCATGGCAATTTCTTTGAACTGCTTGATGCGGGCATGTCGTTCTTTTTCAAGCATCTTTCTCTTAGCGGAGAAATCAAGGGGTTTAAAAGGGAAGAACACCTTGATGTTCCTGCAACGGCATTGCGTGAGGCTCTAATAAACGCCCTTTGCCATAGGGATTATGACATTTACCAGTGCTCTATCGGCATTGCCATATATGACGACCGTATAGAAATTGAAAGTCCGGGCTTGTTACCCCGCGAATTAACTCCCAAAACTATTAAGCGGTCGCATAAGTCGTATCCACGAAACGAGATTGTTGCGACGGTTCTCTATCAAATAACATACTTAGAAAAATGGGGCTCGGGAATAAAGCGCATAATGGATGCTTGCAAAGCTGAAGGTTCTCCACAACCCTTTTGGAGTGAAGAGGGTGGCTATACCGTGGTGACGTTCCCGATGAATAAACTGAACGGTAGGATTGTCACCCCAAATGAACCTCAAAATGAGCACCAAAATGAGCCTCAAAAACGAGCCTTAACTATTGAGAGTCTCATTGTTGAAAACGAAAGTATTAGTATAAACGCAATCGCAGAACGCCTGAATGCAGCTAGAATAACTGTTAGACGAGACCTCAAAAAACTTGGTTACGCTTGGGAAGGGGCGTCGAAAAATGGGCGTTGGGTGAAAAAGGAACCTACGTCCACAAGCTGGTAATGAACATAGGGCTTGCGTCGTCGGCTTTCTTGAAACCGCAATGCTCATAGAAGGCGAGTTCTTCGTTGTAGGCGACCACGACGATGCGGAGGTAATCCTTGTATATTTCATGTACCTTGTCGACGAGGACTTTTCCGATGCCTTTGCCCTGATATTCGGGGCGCACGAGCAGGTAATGCACGTAGGCGTTCATGATGCCATCGTCCATCGCGCAAATCATGCCTACGAGTTTGTCACCGTCCCAAGCTGAGATGACTGTCTTGAAATTCTTCATCGCGACGACGAGTTTGTCGGGGAAATGTCCCGAGGACCATTCGACGGAGAGGAAGAGGTCTTTTAAATCTTGTTCAGAAAATTCGTGGGTGTCTTTGTATTCGATGCTCATGTCTTACTTTTCCCACCTGCGATAAACGTTCGCGAGTATCGCACCCGAAATGTTGTGCCATACAGAGAATATGGCACCGGGGACGGTCGCCATGGCGAGGCCCGAGAACGCAGTCGCCGCAAGGCTTGTCGCAAGTCCGGAATTCTGCATGCCGATTTCGATGGAGAGTGCCTTTGTCTTGGGTGTAGAGAACTTCAGCAACTTGCCGAGGCCAAAACCGCAGCCGTAGCCGAGCAGGTTATGGAGTATCACGACGGCGAACACGATGGCACCCGTGGAGAGAATCTTCGCGGCATTGTGCGAGACGACTGCGGCCACAATCATCGCAATCGCAATCACGGAAACGAGCGGCAAGACCTTCACGGCGCGGACAGTCCATTTGCCAAAGAACTTGTTGATGATAAACCCGAGTGCAATCGGCACGATGACGACTTTCACGATGGAAAGGAACATCGCCAGCACGTCGACGTTCACGGTGGTGCGTAAGAGCAAATAAGTAATCGCCGGAGTCAGCACGGGAGCGAGCAGCGTGTTTACGCTCGTCATGCCCACGGAAAGCGCCACGTCGCCTTTCGAGAGGTAGGTGATGACGTTGCTGGAAGTGCCACCGGGGCACGTGCCCACGAGAACCACGCCCGCCATCAGTGCGGCATCGAGCCCGAAAATTTTGGAGAGCAAAAATGCGAGTGCCGGCATCACGATAAACTGCGATGCGCACCCGATGGTGATTTCCTTAGGGCGTGCAAATACAAGAGCAAAGTCGCTGAGCTTGAGCGTGAGCCCCATGCCGAACATCACGACCATCAAGAGGTAATTCACCCAACTGAGTTCAATCCAGAGGGTCGATTTCGGGACGAACAGCGAGAGCGCCGCGATGGCCAAAACCACGACCGCCATCCATTTGCCCACAAATTCACTGATTTTTTCAAGAACGTGCATTTGTAATCTCCAATTCAATTGCAAAAGATAGTCTTTTTTATTTATATTCAGCGCATGACCAATCTTATCAAGAAAGCTTTTATCGTTGTCGCCTTTTGTGGCGCATCGCTTTGCAGTTTCGCTGCAGACGTAAAACCTTACGTAAAAGCGGATGCGCTCCCGAATGCGCTCAACTTCTACCCGGCACCCCCCGATACCATGTCGCCGCAGTTCATGTACGATATGTCGCAGTACATTTGGGGCAAGACGATGCGCAAGGATTCCGCACGTGCGGCCCTGGCCGTAGCCCAGGCGGTAGAAACGGTCGAGGACATGGCCAAGATGTTCAGCGAACCCTTCGGCATGGAAATTTCGGCAAAGAAGACTCCTGCCATCATGAACCTGCTCGAACGAGGAATCCGGACGCTTAAGCAGGTGGGGAGCTTGCCCAAGAGGCATTACATGAGGCGCCGCCCCTACGACCGCTTTAACGAACCGACTCTTGTCCCTGCCGAAGAAGAGCGCCTGAGAACGAATGGTTCTTACCCGTCGGGGCATACCGTCCGTGCATGGTCCATGGCTTTGTTGCTGATAGAGGTGAATCCGTCCGCTCAGGATGCCTTGTTGAAATACGCATACGAATGGGGACAGAGCCGCGTGATTGCCGGGTTCCACTGGCAAAGCGACGTAGACGCCTCCAAGGTGCTTGTTTCGGGCGCCTACCCGAGCCTCCATACAAACGAAACCTTCATGGCCGACATGCGCAAGGCTCAGGCGGAATTCAAGAAACTTTCTGCCGCTAAGAACGGGAAGAAGGCGAAATAAGGTTACACGACCTAATCAAATTCGCCCAATCCAAACATCTTCTTGAAGCACTTTTCAAAATCGCTATTGAAGCCGTTATAGGTTTCAGCGCTGTAAACGACGTCGTCACTATTGCTAAACGCCACAGACTCGTGGTAGTTAAGGCTACAGCTTTTTTCGGTAATACTAAACGTCTCGTAGACACTCGTGCAAGTCCTTCCGTTTGACGTAAGCTTGTACGTAACAGAACGTTCATGGTAGCCCAACTTGGGGTTGACGACTTCAAGCAAGAAGGTCCGCCCATTCCGAAGGATTTCTATCGAGGTATTCGTCCTGTTGACTATCGTGTATTCGTACATCATCGGGTCATTGGACACCGGTTCAGAGAAGTACGCGATGCTTGCCGCACCAGGGCCATTGTACTGTCCATCCTGGGCGTCAAAAACCGCCGTCATCGACAACTGCATGCCGAACGTTCTTGTAAAGTCGAACGTACTTGCGAGTTCGCTCGTCTCCTTGAATGAGTCTCCGGAGATGGTAATTACCCTATTGGCCGTGAGGCCGCTGCTTTCGCCCGGAACCTCGTAGCCCAACCCGTTATAATAGCGGGCAACCCTCCATGTACCATCCAGTTCGCCAGGCGTTCCGGATGTTCTCACGAGCACAGACTCTCCCCCACTGTTTTTCAGGTAAAGCGTATCGTTAGAGAATGTATAGTCATACACAAACTCGTCAATATCTGCGGTCGGGTCCCATCTCATCCTTTTACTGTCAATTAGGCATTGACCGTTCGAATGCTGCCTAACCTGCTTGGATTCGGTGTCTATCTTGTAATAGTAGGTATCCTCTTCGCTGCCCCTGTCTGGCGGTTCATCCCAGCTAGATGTACTGCTAAACCCACAAGCAGTAAACGTGATTGCCGCAATAGAAGCTGCGGCCAAGCCAAAATATGTGAAATTATAAGAATGCATACATAGACTCCTTCATTTACAAGCAAATATATCTTTTTTTAGTTATGCGTAGAAAAAAAATCAAATTTCAATAGTTTCCTCGTCTCCCTTTATAAAAGAGACAAGGCGTTCTACCGTTTGGTCAAACTTGCTCTTTACAGAGCATTCCCAGACGGTGGCAACGCGGTAGCCCATCAGGGATAGTTTCCAGTTCGTCTTGATATCGCGCACCATATTATTCGTGAATTTTTCGTTCCAGAATTCGGGATTGCTCTTGGGGCGACTCGTAAACTTGCAGCCATGCTGGTGCCAGAAGCAGCCGTTTATAAATACAACTACGCCGTATTTAAGGATAAATAGATCCGGTGACCCGGGCAAATCTCGCCGGTGTAACCTGTAACGCAGTCCTGCGTCAAACAACGCCCGCCGTACAAGCAGTTCCGGCTGCGTATCTACGGAATGAACCGCCTGCATCATCTGCGAGCGGTTCATCGGGGTATGTCTCTTGCGCTTGCGAGGCATAGTTACGGGCTACATCTCTTCGAGTTCCTTGCCCTTCGTCTCCTTGATGAACTTAGCCACAAAGAAGATGCTGAAGATGGCGAAGAACGAATAGATGGCGTATGTCGGGCCCACGCCGATGCCCTGCTTGCCCGTAAGCACCGGGAAGCTCCAGGTGACGATAAAGTTCGCTCCCCACTGCGCAAGGCCGCAGATGGCGATGGCCACCGTACGGATGCGGTTGTTGAACATTTCGCCGAGCATCACCCACATGACCGGGCCCCAAGACACCGCGAAGAAGGTGATGTAGAGGTTTGCGGCAATGAGCGCGATGACGCCCGCAGCTCCGGGGAGGCTACCGTCAGCACCCGCATTCATGAAGCATATCGTGAGCGTGCTGAGCGTTACAGCCATACCGACGCTACCGATAAGCAAGAGCGGCTTACGGCCAATTTTGTCGATAAGCATGATGGCGGCGATAGTCATGACGAGGTTGATGGCACTCGAGATGACGCTCGTGAGGAAGGCGTCGCTTTCGCCGAAGCCTACGCTCTGCCAGAGCATTGTGCCATAGTAGAAGATGACGTTGATACCCACAAGCTGCTGCAAGATAGCAAGGCCGAGGCCTGCCCACAAAATCGGGGTAATGCGCTTTTTGCCACCAATCATTTCAAGCAGGTCGCTGAACTTGGAAGGTTTCTCGTTGCGGAAGGTCTCGTGGATGGCTTCAATTTCCTTGTCGACGCCTTCGGAATCAATCTTGGCAAGGACGCGCTTGGCGTCGTCAATGAGACCTTTGTGAACAAGGTAACGTGGCGATTCCGGAAGCCTCCATGCGGCAAGGCCGTAGAGCGCCGCCGGAATGATTTCGACCCAGAACATGATTTGCCAGGCCTTGAAGCCGCCAATAAACGTATTGTTCGCAGAACCCGCAATGCGTACGATGACGTAGTTCGAGAGGAGCGCTACGAAAATACCAATCACGATAGCGAACTGCTGCATGGAGCCAAGACGCCCACGCAAGTGCGCAGGAGCCGTTTCGGCAATGTAGATGGGGGCGATGATGCTTGCGACGCCGATGCCCACGCCACCGATAATGCGCCACATGATAAAGTCAGGAATGCCGAACGGAACACCGGAACCGATGGCACTAATCAAGAACAGGAACGAAGCCGCAAGCATGCAGCGCACGCGGCCGAAGGTGTCGGCTAGGCGGCCCGCAAAGAATGCTCCTGCTGCGGCACCGATAAGTGCAAGGGAAACGGACCAGGCGAGTTCATAGTCCGTTGCGTTAAAGTGGATTTTAAGGGCTCCGTTTGCACCGTTAATAACGGAAGAATCAAAGCCGAAGAGGAACCCGCCAATGGCCGCAGCCAAGGTAATCAAGATAATGTGGCCCATGTGCTCTTTTTTCTGGGACATGAAAACTCCTTTTTTGGAAACGTCTTATGGCTAAACTAGTAGAAACTGCGCAAAAAAGCCACTTTGAAAAGAATAAATAGCACAAAACGATATTCCAAGTTGGAATAAGGAAGGGGCTTCGCCGCTAAATTGCTAAATTTGAACCCGAAAATTTAATGATGGGCATGTAATGCCCCTGAGGTTCAAAAATGTTTCGTGAAGTAAAGAAAGAAGAGACCTTCCCGCAGATCGAAGAGCGTGTGCTCGGCTTGTGGGACAAGGATGAATCGTTCAAGAAGTCGCTGGACTCCCGTCCGGAAACCGAACCGTACACTTTCTACGATGGCCCTCCGTTTGCAACGGGCCTTCCGCACTACGGTCACTTGCTTGCCGGTACCATCAAGGATATCGTGCCGCGTTACTGGACCATGAAGGGCAAGAAGGTTCCGCGTGGTTTCGGTTGGGACTGCCACGGTCTTCCGATTGAATCTCTTGTGCAGAACGAACTCGGTCTCGCGGGCGTTGCCGAAATCCAGAAGCTCGGTGTGGACAAGTTCAACGAAACCTGCCGTAGTAAGGTGCTCAAGTACACCAGCGAATGGAAGAAGACCGTGCGCCGCATGGGCCGCTGGGTGGACTTCGACAAGGGCTACAAGACCATGGACAAGAACTTCATGGAATCTGTGTGGTGGGTGTTCAAGCAGTGCTTCGACAAGGGCCTCATCTACCAGGGCTACCGCATCCAGCCGTACAGCCCGGCTCTCGCGACTCCGCTTTCGAACTTCGAAACGAACCAGGGCTATAAGGACCGTCAGGACCCGTCCCTCACGCTGATTTTCCCGCTTAACACGGACGAAGCCAAGTTCAAGGACACGAGCATCCTCGTGTGGACGACGACCCCGTGGACTTTGTACTCCAACTTCTGCATCGTTGTGGGCCCGGACATGGACTACAACCTTGTGGAACAGGACGGCAAGAAGTACTGGATTGCCGCTAGCCGTACCGCCGCCTACTTCAAGAACCCGAACATCGTCGATACCTGCAAGGGCTCCGAACTCGTGGGCAAGGACTACGAGCCGCTCTCCCGCATTTCCGATGCGTTCGTGACGCCGGACCAGCTGTCCCGCCACTACAAGATTTACCCCGCCGACTACGTGAGTACCGAAGACGGTACCGGCGCCGTGCATACAGCTCCTTCCTTCGGTGAAGAAGACTTCCAGAAGGGCGCTGAGCTTGACCTCGGCCTTTTCGACCCGCTCGATACCGAAGGCAAGTTCACCGACAAGGTCCCGATGTGGAAGGGCCTCGGTGCGAAGGAAGCCGACAAGGAAATTATCCGCTACTTCAAGGAACAGGGCCGCGTGTTCAAGCAGGACGTGATTGTCCACAGCTACCCGCACTGCTGGCGTACCGGCGTTCCTCTGATTTACCGTGCCCTCAAGACGTGGTTCTTGAAGATTGACGCCCCTGTCACGAGCAAGGACGGCGTGACCAAGACCCTGAAGGAATGGATGGTCGAAAACAACCAGACCGTGAACTGGGTCCCGGACCACATCAAGAACGGACGCTTTGGCAAGTGGCTCGAAGGTGCCCGCGACTGGAACCTTTCCCGTAACCGCTTCTGGGGTACGCCGATTCCGGTGTGGCTCTCTGATGACGGCGACATGATTGCTGTGGGCTCCATCGAAGAACTGCAGCAGCTCACCGGCGTGAAGCTCGATGACTTGCACAAGCATTTTGTGGACAAGCTTACCATCGAAAAGAACGGCAAGGTCTACCGCCGTACGCCGGAAGTTTTCGACTGCTGGTTTGAATCCGGTTCTATGCCGTATGCCAGCCGCCATTACCCGTTCGAAAACAAGGAACTCGTGGAACGCAGCTTCCCGGCGGACTTCATTGCCGAAGGTTTGGACCAGACCCGCGGTTGGTTCTACACGCTGACGGTGCTTTCGAACGCTTTGTTCCAGAAGCCCGCATTCAAGAACGTGATTGTGAACGGTATTATCTTGGCCGAAGACGGCTCCAAGATGAGTAAGTCCAAGCGCAACTACCCGGACCCGAACGACCTCATCGAACGTACGGGTGCCGACGCTATTCGCTTGTTCATGATCAACTCCGCCGCTTTGAAGGCCGAAGATCTCCGCTTTAGCGAAGAAGGCGTGAAGGGCATCGTGAAGCAGGTGATGCTGCCGCTTTGGAACGCTGTGGCATTCTTTGTCTCTAACCACAACGCCGACGCCGCCAAGGGCCAGTTGAATTGGAAACCGGGTCAGGAAGTGAAGTCTGACAACGAACTTGACCGCTGGATGCTTGCAACGCTGCAGGATCTCGCCGCCAAGGTCGAAGTGGAAATGAAGGCTTACCGCCTGTACAACGTGGTGCCCGCCGTGATTGCCGCGGTGGATGACCTCACGAACTGGTACGTGCGCCGCAGCCGCCGCCGTTTCTGGAAGTCCGAAAACGATGGCGACAAGAACGCCGCCTACGCCACCATGTACAAGGTGCTCGTAGACTTCTCCAAGATTCTCGCCCCGTTCCTCCCGCTCCTCGCCGAAGAAATCTACCAGATTCTCGTTCGCGAAGTCGATGCCAACGCTCCGGTGAGCGTGCACCTCTGCGAATTCCCGAGCGCCGACAAGTCCCTGATGGACGAAAAGCTCGTGGAACGCATCGCCATGGTGCGTGGCATGGTCGAAATGGGCCGTGTAATTCGCGCTACGAACAACGTAAAGAACCGCATGCCGATTGCCAGCATGACGGTGGTTGCTCACGGCACCGAAGAAAAGAACGTCGCCGAGACCATGAAGGACTTGATCCTCGAAGAACTCAACGTTCGCGAAATGAAGTTCCTCGAAGACGAAACCAAGCTCGTGCAGCTCTCTGCCAAGCCGAACTTCCTTGCCATCAAGGCTAAGGGCCCGGATTACGCGAAGAACATGAAGGTGATTTCTGCTAAGCTCAACAGCCTTACTGTTGACGAAATCAAGGCTCTGCAGAATGGCGAAACCATCAAGTTCGACTTCGGTGAAGTCGGTGCCGACTGCCTGATGCTCAACCGCATCGTGGCCGACGGCATGGCCGTGGAAGCCAACCAGCACTTTACCGTGGCTCTGGACCTCAAGATTACGGACGAACTCCGCCGCGCCTGCGTGGCCCGCGAACTCGTGAACCGCATCCAGAACCGCCGTAAGGACCAAAACTACGCTATCTCCGACAAGATCGAAGTGACGCTGTTCTCTGCAAGCGAAGTCTTCAAGCAGGCTGTCGCGGAGAACGAGGCGTACATTGCCGGCGAGACGCAGGCCGTTGCCATCAAGTGGGCTGCTGCCGCCGATGGCCTCGAAGCCAACGACGCCGACGGAGAGGCGTTCGCCTTCACAACGGTCCGCGCATAATTGACAGGAATGTCATTCACGACGCCCTAATGTCATCCCCGCGCAGGCGGGGATCTTTTTTTATATTCATAACCATGAAGTTTGTTAGGAATCTGATTCTCGTTTTTATTCTCATTCTGCCAATGGAATCAAAAGCGGAATTTTTTCCCTTATTTTCAGAATTAAGGGACACAACAAACTCCGAAAAGCCCCTCCCTTTTTTTGCGTATTTCATACCTCTTCCATTTAATATTACGATTGGAGGTGGCTCTAATATGTTTTCTGTGGGAACAGACATGTTGTTTGCCGCTCCTCTTAGTGTAATATATGAGAATGAAACTACAAGGCCAGATTCCGTTGCAGGACCATGGACGCCAAATCATATTTTGGCATGGACGAATCGTTTTCGAATGATTTATGATTACAGCAACCATCAATACGGCTTTTTCTTTCAGCCGCATCTACGGTATCTCTACAAATGGATGCTTGCCGATATTGCTGTCGGCCCGGAAATCGGATGGCAAACAAAAACAGGATTTGAATGGGGAGCGTCAATAAGACTGAATAGCCTGTTGACGCTTTGTTTGGCGGATCTTGAATTCGGTTATTTTGCAAATACGAAAAAATATTATTTCAACGTATTGTTTGACTTGTCTATCAAACTGCTGATGGATTAATTTCTGGGCAGCGATGTCCATTTAGAATTATTCCGCGAATCCCGGAGGGGGCAGGTGCATGCCAGCCATCAGGAGTTTGTTGTCGCTTGCGTATTGCATGATGCGCTTGCGGCTTTCGGCGGATTTCGGTTTATCCATGTCGTAGTTGGAATTGATTTCGGGGTGGTCCTTTTGCAATGCGTAACCGTGCATCAGGTCGCCGACGATAAGCAGGTTCGCTAGCTGGAATGCGGTGTGGCCAGGCGTGTGTCCGACGGCGTCCATCGCTAGCACGCCATGGGGGAGCGTGTCACCGAATGCGAACAAGTGAAGGCTATCCTTGTAGAGCGCCATGATGTTCTTCTGCAAATCATTTTTCGGGATGTCGTTCATCCAGGCGTCATATTCCACCTTGCCCGCATACACGGCGGCGTTTTTGAAAGCCTTCGCATCGTTACCGGCGTCATCCTTTGCGACAAGGCCCGAGATGTGGTCCACATGGAAATGCGTAAGGTAGATAAGCCCGATGCTGTCGGGGTTCACGCCGAGAGCGGCGAGGCGCTTCTGGAGCTGTCCGCCGAAAGCCCCGAGGCCTGCGTCGAACAATATGTACTTGCCATCGACCTTCACGAGGAACGTGCTCACGCTGGCCGGGATGCCGTCGGGCATGTTCAGGCTGTTGTAGAGGGAGTCGCTCGCATCGCTGAAGAGGCTCCGCGGATTCAGTTTTTCGCCCTCGTTGTCCTGAATCCAGGTGACGCTCGCCCCATTTGAAAGCGTGAGCGTCTTGGTACCTTCGACCTGTGCGAAGGTTGCTGAGCCAGCCGAAGCATCGGCAGCGGGCGTCTCGGATTCCGCGACAGCGGTATTTGCCGGCGCGGCAGTTTCAGCGGTTTCCTTGGCGGTCTTGGTGTCGCTGCAAGCGGCGACAAGCATCGAAAGCGTTATTGATCCGAGGATAGCGAAAATTTTGTTCATGGCGACTCCTTGACACTGTAATAATAAGAAAAAACGGCTTTCGTTCGCAAGATATGTATCTATCTTTTAGGGCATGAGCGAAGAACTTGTACAGTGTGTCCGCACCGCCGGATTCGAGATGGAATACGCGAAGTTCGGCAACGGCCCGCGCGCCCTCGTGATTATTCCGGGGCTTGCCATCAAGAGCGTGATGAAATCCGCAGCCTCCCTGCAGGTGCCTTACAAGATGTTCACCGAGGGCTACACGCTCTACTTTTTTGACCGGCGCAAGGATGTTGACCCGGGTTACTCCCTCGAGGAGATGGCTCGCGACCAGGTGCTTGCCATGCAGGCGCTCGGCCTCAAGGACGTGGCGCTCTACGGCGTTTCGCAGGGTGGCATGGTGGCCCAGCATATCGCGGCGACGCACCCGGAACTCGTGTGGAAACTCGTGCTCGGCTGTTCGACATCGAAGCCGGAACCGGAACAGCTTGAAGTCATCGGGAACTGGGCGCGCCTTGCCCGCGCGCACGACCGCGAGGGACTCGTCGAAGCCTTCATCCGCGACTGCTTCTCGTCGAAGTTCGCTGAACGCTACAGCCGCGCGCTACGTGCCATGTACAAGGACGTTTCCGAAGCCGACATGGACCGCTTCGCCATATTCGCCCGCGAGTGCGATAACGTGGATACCGGCGACATGCTTGCAAGCATCAGGTGCCCGGTGCTCGTACTTGCCGCAAGCGAAGACCGCGTCGTTCTGCCTATCGCCTCCGACAAGATTGTGGCGCGGTTGAAGGCTGCGAATGTCCCATACGAATTCCAGATGTTCGAGGGCTACGGCCACGCCGCCTTCGACGAAATCAAGGAATACAAGGACCGCATCCTCGCGTTCCTGCAAAAGTAACAACCTGCAAATACATCTCCCTTAATGCGATAAGCATATTTAAAACAGCGATAAACACCTGATACCTAAGATGCGTCGGCCAAGGATGGGGAGGGTGCAGGGAGGGGCCCGTGCGGCCTTCGCAACTCTGAGCTGGGGCCCCTCCCGCAGCATTTTCATACTAAAAACCTCTTTTTCAAAAAAATCAATCACCCATTTAGGCTCAAAAGTCATGAAATGGATTGATTTTTTCTATTTTTCGACCCACTATGGCAAAAATTCTCTTTAAAAAACAGTTATCTCCTGCGGTATTCCAATTCCGCGTCGAGGCCCCGCTGATCGCTCAAGAGCGTAAGGCCGGCCAGTTCATCATCCTCCAGACGAACAAGGACAACGGCGAACGCGTGCCCCTCACCATCGCTGATGCCGACACGACTGAAGGCTCCATCACCCTGATTTTCCAGACCGTCGGTAAGACCACCACCGAACTTTCCAAGTTCGAAGTCGGTGACGATATCCCGGTGCTCGTGGGCCCGCTGGGTTCCCCGACCCACATCGAGAATTTTGGCCACGTGGTTTGCGTGTGCGGTGGCGTGGGCATTGCCCCGATGCACCCGATTGTCCAGGCCATGAAGAAGGCCGGCAACAAGGTCACTATCATCATGGGTGCCCGTAACGAGAGCCTCTTCCTCATGAAGGAAGAAATGACCGCCCTCGCCGACGAAATCATTTTCATGACCGATGACGGCTCCTACGGCCGCAAGGGTCTCGTGACCGAACCGCTGAAGGAACTCTGCGAAGACACGAAGGGCAAGCCCGACATGGTGCTCGCCATCGGTCCTCCGGTTATGATGAAGTTCTGCGCCCTCACCACCAAGCCCTACGGCGTGAAGACCGTCGTGAGCCTCAACAGCATCATGGTGGACGGGACCGGCATGTGCGGTGGCTGCCGCGTGACTATCGGCGGCAAGACGAAGTTCGTCTGCGTCGATGGCCCGGAATTCGACGGCCACGAGGTCGACTGGAACAACATGCTCCAGCGTATGGGCGCCTTCAAGCCCCAGGAACAGGAAGCCTTGCACCGCTTCGGTGCCAATGACGGCCACAAGTGCAACATTGATAAGATGGCTGACGCAAAGGCCAAGGAGAGCAAGTAATGTCTGAACATTTGACTCGTGAACAGTTGGACGCCGCCGCCAAGGTGGAACTTGAAAAGATTAACGCCCTCCCGAAGCCGCTCAAGCCGAAGGACAAGACTGCCATTCCGGCCCAGCCGATGCCGCAGCTTGAACCCAGCTACCGTGCCCGCGTGATGGAAGAAGTGGCTCAGGGTTACACCGAAGCTCAGGCTATCGTGGAAGCTAACCGCTGCCTCGCTTGTAAGAACCAGCCTTGCGTCGAAAGCTGCCCGGTGCACATCGACATTCCGGCCTTCATCGCAAAGATTGCCGAAGGTGACTTCAAGGCCGCTATCGCAAAGATTAAGGAAACCAGCTTGCTCCCGGCAATCTGCGGCCGTGTTTGCCCGCAGGAACGCCAGTGCCAGATGAACTGCACCATGGGCAAGATGCACAAGGACGTGAACCAGGCTGTGGCTATCGGCCGCCTGGAACGCTTTGCTGCCGACTACGAACGCAACAACGGTGGCGCCTCTGTGCCGGCCGTGAAGCCCGCTACCGGCAAGAAGGTTGCCGTTATCGGTTCCGGTCCTGCTGGCTTGGTCGTCGCTGCCGACGTTCGCCGCGAAGGCCACGACGTGACCATCTTCGAAGCTTTCCACAAGCTCGGTGGCGTGGTCCGCTACGGCATTCCTGAATTCCGTCTGCCCAAGAAGATCGTTGACAACGAAATCGAATCTCTCGCAGCCATGGGCGTGAAGTTTGAGACAAATTTTGTCATCGGTCGTACCCGCAAGCTCAAGGACTTGATTGAAAAGGATGGTTTCGATGCCGTGTTCGTCGGTACCGGTGCAGGCCTCCCGCTCTTCATGAACATCGAAGGTGAAAACCTCGTCGGTGTGTTCGCCGCTAACGAATACCTGACCCGCGCCAACCTCATGCGCGCCTACGACAAGGAACATGCCGATACTCCGATGTGGCCCGGCAAGAATGTGGTGGTTCTCGGTGGTGGTAACGTCGCTATGGACGCTGCCCGTATGGCTCTCCGTCTCGGTGCCGAAAAGGTCCGCATCGTTTACCGCCGCAGCATGAACGAACTTCCGGCCCGTAAGGAAGAAGTTCTCCATGCCCAGGAAGAGGGTGTCGAATTCTGCGTCTTGCAGAACCCGGCCAAGATTCTTGGCGACGAAGCCGGCCACGTTCGTGGCATGCTCGTCGACAAGTACGAACTCGGCGAACCTGACGAAAAGGGCCGTCCGCGTCCGGTCAAGGTCGAAGGTGCAAGCTTTGAAATCGAATGCGACACCGTGCTCGTTGCTATCGGTAACGGTTCCAACCCGCTTATCAGCAACACCACGCCGGAACTCTCCGTCGACAAGAAGGGTCACATCCTTCTCGAAGATGCAACCGCCAACAAGACCTTTATGGAGAAGGTTTATGCCGGTGGTGACATCGTGCTCGGCGCTGCTACGGTCATTCTCGCCATGGGTGAGGGTCGCCGTGCTGCCGCTGGAATTAATGAATTCCTGAAGAAGTAAGGAGATGGCGGGTCAAGCCCGCCATGACGTTTAAAACCCCCGCCCCAAGGGCGGGGGTTTCTATTCATTCCAAGTTGGGATAAGTCGCGTTTGGATTTCATTGACCGCGCGGGTTCAAGTGTGTATATTTCAAGCAGCGATGATTAAGATTCCTTTCAACCAGCCGCCCTTCGTGGGGCCCGAAATTGATTACGTAAAACAGGCCGTCGAAAGCGGACGTATTTGCGGCGATGGGCAGTTCAACCAGAAATGCCACGCCTGGCTGGAAAACAGGACCGGAGTTGCGCGGGCGCTCCTTACCACCAGTTGTACGCATGCGCTCGAGATGTCGGCGCTGCTTTGCGGCATACAGCCCGGCGATGAAGTCATCATGCCTTCGTTCACGTTCGTGAGTACCGCCGACGCCTTCGCGATGCGCGGAGCAAAATGCGTTTTCGTAGACATCCGGCCCGACACGATGAACCTGGACGAAAAACTCATCGAAGGTGCCATTACCGAAAAGACAAAGGTCATCGTACCGGTGCATTACGCCGGCGTTGCCTGCGAGATGGACACGATTAACGACATCGCTCGCCGCCACAACCTTTATGTTATCGAAGACGCTGCGCAGGGAATGATGTCTACCTACAAGGGGCGCTCTCTCGGTGCCCTCGGCGACTTTGGCTGCTACAGCTATCACGAAACCAAGAACTACAGCATGGGCGAAGGCGGCGCAATCCTCATCAAGGACAAGAAATACGCCGACCATGCCGAAATCATCCGCGAAAAAGGAACTAACCGCGTGCAGTTCCATCGCGGCGAAGTAGATAAATATACCTGGGTCGAGCTCGGTTCCAGTTACCTGCCGAGCGAACTGAATGCGGCATACCTGTACGCCGAACTCGAAAACGCGCAGAAGATTTACGACAACCGCATGGCCAGCTGGAACGCCTACCGCGAACAGCTGCAGCTGCTCGCCGACGCAGGCGATTTGCAACTCCCCTACATTCCGGCAGAATGCGTACACAATGCGCACATGTTCTACCTGAAAGTTGCCGACCTCAAGACGCGAACCGCACTCATCGCACACCTCGTGCAGAACGGAATTCTCGCTGTTTTCCATTACGTGCCGCTCCACAACGCCCCTGCCGGCAAGCGGTTCGGGCGATTCTACGGCGAAGACATTTGCACCACCCGCGAAAGCGACCGGCTGTTGCGCCTGCCCATGTTCTATGGCCTCAAGCCCGCCGACCTGGAATTCGTGTGCGGCAAAGTGAAGGAATTCTTCGGGAAGTAAGGGCCTGCGCATGACGTCCAAGAAGCTTCTCATTTTAGGCGGCGGCCACGCCGAAATCCCGATGATAAAGGCCGCCAAAGAACTCGGCTGGTACGTGATTACTACGGGTAACAACCGCGACGGTCTCGGGCACCCTTATGCCGACAAGACGGTTTTTGCAGACTTCAGCGACAAAGAAGCGATGCTTGAATTAGCACGCACCGAAGGTGTTCAGGCGGTTTGCTCCGGATGCAACGACTTCTCGTTGCTTTCGACCGTTTACGTGAGCGAAAAACTCGGATTGCCAGGGCACGACAGTTACGCGACAAGCCTAGAGATTCACCACAAGGACAAGTACCGCGCGCTCGCTACAAGGCTCGGCATCCCGACACCGCGCGCCATTACAGTTGATGTCGCAAACACGGACGCCGCAAGCAGCACTGAATTTGACAAAGCCATCGCAAGCCTCACCTACCCCATCATCGTCAAGCCCGTTGACCTCACCGGCGGCAAAGGAATCCACCGTGCGAACAACCCGGAAGAAGCACGCACCGCCTACAAAGACGCCTGCAGCCGCACACGGCAAGACCACATCGTGGTCGAGGAGTTCGTCACCGGCACAAACCACGGTTTTTCTGCCATGCTCGTGAAGAGCAAAGTCGCATTTGCATTCGCCGATAACGAGCAGTACTTTATGAACAAGTACATGGTGAGCGGAGCGAACTCGCCGAGCACATCGAGCAACGAGACTCTCGCAAAACTCCGCAACTACTGCGAACGCATTGCCAGCGATTTGCACTTGGTCGACGGCATTTTGCACATCCAGTACATCGAAAAAGCCGACGGCACTCCCGTAATCATCGAAATCTGCCGCCGCGCTCCCGGCGATTTGTACATCAAGTTCGTGCAATACGCCACCGGAATCGACTACCCGAAATTCATTGTGATGGCCGAAACCGGCGAAGATATTTCTGGCATCCAGGATAAGCCCACGCAGGGCTACTGGCTACGCCACTGCCTAATGCCAGGCCCCGAAATAAAAAAGGGCGATACCGTCCGCGAAGTCGTTTTCGACCCCGAAATCCAGGGGAATATCGTCGACAAACTGCTGTGGTACACACCCGGCGAAACCATTGCAGACAAACTAACATATAAGGCCGGAATAGTATTCTTCCGATTCAATACCTCCGAAGAAATGGCCGACAAGACCGCCAGAATGACGGATTTAGTGAAGATTAAAGTCAATTAACTTCTAGGAGATTCCGTGTCAAGCACGGAATGACGCAAAAAAGCACGGAATGACGATAGAAATAACGTCATGGCGGACCTGATCCGCCATCTAATATCCTATATTCAGAAATATGAAAAAGGAACCTTACCAGATTGCCTTTATCGGCGGCGGCATCAATTCCGCCATCGGCGAAGTCCACAAGGCGGCAAGCCAGATGGACGGTCATTTTGAATTGGTGGCGGGCGCATTCAGCACCCACGCCGAAACGAACAAGAAGACCGCCGAAGTCTGGGGCGTACCTGCCGAACGCACCTACGCAAACTACCGCGAACTCCTCGAAGCCGAAAAAGGCAAACTCGACGCCGTCGTAGTGCTTGCCCCCACCGACCTGCACAAAGATATCGTTATCGATGCACTCCGGGCAGGCTTCCCCGTGATTTGCGAAAAGTCGCTCGCCACAAGTTTCGAAGAAGGCGAAGCCATCGCGAAGGTTGTCGCCGAAACCAAGGGATTCTTTTGCACCACATACAACTACACCGGTTACCCGATGGTGCGCGAACTCAAGCAGTTCATCGCCGACGGCAAACTCGGCAAAATCCAGCAGGTGCAAGTCGAAATGCCGCAAGAAGGCTTTATGCGACTGGGTTCGCACAACGAGCCGCCCAAGCCGCAGGCCTGGCGCCTCAAGGATACCGTCATCCCGAAGATTTCGCTGGACCTCGGCAGCCACCTGCACAACATGATATACTTTTTGACAGGCGAGCGCCCGGAACGCATCGTTGCCGACCAGGCAACCTTCGGGCTTTTCCCGCAGATTGTAGATAACGTAGGGGCCCTTGCGCAGTACACCAACAACATGCGCGCGCAGGTCTGGTTCAGCAAGACGGCACTCGGCAACCGCAATGGCCTGCGCATTCGCGTGTACGGCAGTGAAGGCAGCGCCGAATGGTTCCAGCTGGAGCCCGAAACGCTCAAAACATGCGACCTGCGGGGCAACGTAAGCCTGCGCGACCGCACCGGCGACGTGAAAATTGCAAACCAGCAGCGCTACAACCGCTTCAAGGCGGGCCACCCTGCAGGCTTTATCGAAGCCTTCGCCAACTACTACAAAGATATCGCCGACTGCCTCAGGCAATATTTCGAGACAGGCCGTTTTACAAGCCAATATGTTTGCGGAATCCGCACATCGCTCGAAGGCCTTGCCATGATGCAGGCCGCCGCCCGCTCCGCACAGAGCAACAAATGGGAGAACGTATGAAACTCTCATTTGTAATTCCCTGCTACCGAAGCGAAAACACCATCGAGACCGTGGTGCAAGAAATCCGCGACACCGTCGCGACACGCACCGGCACCGATTACGAAATAATCCTGGTGAACGACTGCAGCCCCGACGGCGTGTGGCAAGTCATCAAGCGCCTCGCCGCCGAAGACAGCCATATCAGGGGAATCTGCCTCGCCAAGAACTTCGGGCAGCACTGCGCATTGATGGCCGGCTACGCACAAACTACCGGCGATTACGTGATAAGCCTCGACGACGATGGCCAAACCCCTGCCAGCGAAACATTCAAACTGGTTGACAAACTCGAAGAAGGCTATGACGTAGTGTACGGCTACTACGAACATTCCGCGCAGCACCTCTTCCGCCGCTTTGGCACGTGGGTCAACAAGAAAATGGCCGAAAACATCATCGGCCAGCCCAAGACGCTGCGCACTACGAGCTTCTTTATAATGCGCAAGTTCATCGTCGAAGAGATCGTGCGCTACCCCCACCCCTTCGCCTATATCAGCGGCCTTGTTTTCCGAGCGACCAAGAACTTGGGCAACGTCGAAGTCCAGCACCGACGCCGCATCGAAGGCGAATCCGGCTACACCATCGCAGGCCTAATCGGGCTCTGGATTAACGGCTTTACCGCGTTTTCCGTCAAGCCGCTCCGTGCAGCGACCTTCATCGGCATCCTCTGCGCCCTTGTGGGCTTTGGCGCAGGCATCTTCGTCGTTTACCAAAAGTTCATGCACCCCGAAGTTCCCGTGGGCTACACCAGCATGCTCGCCACGCTCCTCTTTGTGGGCGGCATGATTATGCTACTGCTCGGGCTTATCGGCGAATACGTAGGCCGCATCTACATCAGCATCAACCAGTCGCCGCAATACGTGGTGCGCGAACGGACATTCTAGGGCAAGCAAATGGCCGCGGCACAGACAAACGAATGGACAACAGTCATTAAGCCAAAGTCGAGCCTACTCTCGGTAGACTTCGGCGAAATCTGGCAGTACCGCGATTTGTACCGTATGTTCGTCAAGCGCGATATCGTCACGTGGTACAAACAAACTATTCTCGGCCCGCTGTGGTTTTTCATTCAACCCATCATGACCACCGTCATGTTCATGGTCGTGTTCGGCGGCATCGCGAAAATTTCGACAGACGGATTACCGCAGCCGCTATTCTACCTCGCCGGCATCTGCCTCTGGACATACTTTTCGGAATGCCTGAACCAGACGAGCAAAACCTTCATCGAGAACGCGAACATGTTCGGCAAGGTGTATTTCCCGCGCCTCGTGGTGCCGCTTGCCACCGTCACGAGCAACCTCGTGCGACTCAGCATCCAGATGGGGCTCTTTTTCCTGGTGTTCGCGTACTACATGATTTTCACCGACGCACCCGTGCACCCTAACTTGTACGCGCTGCTCACACCCGTGCTCATAGCGCTCATCGCCGCGCTCGCACTCGGCTTTGGCGTACTGTTCAGCAGCCTCACCACCAAGTACCGCGACCTCACATTTTTACTAAGCTTCATTGTGCAACTGTGGATGTACGCGACTCCAGTGATTTACCCGCTCAGCACCATCGAGGATCCGCGCCTCAAAATGCTCATGCAGGCAAACCCGCTCACCAGCATCATGGAAACGTTCAAGTTCGGCATGCTCGGCGTAGGCGAATTCAGCTGGGCCGCCCTCGGCTACACCGCCGGCTTCGCCGCCTTCATCCTGGCCCTGGGCGTAATCGTATTCAACAAGATACAGCGCACGTTCATGGACACGGTGTAAAGTGCAACGCACCTGCCGTGCTTCTACACCTTAAATCCCGCTTCAACCATGCATTTCTGCGCAAAGCAGTTGGCCTCATCCTCTTTTTCGGGGTAGTTGTGCGTAATTTCAATATTCTGCAGACAAATACCCTTCTTTCCGTGATACAGCACATGCGCCAGCTCATGGAAGAACGTAAACCACATCGTTTCGCGCTTTTTAAAACGGTCGTGCAACTGAATCAATGGCACATCCTTGTACCAGCGATACATACCATGTATAGGGGCGCTCTTGAAATTCTGCACGAACAGCACGCGAATTCCAATTTTACGGCATAGTTCCTGCAGCCCCGTCATACAGTCGTCAACAACCTCCGCCTCGGGCGTCCAGTAGGTAATGCGTTTTTTGCCCTTCGGGCGCACCTTGTTGGCCGCCGCAAACGCGATGATTTCGGGGAGTGCAGCCTTTAGGCGCTTGCGAACAGGAATCTGTCCCAATTTTTCCATCGGGTCCTGATCCGAAAGAATCTCGCCCCGACGAATCCATGCCGACATGGCATACGGGTCCTTGACCTCGGCAAGAGAAATGCGGAACGCCACCTTCAGGCGGGCATCCTTGTAGTAACCGTCCCACGCCTTGGGGGACGCCACCGCGAAAAATTTGAGGAGCGAAAGGCCCGATTTCTCATTATCTTTGTCTTTTTCCACCCAATCACGAGCATTCAATTCTGGCGGGAAAGATTTTCGCCACAAGGGTTGGTTTTCAAGCGTTGCCTTAATAAGTTCGCGTGAAAGGTATTCATCATAAGCAATTTGGCTACGCAGCCAAAACGAAGCTGGGATTTCTGTAACCATCTCCAACATGATTGCGACTTCCGGCATAATGCGGCAATTGCCCTGCAAAATATCATTCACCGCCTTGGGCGTATACCCCATACGCGCAGCCAAGTCATTCGCATCTAGGCCCATTTCTTCAAGTTTTTCAGCAAGATGCCGCCCAGGAGGCACCACAACAGCCAATTCATCACATCTATAAACCTGCATAAGAGCTCCTACTTATGATAATCTACAATTTCTAAGATAGAAACAGTTTGTTCCACAATCAATCCGACAATATTCCCGTCACTATTTAAAACCGGCTTGAATATAAGCCGATACGGATGATCCAAATCGCACGCCCATTGCCCCGCACGGTCGCCAACCAATTCATGAAAACGCCCCGCCACATATTTCAATGAATCCAAATCAACGGCTCGAAGCAAGGCGTCTATTCTTACCGAATAAACATCCGCACGACGTTGCCCCAACTTTCGCACAGCATAGGCCCTGTCGCCCGCGCAGCGAGCTAATTCTTTGTCTGCGAACACAACCTGCATTTCATCCTATTAATTTTACTGCACCTATAATATATATTAAAATTTTAAATAATGCAATAGGTGTAGTAATTTTTCTAAAAAAAATATATATTCGGCATGCACTGTCCCCGACAAAGGCAACCATTCGGAGGTAAAATGACAAAACGCATCAGATCATACATCTACACACAAGGCAAATTCGGGAAACGTATTCGAGAGACGCTGGATACCGAAAACAAATTCCTTTACTCACACGGACGATACCCCACTAAGATTACGGCAGAAGATTTACCTGACGATTACATCAAAATTCACAGTCGAGTCATTTGGTATATGGATGGATATCTCAAAACTTCGGGAATTGTAGACATCCAGTATCGTTGGACAAAAATCAACCATCTTTTTAAAGATGATTTCATTTACATCTCTTACAAAGAAAAGCTAAAAAAGGAAGTTGACAAATTCGGTTATGAAGACTACAGCAACTACGACGTTTGTATCTGCGGACCAGACATAATGAACATCATCCACGCCGCCGAAAAATACTCACATCTAAACATTTCGCATATACGAAAAGGAATCAGAGCAAAATGCAAATGGCTAAAAGAAAACAAGCCGGAATTCTATGAATTTTGCTTTGCTGGAAACGACAGGAACTTTTTTAAAGAACTTGACAAAAAATGGAAATAAAAAAGGTGAACCAAGCCGAAAACGTCATCGTCAGCCGTATTGCCGCCAGCATTAAATCTAATGTTACCGAATTCGGTATAAATAGGCCTACACCGCGACTTTGAACACGATGCCGCCCGTCACGTAACGGTGGATGATGGAATTGATGAGCGTCTGGTAAGGCATGCCCGCGGCCTTCGCCATTTTCTTGATGCCGTTCAAATCATCAAGCTGCATACGGATGGTGATGTTCTTCGCCGAAGCAGACATAATGTCAGCCCGAATCCGTTCTTCCTCTTCTTGCGGGAGCGGAACAGTTTCATCATTTTCCACCGCTTCCATCAAAGCGCGTTCTTCGTCATCAATCGGCTCATCTATGAATTTCGAGTTCGCCATTTTCAAACCTCCTTTGATACAAACGGCTTTTGAAAGCTGTCTTAAGGAAATATGTTCCATCGTTTTCCTCAATAAACGGAACGCAATGAACATACCCATCCACAAGAACAAGAAACATTCTTTGACCCTTATGTTCTGTTTGGTTATTAACCATCCTAGTGACAAATCGGCCCGCAAGGATTTCTTGCCTTACTGATTCCATATCGATGCTATGCTTCTGCTTGACCACGAGAGCCTTCCCCGGATCAAACCGCACCTTCATCTCTATACTTATAATATACATAATTTACAAATCCCCGTCAAGTATAATTCAATCGCTTTTACCCCAGAATGATGTACATTCGCGGCTTGAGCAGGTTCTTATAAGGGGATTTCTAGGTTTCTTAACCGACACAACGGTCACACCTTCTTTCATCTTTCACTCCTTCCCGCAAACAGGCTTGAAATTGCGGGTCTTTGATCAGTTTTCGTGCATGGTTTATGCACACTTGTGCACTACAATATACTTTTTCAAAACCTGTTTGTCAATAGGTCTGAGACAAATTTTTTTCAATCCCAGGGTCGGCACCAATAACACCATTTTAAGGGACCTGCCGGGACAGCGAAAAACGCGCGTTTTTCGCGCATTTTTTCCGATTTGGGTTCCCGGCAGTCCCTTTTAATCTATATTACTCAACAAGATGACCGCCAACGTCATTGCGAGCCTCGATAGAGGCGTGGCAATCCAGGGCGGTTTACTAAAGACCTTGAAAAGACCATGACCGCGATCGAGTTCGAGAACATCAGCAAGCAGTACCGCCTGGGGCTAGTGAGCACCGGGACGCTCAGCCACGACCTGAACAGGTTTTGACGCCTACGGCGTCCGCTCCTTGGCTCGGCAATAAGAAAGAACAAGTTCTTTCTTGCTGCACTCGCCTTCGGGCTACTGGCAGACCAAGGTGCTGCGCCGCGAGGACCCCTACCTCAAGGTGGGCGAAGTGAACGACCGCGCACACAAGGGCGCAAGCGAATACGTGTGGGCCCTGAAGGACATCAACTTGCAGAAACCCTTATCGCTCGGCCATGGCCAAACAAGTTTGGCCGCGGCTCTCGCTCATCGGGTTTTCAAGGTGGAACAGGGCGACGTCGTGGGAATCATCGGGCGTAACGGCGCCGGCAAGAGCACGCTCCTCAAGCTGCTGAGCCGCGTGACCGCCCCCACCACCGGCACCATCCGCGCACGGGGCCGCATCGCGAGCCTCCTCGAAGTAGGCACCGGATTCCACCCGGAGTAGTGTGCAAGGCGAGTGTCGCGGCGGGACGCTTGCGTACCGACATGATCGAGCCGCAGCCACAGACGCCGTAGGCGTCAAATGACCGGCCTTCCCGAATTATCTTAAATTTCTTGGGCGTTTCCCCGGCAGGCCGGGGTCGGGCCGTCGCGGTATAAAATTGCCGCCTCGCATGGCGATTTTCGAGCCTGTCCTGAGCGAAGACGAAGGATTCAGAGGGCCGAGAGTTGTTGACAAGCGGCCCTCCGAATGGCTTCGCCACCTCCGTCCCTAACGCAAGATTTCACAGAAGCAAATCATCTCTTAGGAGTATCTAAAATTTTTAACAAACTCTCGGTCAAACTGTTTAACATTATACACTTCTGCAGATTTATAAATATATGATTCTAATTTTTTCATATATTTTGCCCAATCAGAATCAGGCCATCTTTTTTTAGCCTTTCTAGCCTCTCGTATCTTGTATATTTCAAGATCATCTTTACCATCTGCTATGACCAAAATAAATTTGCAATATTCTTTGACAAAATTTAGTGGAGAAATGCCAGAAGGGCATGAACTAAAAGATTCGAACGAAAATGAATCGTTATTTTTCAGTTCCTCTAAAATTTTCAGTAACCAATAGACATTGGCATAAGACTTTTCAATGCACTTTTCTTTTGACGCGCCAATCTTTTGATTTTTAAATTCGATAAAATACCAAAAGCCATTTGAATCTATCAAAAAAGAATCTACTGACGCCGGAGATTCGTCCTCTTTTGTTGTGCCTGCAAAATGAATTTTTCTCACAACATCATGAGCAATCGCATCCATCGAAATAGAATTCAAGTCTTTGTATTTTGACATAAAAATCTTTACCGCATTGGCATCGTCTTCCGATGAATCCTGCAAAGATTTCTCTATTTGTATCGGACAGCCAACTTGCCGACAATAGTTTGTCAGCAAATTCACAAACGACTCATACATACTCATCATTCCACCCCGTGTTTTTCTTTGATTTCATCAATAAAAAAACTCGGTTGAACGAGATTGCTGTAAATCTTTTCCAATTGCCCCGTCACATTTTCAAACGAGACTAAATCAGAATCCTGACCACAAGAAGCAAAGTAGTATGAGCAAACATCACTTGTCTTGTGGATTTTGGAATACAAATCCAAGGCTTCCAAAAAATGGGAACTGTGCGTCGTCACAACAACAGTCAAATTGAACGTTTTCTGAAGAAGAACGATGATTTCGGCATACTTCAGCTGCCATTCAGGATGCAAATGAACCTCGGGTTCGTCCAAAATTAGAACATCCCTTTCTTTCAAGCCTTGATTCAAAAGGAGGCGTTTGATAATTGCGAAAGCTTTTAAACCCGTTGACAAGGAATTGACGGACAAGGCTTTTCCGCTTTTTCCCCTTCTGTACAAATATCCATCATGGGTGTTATCAATAGAACCAGGAGCAACCTCATCCAGTTCATCAAGAATCTTTTGCAAGCCCTCGCTAACAATCATTCTTGAAAGAGCCTCGTCCTCTAAGGTTTCATTCCTTCTTTTCTCATTTAAGGAAACGAGTTTATTTGTTAAATCCCTTACCCATGGAGATTCACGATTCTCATAAATTGTCAATTGATTCAATCGGTCCAATACGAATGGATTGTCAATATACGTGGCGGAATTTACCAAGGAAATTTCTCTACGCATGGACTCAAGAGAATCATCCTTAAATACTAATTCAACATACCTTTTTTTTACCAGCAATCCGACAATAGCATCGGCATCTGGGTTGTCAATATTATTAATTCGTTCATTGAAAATCTTTTGGAAAGCTAGCGAAACAACCGATTGCGCAACTTTTTCATCTGGAATAGTTAGGACTTTCTTTATCGACTCGGTAATTTGCGATTTCAAATCTTCATTGAATGTAATTTCAAACTCTTTTTGCTTTTTTTCAAGATCCCGTAGATATAAATCAACGGCATCTTTTTTATTTTCTGAAACAACCAACTCTTCAATAAAATCTAGCGTATATCTAAAAACACTTTGAGATATACTTCCATGCGAATTCAGATTATTCTGATGAAGAAGCGAAACGACTTCTTGTCGAATGTTACGCTTCTTCGCTTGAACAACGGACTTATCTATATTGGCAACAGCACTAAAAATTCCATAAAGAATCTTACCAACGGTACTTTTCCCAGTATCGTTCAAACCGGCAATCGCAGTTATGCCGTCCAACTTAATCTTGGCCGACTTTATCTTCGCGAAATTTTCAATGTTTAATTCCATTGGCACTTTCTCGTGGATATTGTGGTTGTGCACGTTTTCCCCAAATCTAGTTAACATATACACCCCCGTCAGCCACGCCACAACCCAAAACAACCCGTTGGTTTCTCAAAACCAGAATTTTGCCTTTACTTTCGCTCATTTTTCACTCCTTCCCGCAAACAGGCTTGAAATTGCGGGTCTTAGATCAATTTTTGCGCACGGCTTCTGCACGCTTGTGCACTACAATATACTTTTTCAAAACCTGTTTGTCAATAGGTCTGAGACAAATTTTTTTCAATCCCAGGGTCGGCACCAATAACACCATTTTAAGGGACCTGCCGGGACAGCGAAAAATGCGCGTTTTTCGCGCATTTTTTCAAAATCAAGTTCCCGGCACCCCCTTTTAATCTATATTACTCAACAAGATGACCGCCAACGTCATTGCGAGGCCGAAGGCCGTGGCAATCCAGGGCGGTTTATTAAAGACCTTGAAAAGACCATGACCGCGATCGAGTTCGAGAACATCAGCAAGCAGTACCGCCTGGGGCTTGTGAGCACCGGGACGCTCAGCCACGACCTGAACAGGTTCTGGCAGACCAAGGTGCTGCGCCGCGAGGACCCCTACCTCAAGGTGGGCGAAGTCAACGACCGCGCGCACAAGGGCGCAAGCGAATACGTGTGGGCCCTGAAGGATATCAACTTCAAGGTGGAACAGGGCGACGTCGTGGGCATCATCGGCAGGAACGGCGCCGGCAAGAGCACGCTCCTCAAGCTGCTGAGCCGCGTGACCGCCCCCACTACCGGCACCATCCGCGCACGGGGCCGCATCGCGAGCCTCCTCGAAGTGGGCACCGGATTCCACCCAGAGATGACCGGCCGCGAGAACATCTACATGAACGGCGCCATCATGGGCATGAGCCGCGCCGAGATTACCCGCAAGCTCGACGAAATCGTGGACTTCAGCGGCTGCGAACGCTACCTGGACACCCCCGTGAAACGCTATAGCAGCGGCATGACCGTCCGCCTCGGGTTCGCCATCGCGGCACACCTGGAACCCGAAATATTGGTGGTTGACGAAGTGCTCGCCGTGGGCGACGCCGAATTCCAGAAGAAGGCCATCGGCAAGATGCAGGACGTAAGCCGCGGCGAAGGCAGGACCGTGCTGTTCGTGAGCCACAATATGGGCGCAGTGAAGAATTTGTGTAAACGCGGGATTGTGCTTAATCAGGGGCAAGTGGCGTTTGATGGTAATGTAGAAGATGCCGTAGATTTCTACTCTAACCAGAACGCTTATAAAAAAATATGGAAAAAAGAAATTGCATGTATGGAAAATTTAGACAGCACAAAAGACGTCCAATTTTTTTCTATTGAATTTGCGAAGAAAAGCAATGAGTTTGCCTCAGACGAACCTATTGAATTTGTTTTTACTGTTTATGCAAATAAAACTGTAAACGAATGTCGTATTAATTTAACGGTCTTCTCTATAGACGGTTTTCCAATTGGTAGCGTTTCTAATACTCAAACATTCAAAATAAAAGAAGGAGAAACGAAAAAAATTTCTTTAACATTATGTGACCACTTTCTTGCAAAGGGGTTGTACGATGTTTCCTTTGCAACAGGCATTGGAAACTTTTTAACCTGCCAACGAGATTTTGATATCGTTCCGCATGTAATTGCTTTCGCAATTAGTCAATTGTCCGCAAGCAGACAAGAAGATGTTGCCCAATGGAATCGAGGTTGGGGGAATATTATTTGGAAAGGTCAAACTCATATAAAGGAATAAGAAAATGTCTTTGTTTAAATATTTTTTTATTGTTGTTCGCAACTTTATTCGCAATTTCCACTATTTAGGGGAATACGACCTTTTTACAAGATTTAAAGAACATGAGCCCATTGAGTACAGCGATTTTCGTCAAAGCGTCCTTCAATGTAAAAAACAAATTATTAGTAATTATTACAATATGCACCCCCTCGAAGCAGAAAAATACAACGAAGAACTAAATTATCTTAATTCCGTAAACTTAATAGATCCGTTCCCATATCCGACAATAAAAAAAATTTCCGAAGTGCATGTGGAATATGATTCAAAAAAAAGTAAAGTTTTCGTCATTCACAACGGAAAAAAAATGTACCTTCCCAAAGGTTGGTCGAAAGAAACCGCTTCCAAGTATTATCTTAGATTTATAGAACGCGAGAACATTTTAGGCGGTGATTTTACAACCAAAACACCTCATCAATATCAATCCAATCAAATTCATGTTGATAATGGTGATATTATAATTGATGCCGGTGCTGCCGAAGGATTATTCGCTCTAGATGTCATTGAAAAAGCTAAATTCGTTTATTTGTTCGAAGTTGATGAAGTTTGGATAGATGCTCTTAAAGCAACTTTTGAGCCTTATAAAGACAAGGTTTCTATAATTTCCAAATATTTATCCGGTGTAGATTCCAAAGATTGCACCACTCTATCAAGCGTTCTTCCCCAAACAACAGGTGAATCATATTTTATAAAAATGGACATAGAGGGCGAAGAAGAAAACGTTCTTCGGGCCTGCGAAACCTTTCTACAATCAAGCAACAAAATAAAGGTATCTTGTTGCACTTATCATCGAGCCGACCATGAAAAAGACATTCCACTGTTTTTGAAATCACATGGCTTCCAAACGGAGTTTTCTGATGGGTTCATGGTTTTTTACTGGGATCCCAATTTAAATATACCGTATTTTAGAAAAGGACTTGTCAGAGCTGTTCGTAATTGATCTGAAAAAAAAGACCGGTGATATTTACGTCATTCGAAAATGCGAGATTTCCTAGAAAATGAAATATTATGGGTCGTTCACTAAATCAAGCCTTTCTTTAACTAGAGATAGACTCATTCTTTTTAGAGAGTGAATCAATATGTAGACTATCTTCTTTTTTTCTGATCCCACCAATACCTAAGTTTAGCCGATAAAGTAGAAGATGATGTTATTTTAAAGATTTTTGCAAAAAAACGGCTAGACTTGCCAAAAGTTTTTATTTGAGCCCCAGCATTCCAATATGGTTGCGATGGGACGCCCCATACCAGTAACGCCAGAATGTCCTTTGCAGAATATTTCTTTGCAATGCGCGATTTCACACCAAAATCTTCTGATTGCAACTTTGAAATCATCTCATATTCCTGTAGTGATGGTGCTTTTTCTACAGAATTCATTTTTCTAAATCCACAACACAAGAATACATTATAATTTTCTTCTTCAGAAAAGTTAAGACGTGCGTATAATTGGGAAATTTTTTCCACTGCAATTTCATTTATCCGGATTAATTGATTCCCCGAAAACATAGCTTCGGCTTCAATCGGGAAGACCAACTCGTCATTCTGCTCATATGAAAGAACGCTTCCATCTTCATTCATAGAAGCATAATGCTCTAACAATGTTATAGCCAATTCCGAACAAACAAGACCTTGCCTTAGAAAAATAAATGCGTCATCTTTTTCGCCACCAACCATATATCCGCTTGTTACGCCAAAATAAAAAACATAAAATGGATTTTGCCCTTCTTTTTTTAGGATTTTATTTATGCAAACTCGCGTAGTCCCAATCCACCCCAAATCAACAAAAGCCTTTTTTACCTGATCCAATACTCCTTCTTGTCGCAAATATTTCAAAAAAACATTTCTTTTCTGAGAAGAACGCTGCCGTAATAAAGCAGAATCGTTTTGGGCAAACACTTTTATTACTTTCGGAATATTGGCGTTATTCAGCACCATATCTTCGGAAAAAGACTGTTGCCATATTGCGGACATTTCATCCCATTCTATTCCAAGATATGACAATGCGTTTGACAATTTCTGGTTTTTGGAATATCGGAAAAACCATTCCAATTCCTTTTCATCAGCGTTGTAGAATGAACACGGATAAATAGCTTTTCTAGAAAACTTAATATACCTCAGTTCAATATCAGGAAATCGAGATTGAAACTGTTCTGCTATTTTCAAAAAAATCCTCCCATCACGACCAATAAAATAAAGCCGTTTAAAGCCTCTCTTGTGAGATTCTTGTAAAACCTGGTAAACGTAAGGGACATATATACTCGCAACAAAATCAACAGCCAACGTGTATTCAATGCCATTTGGCAAATTTAAACGAACTGCGCGGCAAATCCCACAAAAATGTTCTACAGCAAGTTTACTCGCTGAATATGTGGATTCCCTAAGCCATTCCATTTCATCGCTGGAGAAGTCTCCATTTTTATAAAGTTGAGCGTTGAACCCTTTTTGGCGAGGCATTTCGTAATCAGCCCATGGGTTGTCTCCACAATGCTCCCATTGTTTCGGCGTTGATTTAGTAAAGTCTAATATTTTGTCAAACAGGCTGCCTTCATGTTTTGAAGCGTTCCATTCACATGAAATGGCTAATATATCTCCGTCTTTATAAAAACCATATTTTTCTAAAGTTTTTTTTATCAACGATGATGGAAGATACATATCCGAAAGAAATGCAATTTTTACGCCAGCTTTTCTAGCCTCTTGTACTTGTTTTAGTATTTGACCATTTGGATATAGCAATTCTTCTTGAACAGCCATTTCCAGTTCAATCAAATCGTTTTTGCTTAAGCCAAATGAAGATGAATCAAATTCGTCATACAATTGCGTAATGTTTGCGTTAGGATTATTTTTAAGCACCTCGCTTTCAATACGTTCTCGTTCAGCAAGAAAAGCTTTTTGCAAATGGATCTGGGCGTCACAAAACAAACGTTTTGACATTATGTCAAAAACTTTTTCTGGAGTTCCACAAAGCCTAATTAAGCAGGTGTCGAAGACATCAAATGATTTAAAACTATCCATAGCAAAAAAATAACTTAATTACGGCATCTATCTAACAAACAATACTTTTTTTTCTCAAAATAAAACATCCATCGCTCATGAATTCAAGAAATTTCACCATTTGCCCGTCAAAAATGGTAATTTTTCAAACTCTGGAATATTATATTTAGGATATGGAAACCTTAAAAGCCGAAGATATCTCGTCTTTGATAAAAAAATACAAAAACCTTAAATTGACACAGACAAAATATGCGCCGTTTTGCGGCATGGGCATTCACATTTTCCTTGGACTAGAAAAAGTCAAGCAGACCTTGCATCTAAGTAAGGCGTTCCTGGTTCTTGGACTGAGGATCTCGTAATATGAAAAACATCTTAATTTTGCATAATTCTCTTGACTACAATCAAAGTGGTGTAGAAAGAGTTTCTTTTTTGTTGAAAAAAGAATTATGCGACCATAATTATAATTGTTTTGAAGGCTGTATAAAAGGTGAAAATACAACTCATCAACAAGATGTATTCGAATACAACTTCAACGACTCTAGAAAAAAAGTTTCAGTTGACTTTTTAACTTACATTCAAAAGTACAATATAGACGTTATCATCATTCAGGGACTGTTTGATCCCAATATAAACCATGCAATGTCCTATTTGAAAAAAAGAGGCGTATGCAAAATTGTTTTTTGTTTGCATAATGCGCCATCTGCTCACAATAGGAAAAAGCCATTATCGGTAATAAACCGATTAAAGATTCTCATTTGGTATTTCGTAAAATTTCAAATGGTAATTTTTGATTTTCGCAATCACCGTATCAATATGTTGGGGCAAATGTACGATATTGCGAATAGATTCATTTTACTCTCCGACGCGTACGTCGAAGAATTCCGTAGTATCGTAAAAAGACAAGATGTTGGCAAAATCAGTTGTATAAACAACCCCTTAACCTTTCAACCTCAGCAATTGAATTTCATTCAAAAGAAAAAAGTCGCGCTCATTCTTGGTAGACTTGATGATTTTCAAAAAAACATTTCGGCAGCATTACGCATTTGGAAAATAATTGAGGATTCGGGCATCTGTGATTGGAATTTAATTATTGTCGGCTCGGGAATAGACGAACAAAAATTAAGGGATTACGCAAAAGGCATTAATATAAAGAATTACTCTTTTCTCGGAGCAACGTCAGAACCTGAAAATTTTTATATAGAGAGCCCCCTCTTTATGATGACATCTCGTTTTGAGGGTTGGCCAATGACTTTACTTGAGGCGCAACAATGTGGATGCGTCCCAATAGCATTCAACACCTTTGCTGCACTTCCAGAGGTTATTGAAAATGGAGTCAATGGTTATATCGTAGAAAAAAATGATGAATTGCAATTTGCTAAAAAAGTAATTGAACTAATAAAGAACGAACCTTTGCGGCAACAACTAGCTCAAAATTGCATAAACAAATGCCAGAACTATTCTTCCAAGGCAATCGGTGATAAGTGGGATTCTTTATTACAACGTCTTTAACAAGTGAAGGAGTTTGAAATGTTTGATATGTCTTATTTGAAAAGAGTTCTTTTCAATCTAATAAAAAATTTTCATCTTATGGGTAAATACAATATCCAAGATGATTATCTAAACAAGTTGAATGAAATTGATCGGTTGCGAGGTTTCATTGTTAGTTTGTGTTTAAAAAACATGCCTGAACTTGCTCAGCAATATTCTGACGAATTAGATTTTTTAGATAAAAAAAATATTCATGATATGTTTCCTTATGATCAGGTTAAGACTCTAGAATCTGATGAAATTCTTGTGGGTGTTGATAAACGCTATAAACTACCCTATGTTTTGCATAATGGGAAAAAATTGTTTTTTCCTGCATGTTGGAACCCCAAAGAAGTTTCCGAGAAATACAAATACTACATTGAACGAGAAAATCTGTTAGGGGGAGGATTCACTTCTAAAGCACCACACCAATACCAGTCGGAACAATTTAAAATTGAACCTGGAGATATCTTGCTAGATATTGGATGTGCTGAGGGCTTAATTGCATTAGACTCAATTGACGATTTGAAAAAACTGTATTTGTATGAGGCGGATCCTATATGGCAGAGACCTCTTCATGCTACGTTCGCTCCATACAAAGACAAGGTTGTAATAATCAACAAATGGGTCAGTGATAAAGACGATTCCACGTCGGTTACATTAAATTCCTCTGTAAAAGAAGATCCTATGGAGCATTTTTTTGTGAAAATGGATATAGAGGGCGCAGAAGAAATGGTTATAAAAGGAAATTCTGATTTCTTCTTAAATAGAAAAATCAATGTCGCTTGCTGTACCTATCATAAATACAATCATTACTCCACATTAAAGGATGTGTTCGAAAAATGGGGCTATTCCGTGTCCTCATCAGATGGATATATGCTTTGTTTTATGGACAACGTCTTCCAACCACCTTATTTTAGAAAAGGCGTCATTAGAGCCAGTAATATAAAAACTAGCAATACCTAGTTACTTCATTTTGGGAAATTTCATTTATCTCTAAAAAAAGAGACTATCGGTTCTAATGTATTTTTTTTTGCCGTAAAATACTGCCGACGATAGTACGAAAGGGATTTTTTTACTCCAAAAATTTTTATTCTCAATGCAAATATACCTACAATAAAAACGATTTTACTGAACAGATTTCTCCCGAAAATCTTATGTATACAAGAGGTCATTGTCATAATCTTTTTTTCAAAATCACTCAGCCAACTTCCAGCGAAATGGTGAATTGCATAAGTATTTGACGTTTCTTCAATCGCACCAGTATCTTGATTCATCGCCGTAAAAAAATCATACGAGAAAACATGTTCTTTTATTTCAGAAGTAATAAATTTGCTCATTATTGAAGGCAACGGTTTCGTATCAAGAGATCCGTCGTTACTTATAAAATGTCGATTATTGTAATAAGACAAGCAATTCCCGATAAATTGATTTTTTGGCTCGGCACCAAAGCAACCTGCTTCGAGACCATTCTTTTGTGGACTTTCATAACCAAAGACAACATGACTTTCCAAAAGTCTATTAAGGGATCTTTTTAATTCAATATCAGAATCTAAATAAAACCCCCCATAATTATAGACTGCCCAAAGCCTAATAAAGTCCGCCGCAAAAGCGTATTTCTTACTATTGAAGGCTTCTTTGACCCAAGGTATTGAATCTATATCAAAGTTATCCCTGTTCCAGAGAATGAATCTATAGTCAGGCAAGAGTTGATGCCAGGAATTGATATACCTGATGGATTCTTCTGGCATAGGGTCATCACTCAACCAACAATAGTGAACAATCTTTGGAATCATCGTCTATCTCCAAAATAAGCTGGACTGATTTTTCTATACATGATATACAGCCATGGACAAATGGAAATTAACTTAAATGCGATAAGCAGCAACAGGTTTGATTGTTTTAGCTTTTTACAGTGACTCCTGTAGTCATTTAATAATTTTTTTGCCATTTTTTCATCTTTCAAAATTTTCTTCGTCCCCCACCAACAATATATTTCTCGCATCAGCAACGGCGGCAAAAAAAATTCGGCTATCGCCCCTTCCCCCTTTTGACAAAAATAGTCTAACCCGTCATGAAAAGCTTCTACCATCTCAAGATGTTTCTCTCTAAAGGATTGCCCAAGGATGCTTTGAGGGTTTATACGATAGAAATATAATTTAGACGGGGTAAAGGCTATTTTTTTGGCATTGTCAATCATTTTATAAGTAATGAAAGCATCTTCATATAACTTTCCTACAGGAAACCTGATTGTGTTAAACAATTCTTTCTTGTATATTTTATTGCAGGCAGAAATAAACGGCATTGACAATTCCGCTTTCAATGACCCGTATCGCTTAAAACATTCATCTTTTGCCATTTCAACAAAGGGCAAAAAGTCATACATTTTTTCCAAAGGATTTCCTTCTGCAAAAGCACAAAATGAAGCAATCGATATATCTGCATCCGATTTTAACAAACCATTAAATAACAACTCAATATAATTCTTAGCAACGAAATCGTCGCCATCTATGAAAGTCAGAAATTCACCTTTGGCAATATCAATTCCTGCATTTCGCGCTACAGACAACCCCCCGTTCTTTTGATGAATGACTACTATTCGATTATCAAATTCGGCATATTCATCACATATCTTAGGACATTTATCAGGCGAACCATCGTCTACTAAAATAATTTCCAAGTTTAAATATGTTTGACCAATAATGCTGTCGACACAAACTTTCAAGTACCGTTCTACATTGTATACAGGGACAATAACGCTTATTAAAGGGGAGTCCATAATTACCTCTTGACGAAAGCCTGTAATTTACAGTAGCATGTTAAAAAAATTGACACAGTCCAATACTTTTTATTTAAGAGCAAATTTACTAAAAAAATTTCTAATAAGGTGAAATACGCCTTCTTTGTACGTTGTAGTATTTTTGTACACCAATTTTCATTCAGAATTATCTTTAATAGAGATACTTTCGTAACAAAAAACATTCTATTGTTCTTATGAAACAGGTCTTCTTTCAGTATTCCAAATAAATAGTGCACGAACAAACAATTTGCGGCATCAACAAAGCGTTGGTCTTTTCCCGTATTTTGCAACCACTCCTGTATTTTTTCAATCACAAACATGAAATACTTGTCGCTATTAGGGCGATATCTATTTTGCGCAGAGTCACTACTTTGTTCATAATTATAAAAACACCGCTTTGTATAGCCAATTCTCTGGAAATTATCTAAAGACAACGTATTGAACAGGACGTCTTCGCTGATAATCGTTTCTGTCGCAAAGCGAAGATTATTTTTTAGCAGTATTTCGCGTTTATAAAATTTTCCCCATGCGCTACCAACAAAACGTGTATTCGTTTTATAACTAAAAATCGGAGCCTGGGGAGCAAAGACCTTTATTTGAAGTTCTTCCTTTTGATTTTGAGAAAGCAATTCTATGTCTTTACCAAATAAATAGGTAGTGGTTGTTTTGCTTTTTTTATGATATTGCGCCGAATAGCAAAAAAGATCATAATCATACTTGGCATTTAAGTCGGCAAATAATTCACAGACGTTCGAATCGACCCAATCATCCGCATCAACGAAAGCAATATATTCGCCAGTCGCAAGTTCGATTCCCCTATTGCGAGCTGCAGACACGCCTTTTTCAGCGATGTCAACTACTTTCACACGTTCATCTTCCTTCGCCAGTTCATTACATTTACCGAGGCTCTCATCTGTAGAGCAATTATTAACCAAGATTATCTCTATATTGCCAAATGTCTGTTTTATTAGACTGCGGACACAGTCGTGCAAAGTCCTTTCTGCATTATAGACGGGAACAACGAATGAGATTAAAGGAACTTTTGTGATACACATCTTATTTTAAATATATATTTTCAACATGTCCTTCAAGCGCGCCATAACCTATTCCGTAGCTATCAACCTGTTCTTCTTGGCATTATGCCTTGTTTTTGGTGACCTCAAGTTCGGGGCGATTGACGACTACTTTATGGCAGCTAGGCTCTCCGGTGCATTGGGCACCGACTACAACCCGCACCTGATCTTCGTAAACGCCATCTACGGTTACGCCTTATTGCCTCTTTACCACCTTTTCCCGGAAATCGGGTGGTACTACATAGGCGAGATGCTCTCCGTTTTCCTGTCATTCACGGTCATCGGCTACGTTTTGCTGCAGCGTTGTGGCGAGCGGTGGGGAGCGATTCTGGCCGCGCTGTTTACGGCTCTGTTCGCGAGTGACTTTTATTTGGTGGTGCAGTTTACGCAGTGCGCCTCGATACTGAGTGCAGCGGGGATGCTGCTGTTCGCGTATGGGGTAGTTGAGTACAAGCGGAATTGCGATTGCCGCGCCCCTGACGGGGCTCGCAATGACATCAAAAAAACAGTCCCTTTTGCATTGGGTGTTTTGCTGATGCTGTGGGGCTCCGTGATGCGGTGGCAGGCCTTTTTGATGGGGATGCCGTTCTTCTGCCTCGGGATGCTGTTCATTTTCAAGGACTGTTGGAAAGTCAAGTGGCGGGTTATTGCAGGGCTAGCAATCTTGTTCGCGGGTGCATTCGCCATGCACAGCTGGGACCAGAAAATATACCAGGCCCCCGAATATGCCGACTTCGTTAAATTCCAAGGACCGCGCGTAACATTTGGCGATAACGGGAATTACAACCAGAATGCAGTGTATGAAGATGCCGAAGAACTGGGGCTTTCCGGAAAAGACATGCACATGCTATCAAACTGGATCATGTACGATACCGAAGTATTTTCCGTTGACAGCATCAAGCAATACTCCGACCTCATCCCCCCATACCGAACGAACAACCCCAAAGAATTGATACCCCGAGATCTGCTAAATGCGTTGGCGCATTCCCTGCGTTCGCCCTTATTTTGGACTTGGTTTATTTTGTGCCTACTGATTTACGCGACCAACCGCAAAAGATACATGTACCTGTGGTTGTCATTGGCTACGGTATTGGCACTTGTGGCATACCTACTCGCTATGGGGCGCCTCGTTTACCGCGTAGAAAGCGGTTTCTGGCTTTATGCGGCGGTACTCGCCATACCTCTTTTTGGCAAGTTCACCTTGAACGTTCCTCACAAATTGGTCTATTCTATCCTTGCCATTATTGCTGCTGCCAACATTTTTATCTACGCGACCTCAGGCGAAATGGTCCGCGACCCAAGTAGCGGCGCAATGCGTACCCTCGCCATCGAAGACACCACCGATTACATGCAAGTTTTCGATTACATCGATAGCCAGCCCGACAAGATGTTCCTGCTCAGCATGAACGCCTTTATGCGGTTTAGTCATCATCGCAACCCGCCTTACTTGGCGGAACCAATCGGGCAATACCGTCGCACGGTTTCTTTCGGCTATTGGACTCCGTACCTGCCCGAGGTCACGAATGCATTGAACGATTTTGGGGTAGCAAACCCCATCAAAGATGTTGTTCACGACAACGTAATTGTACTGAACGAGCCTCACTTGGTAGACTTTTTGCAACGGCACTATTACGACAGCGTTGCCGTGGACACCTTGAGAGAAATAGGCGAGATGACATTCCTAAAATATCGCCTTGTACAGCCGACCGATTCCGCAACAAAGGAGGCGGAATAATGAAACGCCTCCTGTATCCGCTAATCGCAAGTGCACTGATTACTATTGTGCCGTTCTTGCTCACATTCGAGAAGGGGCAAGACATTGTCCGCGGATTGTTTGGGTATGAATATTTTGCACTGCTGTTGCTTATCGTATTCGTAAAGAACTACATGTTAAAGGAGATCCCCGCCTTCGCGGGGATGACAAAGGGACGACTTCTCCGATTCTTTTTTTTCATTTTCATTCTTGCTTCGTTCACTATCAGCCTATTCTCTATCGCTTGGATTGACTTACAAAACCAACTCGCCATAAAGGGGTGGCCTACTGGTTGGTATGGCATTTTACCTTTTGCCACATGTGGCATTGCCATCGCTATAGTTTGGAAAATCAAACCATTCAAATTCAATACAATTTGCTTTATTTTATTCGTTGCACTGATGTTACACCTGGAAGCAAACAACCGTTACGCGGCTCAACCCTTGGCCCAATTCCCGACCATAGATTACCTTGAACGAATTGCTCCCAAGCCCGTACAGAGGAAACACATCGCCGAAGACTACAAGGCAAAATACATCGTCACAGACTCTGTCACCATTACACGGGATTATGTTGACTCGACCCGCAACAACGTGATAATCCTTGTAGAAAGTTGGGGTTTGCCACTCGATATGAAGCGTTTTGAAAAACAAATAAGTTTATTCAATGGCATCACAACCGCAGTCGGTACACATAATCGCATGTACAGCCGCACACGCACCGCCGAGCGAGAGGACCTTATGCAAACCTGCACCCGCGATTCCGTTACATTGCATCGTGATACAACTTTCTTGCCAAAAGTTTTTGCCGATACCGGATTCCAGACAACTTTCCTCTTTGGTGGCGACAGTCTAGAACATTACCGATACAAGTACATCAGGAATATCGGTTTTGGCGAGGTTATTTACGGGAAAACTACAAGCAAAGGTAAACAGCTTCGCGATACCGAGATAATCGCGAGAATCGATAGTATTCTAGCCGACACAACACAAAAACATTTTATTGCCTGGACCACAGCAGACACTAAATTCCCAATGTCGGAATTCCCGGACATATACTACAGCAACGCAGATGCAATTGACTCCGTATACAGTTCCAAACTGCATAACGATTTCATCATGATTGCCGATTTGGCTCGCCGGCACCCTGAAACACGATTCATAATCCAGGGCGACCATAACCCGATTTTATCCCCTGTTGGGTTCCAGGAGAAATTCTACAAGCGGTGGGTTCCGTTCATCGTGCTGAACTGACCTGCAAAGCACCGATCACAGTTTGTTGAACTTTTTCATTTCTTTGTCAAGGAACGTATCGACATATTTCGCATAAATTAGCGTCGTTTCTAGATTCCTATGGCCGAGCAACTTACTTGTTGCGGGCAATGGTATGCCAAGCGAAATGCACGTCGTCGCAAAGGTATGACGGGCAAGGTGACAATGGATATGCTTGAGATACCCCAGTTTTTTGGACGCCCTGCGAAGTGTCCGGTTAAAGTGCGAGTTTTCCACAACGTGGAAAACCTTACCCGACGGCATATTCTCCGGCAAAAGTAATCTCGCCTGCGGCGGAATAGGCACATAAACCGGGTCCCCGGTCTTGTGCATCTGCTTGCGAATTTTCCAGTCAAAAATCTCTCCCGCATCAAGAGACTTCAAGTCGCTGTAGCGGAGTCCAGTAAAACAACTGAACAGAAATACACGAACCACATCCTGCTCAGTTTCCGTCAGGAACTGCCTTTTATCATTAAAATTCAGGTAGAGCGACTTGAGCTCACGCATGGTCAGGAATCCCCGACGCGTATAAACACGACCGATCTTCACCTTGTCAAACGGGTTTGTTGCAATCAGGCCATCCGCAACCATCTTGTTCGTAAAAATCCGAAATACGGAAAGCGCCTTGTTGATTGTGGCGGGTTTATTCCCCAATTTTTGCAAATGAAACTTGTATTCTTGGACCAATGCAGGAGTCAAGTCTTCGCAATCCAACTCCGGCCTAAAATCTGCTATTTTCTTGATATTCCAATAATAAGTCCGCACCGAAAGCGGCGCAAGATTGTATTTTTCCTTCTCCAGATATTGTATAGCGACATCGCAAAAAAGCATATCGTAATCCTTTTTTTGATTGTTATTTTGTCCTTTAAAAGCGGCGGGCAAAGTTAGAATTATTTTGTTCCAACATAGCAGGAGAATACGTGAAGTTGCAGAATGCTTATATTGCTGAATCCGGAGACCAACTTGGCAACTGGTTCCTCATTGGTTATAAGGGCCCGGGCACTGTGACGACCGCCGGTTCTAAGACGACGGCAGAAACAAGTGCATCCACCAATTTTGTTTACACCGGTGAATTCGCTGGTTCCGTGGTTCTTGCTACAGGTGGTATAGGTTGGAAGGCCGCTAATAAGGCTAAGTTGAATGATTGCGCAGGCGATGGCGCGACATACAATTGGACGATAACGATTGCGGCTGGATCCGCTGCTGGTGAAGCAACGTATACGCCGAATGTCGCTAACGACAACTGCGAAACTCTCACTCCTAGTTTCAAGTCCATCAAGTAAAGAAAATGGATCTATAGCAAAAGAGACTCCTTAGGGAGCCTCTTTTTTTTGCATTCCTTTGAACTTTTTACTTTGCCAAAGTTTTGAATGATGGCGTAAGGACAACGCAGTCTTGGTCAGCAGCATTATTAGTTACTGCCGCACCTTCCTTAATTCCGGTAGACCATTCAAGCCCGTTTCCGTCCGTGGCTTTTTGAGTGAAAAGGCCCCATTCGGAGTTGACGGCACAGTCGTTGAGAGCGACAATAGCCTTCGCGGTCCACGACTTTGTCGCTGTCCCGTGAGCAGAAATTGCACTTGTTCCATCTGCCGTGTTTGCGACATTATCAGTATATTCAAAGACGTTTCCGTTAGGCATTTTGTAGCCAATAACAGCAAACTGGCCGAGAGAGGTATTTAATTCAGACACGAACGCATCCTGCAACTTCACGTAGGTTGTAGTTTTTTTTGTTTTCTTGTGCATTACATATTGACATATAGTATAAATAATGCTATATTATATGTAAATATGAAAAATGCGGTGGAAAATACGGGGAAATTGGCGGATTTCGCTCCGAGGGTGGGCGGGGTTTTCTCCCTTTCTGAACTAAGCTCTCTTTTCGATATTTCTAGCCAACAGGCGCTTTGGATTGCCGTCCGACAGTTCGAGGCGGTCGGTCTCCTGAAACGCTATTGTCGCGGAATTTATGTCGCCCGCGATTTCGATCCGCAGGTCCTTTCCGCTAAGGTCCGTACAGATTCTTACATCACGTTTGGTTCCGCGCTTGCATACCACAAACTCATTGGAACAGAAAGCCCTTTTCTGGTAAGTTGCGCGACTCCTTCAAGGGCGAGCGAATACGTCGGGGAGATTAATCTATCCTATGCGAGAATTTCCCCAAAACTCTGTTTTGGAACAATACTGCTTGAAAATGGCGTGCGAATGGCCGATGCAGAAAAGGCCGTGCTCGACACACTCTACTTTTACCAGCACAAGAAAAAATTTTATTTCAACATCTTCCAGGATGTCAATTATTCCGTGCTATCCAAAGAAAAGATCGACGCCTATCTAGAGAGTTTTGCCAATCCAAAGTTCAAAGCGTTTGCAAGGAATACGATAAATGGAAAAAATTGAAAGCACAGAAGCCCTGCTGGCGTGGATTGTCGATTTTTTCGCCGACAATTTCGGAAACTCCGCCATTCTCAAGGGTGGCATGTCGCTCAGGCTGATGCATAGCCCGCGATACACGAATGACGTCGACTACATCTTCGTCCCTTTCGATTCTAAGAAAGATGCGAAATCCCTTGTGGAAGGCGCCTTATCCCGAGTTGACGGTTTGCATTTTGAATCTACCATGAATTCAAAGGCCTTGAGGATTCTCGTAGAATACGGCGGGCGGCGGGCGCAAATTGAAATCAACGCTGAAAAGGAATGCCCGTCTATCCCGATGTCCTCGTCGCTACTCACGACTCCGTATGGTCGTCCTGCTAGAATTGTTCGCGTAATGGAGCCTGGCGTTTCGTTTGCGCACAAAATTGCAGCATGGAACGAACGAGAACTGATGCGAGATTTGTACGACGTCTATCAGTACGAGTCGTTGTTCAAGGCTGTGCCGCGAATGGACGTTTTACTCATGCGCCTGAAAAAGGCTCGTTCGTATAAGAATGTAGTCGCAGCCAAAGATTTGGACGGACTTGTCGACAAATTGAGAGTTTGCGCAGAAAACTTGACGGAAGAATCCTTTGGTGAACTCGTGCCGTTGTTGGAATCCAGTGAATTGGCCGGTCTATCTTTCAGAATAAGACCGGCAATTCTCGCACTTTGCGACAAACTAAAAAATCTCTAAGTTTTTGCCACAACCTACGTGAAGTTGCAGAATGCGTTCATTACGGAAACTGCTGCTTTGGGCAACTATAAAACCATCGGTTATGAAATGGCAACGACCACCAATTTTGATTATACGGAAATTGCGACAAACACCTCATGGACTAATGGAACCACGGCCCTTCCGACCTCCACGACTCCCGTGTGGAAAGCCAAGGCTAAGGTCGCTCTCAATGATTGCGATGTCAACTCGGAATGGCAGTTGAATGCAACCAAGCAGACTTCTGGTTCTGGTGTTGATTACACTGGTGGTATTGGTGACGGCGCCGCGGCAAAGATTGGAACGTACGCTGCTGATTGCGCACCTTTGACCGCGTCCTTCAAGACAATCGCTGACAACAACTAATAATTTTGGCTTAACAGCAAAAAAGAGAGTCTCCCGTAAAAGGAAGACTCTCTTTTTTGCTCTATGTTGTTCGAAAAAAAACATTTGTGCTTCATACTACGTGAAGTTGCAGGACGCCTTCATTGCAGAATCTGGCGATCAGATGGGAACGTTCACAGACATTGGCTATGAAATCGGTGACGCAAGTAACGAAACAACCGACTTCACGTATTCAACCGCAATCACCGCAAAGGGTGACATTGCACAAACCGCAGATGCATGGAAAGCGGCTGCAAAGTCTGGGTTGAACAATTGTGCATCGGGAGCATGGTCTTTGCAACTGGATCCCTCTAGCACTGGCAATGGCGCAGCTTGGACCGCATCTGTTTCCTCCAACGACTGCAAGGCGCTCACTCCTCGCTTCGAAGACTTGAGCCGTGGTACAGCAGCAACTGGTGGCAATAGCGGTCAGCAGGGTGGTCAGCAGGCTGGCGGCAACGGCTAGTTTATCTGAAGTTAATTAAAAGAGCCTTCCATTGGAAGGCTCTTTCTACATATATGAACATTTTTTACTTGCCAATAGTTGCGAAACTCGGTGTGAGTTCTGCACAGTTTGTTGTAGAGGTGAATTTAGAATCGCCACCAGAGGCTGCGTTGCCGGCGGATTCAACTTCAACCTTCCAGTTAAAGTTAGACGAAGATGCATCACCAGTTTTTGCTGCGCAATCATTCAGCTGAGCTTTATTGGCTGCCGCAAAGCCTACAACTTTAGTTGTATTTAAAGCCGCTGTATTGTTCGTGTACGAACCAGCATCGGCATAACTAAAATTGGTTGTACTCGATTTGGATCCTCCAGCTGTTGTACCATTGGTGTTATCACCAGGTCCCTTGTAGCCAATAATCTGCCAGTTGCCAACTGCAACAGCTTCAGAGATATAAGCCTGCTGCAACTTCACGTATTCTCCAGCGGCAGGGCCGACTTCAGAGGCCTTGGACTTGGCGATCATGCCGAACAGCTTGGGAACTGCGACGGCGGCGAGGATGCCCATGATCACGATCACGACCATCAATTCAATGAGGGTAAAACCTTGTTTCTTCATAGTGTACTCCTTGTTGTTTGTGACACACTTGTTTGAGTCCTGGCCCGGAATTGAGCGTTCGACTCGTTTACTTCCCTAATATACACAATTTTTTTCGGAAAAGCAATAGTTTTGTCAAACTTTTGTCATTTTTGTGTCATAACAACCTGGAGCAGACGCAAAAATTGCTTTTTTCGACCAAAATCGCCATTTTAGGGGTGTTTCGGATGCTTACAATTATAGATTTTTTTTCCAGAAATGGGAACTTTCGGCAAAAATTTATATTCCAATGTGGAATAAATCACGCCCCATTTGTCATGGTTTTGTCATTTGGAGCAAGCAAAAGAAATTTAAGAGGTCTAAATGCCGTTTTTGAAGTAAATTCGGCAATTTTCTCTTAAAAAAAGCTTAAAACCTCTTAAATTTTCGACAAACCTCTTAAAATTAAGAGGTTTTCATTTCGATAAGACCCATTTCTTAGACGCGTTATACCTAATTCGTCCCGCCATTCTGAGACTAGAATAGCGCATTATGGATAAAATAATTTTTTAAAGAAACGCGGCGACCGCTCAGCGGCCGCCACCAACTGTTTCTTTATATGAATACCTACAGTTTACCGAGGTCGCGGAGCATCTTTTCGTACTTGTCGGCACGAGCCTTTTCTGCGTCAGCCTGCTTCTGAATTTCGTCAGCACGAGCTTCTGCCGCGTCTGCCTGCTTCTGAATTTCGTCAGCACGATCCTTCGCCTCGAAATAACGCCTTTCAGCATCATTTGCACGCTGGCGTTCCTGGTCTACGGCGATGTCGATTTCCTGCTGCCAAGTCATATAGCGTTTCCTCGTTTCGTTGTCCGTCTGGTACCACTTCACCATCCTGTCAATCTTCTTGGTTTCTGGAGAACTCGGTTTCCTGGTGGCGAAATACTCCATATACTCCCTGATCGATTTCTCGGCGACGTCGCGGTACTTATTGAATATATAAAAATTTTTGAAGCAGAGGTCACCCAGTTCGATTTCCGGGTTGTCGACCTCGAGATTCTTGAACCTATAAACGGCTTTTCCCTGTCCGAAAATGTCCTCGGGACACAGGAACATGATGTATAGTTCCTTCAGGTTGTAGTATACCTCGCCCTTGTTCAGCGACTCGCTATCGCACATCGCCTGGTAATAGCGCGTCCGCTTGGGGATTTCCTTGGTATCTTCCATCTGCATTTCGATATCGAAACTGCGGAGGGTCTCGCCACCGGGGCCCGTTTCCTTCACAAAGACATCGTAGCGGATTCCCTTGTAGAAAGGGCTTACCTCGACTGTCTTTTCGGGTTCGGGATCCCTAAGTTCGTGAATCTTGATGCCAAGCACAGCTTCGAGGAAGGGCTTGGCGATTTCCTTGTGGCTGAACACCATGGCGAACATGAAACGGTCCGTGATGGGGAGTTGTTCAAAGGGTATGCGCTTATTTTCCATTTTTTCGTTTATGGCGGGAACGCCCCCGCAAAGGCGGATAGAGATGTCCCTATCTACCTATATAAACGGTTTCGCAGCGAAAATGAGCCAAACAGGGCGTGAAAATTTTGTTTACACAAGGTGGCGCGGGGCTCCCGCGCCTATTTTACCGATTAAGGACGAGACGGTTCGCACACCATACTTCAAAAAACAGTTGGCAAAATCAAGCAACAACTTGGCAAACTATTGCTTTTTGTTGGCAAACTTTTGCATTAACGAAAGAAGATGCAAGAGCAGCAAGCAGCGATATGTAAAGGGCTAAATCACAGGAAACTTAAAGGAAAAACGTTGACCTTTTCCGTCAAGGGCAGGTGCGTCTGCGCCAGGCAAATTACCGCGCCCTCGCCGACATTCACACCATTCTTTTCCAGGATATCAAAGTGTTTGATATCGTTCCTTGTAGGGTTAGACGTCTTCTTTATTTCTACCGGGTACAGCATGCCGCCGTCTTCCACAATCAGGTCTATTTCGCGCCTTTCCTTGTCGCGATAAAAGCTGACATTCGGTTGCCGTCCGTTGTGCCAGTACGTTTTCAGCACTTCCGACACAACGAAGGTTTCAAGCATTTCTCCGCTCTTGGCGCCAGCCTCCAATACTGCGGGCGAGGTCCAGCGCGTCAAATAGCAGGCCAGTCCCGTATCAAGAAAATACACCTTGGGCATCTTCGTCATCCGGTTCCCAATACTTTGTGCGTAGGGGTACAGCAGATAAACTAATCCCGAAGCCACCAGCAAAGAAAGCCAACGTTGCACCGTCGGCACATTCTTCCCGATATCCTTCGCTATGTCGGAATAATTCAGCAACTGTCCGGTTCTGGAGGCTACCGCCGTGATGAACTTCGTAAAAGAGATTTCTTCGCCCGCGTTAATCAACTCGCGGATATCCCTTTCGATATAGGTCTGGATGTAGGAACTGTAGAAATCCTCCCAGTCCATTTCGGGATTCTCGTACAGGGCCGGGTAACTTCCGCGCCATATCCGTTCGAAAATCTCTTCGTAAGTCATCACAGCCTTGTTTGAAGACTTCTTTTGAACCCATTGTGCGGTCGGCACAAACTTCTCGACTTCGGGAGCACCGCGCAGTTCGTCAATGGAGAACCCCTGCAATTGCAAAACACCCACTCGTCCTGCAAGACTTTCCGAAACGCCCCTCATCAAGCGGAACTGTTGCGAACCTGTCAGCCAGAACAATCCCTTCTCGCGTTTTTCATCTACGTAGGCCTTGATATAGGGCAACAGCTGCGGGGCATGGTGAACCTCGTCAATGAGAACGGGGGGCGGAAACCGCTGAAGGAACAGGTCAGGATTCTCCCGTGCCAGGGCCCGCAGCTCGAGTTTGTCCAGCGAAACATACCGCCGATCAGGGTCGCAATTACGGAGAACGGTCGTCTTGCCCACCTGACGCGGCCCCGTCACCATGACCACAGGGAAAGAAGCATTCATCCTCTTGATTGCGGTTTCTAGCGTGCGCTTAAAATATGCCATACAGCCCTCTTTTTGCTTTTCGACCATCCGACAGCCTGCTCGGCCCTGGTTTTGTTGACTAATATAATATTAAATATTAAATTAGTCAATACTTCTGACAAAAATTGCAGAAATAGGGTGTTTTGGCAAAAAAAAGCCCTGCTATCGCGATTTTGTCATTTGATAGCGAGAGCCGCGTCCACTTTTTCAGCAGGAACCCCAATAGAACGGAGGTATTCCGCAATCCTAGCCTCACGGGCGGCGTTCTTAGGAGGCGCGGTGGACTCTATCTCCACTTGAGATTCAACCGGCGCTTCGAGACAGCGCAATCCGTCAGGTACGAATCTATCAGAACCTGATACGGGATTCCCATTTCTTCAGCCATGTTCTTGAAGTATTCGATTGCAGTCGAGTTAAGCCTAATCGTAATCTGCTTCTTGAGAACCTTGGCATAGGGGTTCTTCACAGCCTTCATCTTTGAGAAGTCGTATTCCTTTTTCATAAACCGTCTCCTTTACGTTCGTTCCAATAGTACTGAAATTCCTTTTTTGTAGCTTTACGAGCACTAATTATGCGATGGACGATATGTTCAGCATCAATGCCACTGCGCTCAGTAAAAACAACAACCAGCGTTCTTAAGTTTGTCGACAAGCCAATAAGAATAGACCGATCTTCTTGTGCCGAATGTTCTGCGTCAAAAAACACCCTGGCATGTTCATCTTCAAAACATGTCTTGGCTTCTTCAAACGAAATGTCATGTTTCCTTTGGTTCGCAGCATTTTTCTTTTCGTCCCAGATGAATCCTATCTGCATATAGAACTCCTGGATATAATTATAATATAATTATATTCCACAAAGAAAGCAACATTTTCTTGCGGAAAGACAATGCAATCCATTTTATTGTCCTTTTGCGCGGCAATGCGACCGCTTCGCGGACAGGGAACTCCCCTATCTACCTATATAAACGGTTTCGCAGCGAAAATGAGCCAAATAGGAACTTTTTTTGTTCGCGGGGAGTGTTACGGACTAAATGCACACCCCCAGGCGTTTAGTCTGTAAATTTCTGCCTTTTTGTTAATTTATTTGTATCAAATTTAGGGTGTGCGACAGACTAAAAGCGCACCCCCTGCCATTTAGTCCGTAAAATTTCGATATTTTGGCGCGAAAAAGGGGCAAAAAGTGCCCTTTCGGGGCTTTTTGAGGCAAAATCAGGCATTTTTTAGTGCTTTTTCGTTAATTTTTACGGACTAAATGCGCACCCCCCGTTGTTTAGTCCGTAAGACCCCTCAAAAACGGGGTACATACAAAGTAATTTCGCTATGGGTAATTAAAAAAAAGATCCCCGCCTTCGCGGGGATGACGATGATGGTCGCTGTGTAACGCTAGAAAGACCCCCGCCTTCGCGGGGATGACATTCAAGCCTTACACCTCTTCGATAGAAGCGTGATACTCCTGAAGAGATTTAACAGCGCCGTGGCCGTTGCGGGCGGCGGCGATGCCCTTCACGGTGTTGTAGGCACCGGCGAGCGTCGTGATGTAAGGAACCTTGTACTTGATGGCGGCCTTGCGGATGGCGCTTTCGTCCTTGATGGCGTCGCGCTTTGCCCACGGCGTGTTGATGATGAGGTTCACCTGCTTGTTCAGGATGATGTCGAGGACGTTCGGGCGGCCTTCAGCAATCTTGTTCACCACTTCGCACTTGACACCGGCCTTCTCGTAGAACTTGGCGGTGCCTTCGGTTGCGTAGATCTTGAAGCCGAGCTTCTGGAATTCCTTGCCGATTTCGATGGCCTGTTCAGACAAGTTAACCTTGTCGGAGAGGCTAATCAACACGGCACCTTCGTTCGGGAGGAAGGAACCTGCGGCTTCCTGGCTCTTGTAGTAAGCGAGGGCGTAGTCATCGGAGAGACCGAGGACTTCGCCGGTGGAGCGCATTTCGGGGCCGAGAACCGGGTCCACCTTCGGGAACTTGTCGAAGGGGAACACGGCTTCCTTGGCGCCGTGGTGGTTGAACTTCTTGTCCTTGAGCTTGAGGTCTTCGAGCTTCGCGCCGAGCATCAGACGGGTCGCGAGGCGGGCCATCTGCGTGTTACAGACCTTGGAGACCAGAGGCACCGTGCGGGAAGCGCGCGGGTTTGCTTCGAGCACGAACACCTTGCCGTCTTCGATGGCGTACTGCATGTTCATGAGGCCGCAAACGTGGAGGGCTTCAGCAATCTTCCTGGTGTAATCCTTGATGGTTGCGAGGTTTTCCTTCGTGATGGTCACCGGCGGGATAATGCAGGCGGAGTCACCGGAGTGGACACCGGCAAGTTCGACGTGTTCCATCACGGACGGGATGTAAACGTGTTCGCCGTCAGAGAGAGCGTCGGCTTCGCATTCCAGAGCGTTGTGGAGGAAGCGGTCGATGAGGAGCGGACGGTCCGGGGTCACGCCCACGGCCTTCGCCACGTATTCGCGGAGCATGTTTTCGTCATAGATGACTTCCATGCCGCGGCCGCCAAGCACGAAGCTCGGGCGGATCATCACCGGGTAGCCACCGATCTGCTTGACGCAAGCGAGGGCTTCGTCGATGTTCGTGGCCATGCCGCTTTCCGGCATCGGGATGCCGAGCTGGTCCATCATCTTGCGGAACAGGTCACGGTCTTCGGCGATGTCGATGGAATCGATGCTCGTACCGAGAATCTTGACGCCTTCGTCGCTCAAAGCGCGGGCAATGTTCAGCGGGGTCTGACCACCGAACTGCACGATCACGCCAGCCGGCTTTTCCTTGTGGTAAATCTGGAGAACGTCTTCGAGGCTGACCGGTTCGAAGTACAGCTTGTCGGAAGTATCGTAGTCAGTAGAAACCGTTTCGGGGTTGCAGTTCACCATGATGGTTTCGTAACCCATTTCGCGGAGAGCCATTGCAGCATGGCAGCAGCAGTAGTCGAATTCGATACCCTGACCGATTCTGTTCGGGCCACCGCCGAGGATCATGATCTTCTTCGGGTTGGTGGAAGCGGTAGATTCGTCCTTGCAGTTGTAGGTGCTGTAGTAGTAGAACTGGTTTTCCACACCGCTCACCGGCACTGCGCACCAGCCTTCAACCACGCCGAGTTCGGTACGTTTCTTGCGCACGTCCTTCTCGCGGATGCCGAGAATCTTGGCGATGTACTTGTCGCTGAAGCCGTCCTTCTTGGCCTTGATGAGGAGTTCGTCGGAAGGCAGGCGACCCGGAGTCTTGAGCATTTCTTCTTCGAGTTCCACGAGTTCGCGCATCTGCTGCACGAAGTAAGCCTTTTCGTAGGTGGCGGCAAAGATTTCTTCGTCGGTAGCACCCTTACGGATGGCTTCGTACATCTGGAAGTGGCGTTCGGAAGAAGCGGTCTTCATCATTTCGAGGAGTTCTTCCTTGCTCTTCTTGTTGAAGTCCTTCGCAAAGCCGAGGCCGGAGCGACCGTTTTCGAGGCCGCGGATAGCCTTCTGGAGGGTTTCCTTGTAGGTCTTGCCGATAGCCATGACTTCGCCCACGGCCTTCATCTGGGTGCCGAGGCAGTCATCAACGCCGCGGAACTTTTCGAATGCCCAGCGAGCGAACTTGAGCACAACGTAGTCACCGCTCGGGGTGTACTTTTCGAGGCTTCCATCGCGCCAGTACGGAATCTGGTCGAGGGTGAGGCCTGCGGCGAGCTTTGCAGAAATGAGAGCGATCGGGAAGCCGGTAGCCTTGGAAGCAAGGGCAGAGGAGCGGCTGGTACGCGGGTTGATTTCGATAATCACCACGCGGCCGGTCTTCGGGTCGTGAGCGAACTGCACGTTGGTACCGCCAATCACGCCGATGGATTCCACAATCTTGAAGGCCTTTTCCTTCAGTTCTTCTTCGAGCTTCTTGTCGATGGTGAGGAACGGGGCTGCGCAGAAGGAGTCGCCGGTATGCACGCCCACCGGGTCGATGTTTTCGATGAAGCAGATGGCGATCATCTGGTTCTTGGAGTCGCGAACCACTTCGACTTCCAGCTCTTCCCAACCGAGGATGGATTCTTCGATGAGGCACTGGTGCGTCATGGAGAGTTCAAGACCGTTAGAGCAAATGGTGCGGAGTTCTTCCACGTTGTAGCAGAAACCGCCGCCTGCACCACCCATGGTGTAAGCCGGGCGAACGACGACCGGGTAGCCGATTTCGGCCACGATCTTTTCGGCTTCTTCCACAGAGTGGCAAATGCCGGAGCGCGGAGTATCGATGCCGAGCTTCTGCATGGTTTCCTTGAAGACTTCACGGTCTTCGCCGCGTTCGATAGCGTCGAGGTTCACACCGATGACCTTCACGCCGTACTTGTCAAGCACGCCGGCCTTGTTGAGGGCGCAAGCGAGGTTCAAGCCGGTCTGGCCGCCCAAGTTCGGGAGGAGGGCCTGCGGACGTTCCTTCTCGATGATCTGGGTGAGGCGGGCGACGTTCAGCGGTTCGATGTAAGTGGCATCGGCCATGACCGGGTCGGTCATGATGGTAGCCGGGTTAGAGTTCACGAGCACGATCTTGTAACCCTGTTCGCGCAGGGCCTTACAAGCCTGGGTGCCGGAATAGTCGAATTCGCAAGCCTGACCGATCACGATCGGGCCAGAACCGATGATAAGGACTTTGTCGATGCCTTCAATCTTCATTTTTTATCTCCGTTGAACTAATTAATTTTTAAACTCGGGTAAAAAAAATGCTGAACTAAAAAGTTCAGCAAAATCAGAAAAACTATTAACCTTGAAAAAACCGACTGCTGTTGCGCAGTGGATTGCGCAGTTCGGTTCGGTCTTCAACATTGCAAGAATTTGTTTCATCTTCTTGTCTGATTACTCAAGGTTTAAACTTGCGCAAATATAGACAAAAAGTGTAACACTTTCAATAGCAAAGCATAAAAAATGTAAAGGCCTAGACCGGCACGGCTACTCTACGACTTCCACGTCCTGCGTCGAGCAGAGGGAGGGATCGTCGAGGCAATCGTCCGTCGCTTCGCTGGAGGAATCGTTGCAGGCGACTAACCCCATGACAGACAATAAGATAAGGAGGGCGAACAGTTTTTTCATTTGTGCTCCTGTGTTTTTAGTGTATTGTAAATATACAAAAAGACGCCGTAAAGGCGTCTTTTTAAATGCGATCTCCAGAAGAATTACTTCTTGGCGGGAGCGGCGGCCGGCTTTGCAGTGGGCTTGGCTTCGGCAGGCTTGGCAGCCTTCGGGGCTTCTGCGGGCTTTGCTGCGGGAGCGGCCTTCTTGGCTTCGGCAGGCTTTGCGGCCGGCTGTGCTGCAGGGGCAGCTTCGCCTTCAGCCTTCTTTGCTTCTGCTTCGGCCTTCTTGGCCTCTGCTTCAGCCTTCTTTGCTTCGGCCTCGGCCTTCTTTGCTTCGGCTTCTGCCTTCTTTGCTTCAGCTTCAGCCTTCTTGGCTTCGGCTTCTGCGCGCTTTGCTTCAGCGGCTTCAGCCTTCTTCTTGGCCTCTTCTGCCTTCTTGGCTTCGGCGGCAGCCTTCTTGGCGGCAGCGACGCTATCGGCCTTAGCCTTCTTCACAGCGGCAATGCTATCCTGCTGGGCTTTCTTGGCGGCAGCAGCGGCTTTCTTTTCTTCCTCGGCTTTCTTCTTTGCTTCAGCAGCTTCAGCCTTCTTCTTTTCTGCCTCGGCCTTCTTAGCAGCAGCGACGCTGTCGGCCTTAGCCTTCTTCACAGCAGCGATGCTGTCCTGCTGGGCCTTCTTTGCGGCAGCTGCGGCCTTCTTCTCTTCTTCAGCCTTCTTCTTTGCTTCAGCAGCTTCGGCCTTCTTCTTGGCTTCCTCGGCCTTCTTAGCTTCGGCGGCCTTCTTCTTAGCCTCTTCAGCTTCGGCCTTCTTCTTGGCTTCTTCTGCCTTCTTGGCTTCGGCGGCGGCCTTCTTAGCGGCAGCGACGCTGTCGGCCTTAGCCTTCTTCACTGCGGCGATGCTATCCTGCTGAGCTTTCTTCGCGGCGGCAGCGGCTTTCTTTTCTTCAGCGGCCTTCTTCTTAGCCTCTTCGGCTTCGGCCTTCTTCTTGGCTTCTTCTGCCTTCTTGGCTTCAAGAGCAGCCTTCTTTTCTTCAGCGGCTGCCTTTTTGGCAGCGGCAACGCTGTCGGCCTTGGCCTTCTTCACTGCGGCGATGCTATCCTGCTGAGCCTTCTTAGCGGCAGCTGCGGCTTTCTTTTCTTCTTCAGCTTTCTTCTTTGCTTCAGCAGCTTCAGCCTTCTTCTTGGCTTCTTCTGCCTTCTTGGCTTCAGCGGCAGCCTTCTTTTCTTCGGCGGCCTTCTTCTTAGCCTCTTCAGCTTCGGCCTTCTTCTTGGCCTCTTCTGCCTTTTTGGCTTCAGCGGCAGCCTTCTTTTCTTCTTCGGCTTTCTTCTTAGCTTCGGCAGCTTCGGCCTTCTTCTTAGCTTCTTCCGCCTTCTTGGCTTCAGCGGCAGCCTTCTTGGCGGCAGCGACGCTGTCGGCCTTAGCCTTCTTCACAGCGGCGATGCTATCCTGTTTGGCCTTCTTGGCAGCGGCAGCAGCCTTGCGTTCTTCAGCAGCCTTCTTCTTTGCTTCGGCAGCTTCGGCCTTCTTCTTGGCTTCTTCTGCCTTCTTAGCTTCAAGAGCAGCCTTCTTTTCTTCGGCGGCCTTCTTCTTAGCTTCAGCAGCTTCGGCCTTCTTCTTTTCGGCCTCCGCCTTCTTGGCTTCTTCCTCGGCCTTCTTGGCTTCGGCGGCAGCAACCAGGGCAGCAGCTTCGGCAGCCTTCACCTGCTCGATGGAGTCGGCCTTGGCCTTCTTCACAGCGGCGATGCTATCCTGCTGGGCCTTCTTGGCGGCGGCAGCGGCTTTCTTTTCTTCAGCGGCCTTCTTCTTCGCCTCTTCGGCTTCAGCCTTCTTCTTGGCCTCTTCAGCCTTCTTGGCTTCGGCGGCAGCCTTCTTGGCGGCAGCGACGCTGTCGGCCTTGGCCTTCTTCACTGCGGCGATGCTATCCTGCTGGGCCTTCTTGGCGGCGGCAGCGGCTTTCTTTTCTTCAGCGGCCTTCTTCTTCGCCTCTTCGGCTTCAGCCTTCTTCTTGGCCTCTTCAGCCTTCTTGGCTTCAGCGGCAGCCTTCTTGGCGGCAGCGACGCTGTCGGCCTTGGCCTTCTTCACAGCGGCGATGCTATCCTGTTTGGCCTTCTTGGCAGCGGCAGCAGCCTTGCGTTCTTCAGCAGCCTTCTTCTTTGCTTCGGCAGCTTCAGCCTTCTTCCTTTCGGCCTCTGCCTTCTTGGCTTCAGCGGCAGCCTTCTTAGCAGCAGCGACGCTATCGGCCTTGGCCTTCTTCGCGGCAGCAATGCTATCCTGCTTGGCCTTCTTGGCTTCTTCTTCAGCCTTCTTTGCTTCGGCAGCGGCAACCAGGGCAGCAGCTTCGGCAGCCTTCACCTGCTCGATGGAGTCGGCCTTGGCCTGAGCAGCGGCAGCGCTATCGGCAGCAGCCTGAGCAGCGGCGGCACTGTCCGCAGCAGCCTTCGCGGCAGCAGAATCAGCGGCAGCCTGAGCGGCGGCGGCGCTATCGGCAGCGGCCTGGGCAGCACTATCCACAACAGCGGTATCAGCAGCCGTGGAATCAACAGCAGCGCTATCGACAACAGTAGAATCAACAACAGACGAATCGGCAACGACTGCAGTAGGTGCTTCCGGAGCAGGCTGTTCGACAACCTTCTCTACAACCGGAGCTGCCGGAACGGCTTCAGCGGCCTTCGGCACCGGAGTTCCGAAGAAGTTCACCTTGGCAAGGAAAATCATCATCACCCAGGAGAGCACGAGGCCGACAAGACCCATGACAACGCCCGTAATGGCCATTCCACGGGTATCGGTATAACCTGTAGAATGCGCAAGAGCGTTAGGCGGAGTAGAAATCGGGAGGCTCATACCGAGAGAGCTAGCAAACGCAACAGACACGAGCAGGGCGGTCACACCACCGAGGCCAACGAGATTGTCCTGGCAAGCGATACCCACGGCGCAGAGAATCGGAACAAGCAGAGTCGCAGTGGATGTGTGGCTCATGAAGTTCGCCATGAAAAGGCAGATGACACCGCAGCCAATCATCAGGACAATCGGAGACCAGCTTGCAAACGGAATCGTCTTGATCAAGTGAGCGGCAAGGCCCGTCGCATTGAGGCCAACACCAAGGGCAAAACCACCGGCCACGAGCCAGAGCACGTCCCAGCTCATCGCGTTCAAGTCCTTCTTGGTAATCACGCCAGTCAAGGCAAACACGGCCATCGGGATCATAGCAATCGAGTTATCGTTAATGCCATGGCCCGGAATGATCCAGATACCATCCTTGCCAATCACCCACAAAATCACGCACAGGGCAAAGGTAATGTACACGATGATGGCCTTGGGGCTCGTATCGAACTTGCCGGCACCTTCGATGTTCAGGACCATCTCCTTCATCTTGATGGGGTAAATCTTCACCAGCAAAAGCCAGGCAACGACCATAAGAATAAGCACATACGGAATACCGAATTCCATCCACTGACCGAAGGTCACGGGGTTCGCAACGAGGTCGCCACGGGCAACGGCGTCGTTCAGGGCACCGAGGGCGATGGCGTTAGGAGGCGTACCAATCGGGGTACCCATACCACCGATGTTGGCACCGAGCGGAATGGCAAGGGCAAAGGCGGCCTTACCGCGGTCATCTTCGTCGAAGAGCTTGAGCACCGGAGCGAGGATGGCAAGCATCATGGCGGCGGTAGCGGTGTTGCTCATGAACATGGAGAACACGGCGGTAATGAGCATGAGGCCGAGGAGCACGAACTTCGGGTTCTTGCCGAAGGGCTTCAGGAGCACGCGGGCCAGGTTCAGGTCCATCTTGTACTTGGTCGCGGCAGCGGCCAGGAAGAACCCGCCCAGGAAGAGCATGATGATGGGGTTCGCAAAGGTCCCCATGATGGACTTGTGGCTAATCATCGACACACCGTCCACGCGGAACGGCATGAGGGAAGAATCCGACATGGTGACAATCATCAAGACGATGACGAGCACCGAGGTGGACCAAATCGGGAACGGTTGGAGGATCCAGAAAAGCGCGGCCATGACGAAAACGCCGATGACGCGGATTTCGAGCGGATTCAGGAGTCCCATGGGGCTTGCGGCATCGAATCCGAGGGATTCGTAGGGCAAGAAGAGAGCGACGATGGCTAGCACCGACGCAATGATGAATTTGATGAATTTTGCCTTTGTCATAGTGCGCCCAAATTTAGAAAAAGGGCGCAGGTATGGCAAACAAGGGTCTACTTAAAGAGCACCCGGCGCAAGGCGACCTGGCCCGCCACGGAGACACGGACCATATAGAGGCCACGTCGCGGAACCGCAATCGAGACCGTATTGCGGCCATCGACCGCCCGGAGGGCCGTCTTCGCGACAGAGGCGCCCTTCATGTCGAACACGTCGACCTGGGCCCGCGAGCCGCCCATTCCGGCAGCATCGAAGGTGACCTGGAGCGAGCCGCCCGCCTGGACAGCGTTGAGCCCGCGGAGTTCACGCACCACAACCTTCCTTGCGGCCGGCGCCACGCGGATGGTCGCAGCCTTCGCCGTGGGGGCAAGGTCCACCGGGAGCCTTTCGCCCGCATGGAGTTCATGCGTCTCGCCGTCGAGAGTCACGAATACGCGCAGGCCCCTTTCGGGCAGGGCATCGGCGCCCGCAACTTCCAGATAGCCCCTGCGGCTGCTCGTAGCCGAGAGTTCCACGTTCCATTCGTACGCATTGCCCTCGGTTTCGACCTTCATGCACTTTTCAAGGCGCTTTCCGCCATCAAGAATAGAGAGATTGACGCGGTCGCCCATGCCGGCAGGCGGTTCCTCGAAATTCCAGGCAAACTTGCCTGCACCGAGCGTGTTGCGGGTATCCTTCTTGCCCTTCTCGTCGGAGAGCATAAGGCGCATATTCCAGCCCAAGCTTGTAACTCCGGACTTCGCCAGCTGCTTGGCCAGCGGCCTTGCTCTCTTGAGACTGCCGTCCAGTTGCACCGTATCCATGTAAATGGGATAAGGCGAGAGATACCCGTCGAACCTGGAACTATCGACCAGCTTCACCCAGACCGCCTCGTATGGCTTCAGGGAGGTCACTTCGTCGTACTGGCCCGTCTTCTCGTTCCAGCTCCTGTATTCCACGGCCGGGACAAGGCGACGTTTCATCTGTTCGGCAACCCAGTCATCGTCATAACCGTTGGCCTGCTGCTCATACTGTATTGTCTGCATGATAGGTAGTGTATCGACTTCGTAGCCATACAATTCCATGTCCCAGCCGTACGGGTTGGCCACGAGGTTCCAGCCGGTGTTCACGCTATCGAGCTGCCAGGTCATGGTATCGGCAAACGCATTGTCGCCCACCTTGAGCGGCCTACCCTCGATGGAATTGTACCAATAGCCAACGCCCACCTGCGGCTTGCCCTTCTTGGTGAGTTCCTGGTACTGCCAGTACGATCCGTAGTTCGCGCTTTCGTTCCACCAGTACACCTTCTCGTCGCCATCCCAGCCAAAACTTCCTATATCGGCACTCGCGAGAGCCACCATGTGCCAGGACTTGCCCACGGCAATCTCGCTCTTGACCTCGAAGGTACGTTCGAAGATGGTCGTATCCACACCATTGAACAGTGCCGCGCTAAAGAGGTAGTCGCCGGACTTGAGCGGGAACTTGTCCCAGTAGACATTGCAGTTCTTCGTGAAGCATTCGAACAAGGTATCTTCAACCGAGTTGCCGTCGTCATCTTCGAGTAAGATGTGGTACCAGGAAGTATCGCGCTTCGCGAAGGAGTAGACACTCACGTTAAACTGCACCGCATTGCCCGACTGCATCAGCACGGGTTCGCCACCGGCAGGGCTATTGTCCACGACAAAGTAGGCCGTCAGCTTGGCTCCGTCGACAGAGATGGCAATCGTATCGCCCTCCCTAAATTCCGTTACATAGCCCAGTTCGTCCAGCTCGACCTTATCGAGCTTGTAGCCATTTTCACCCACGCCGTGCACCGTAAACGTGCCGGCAAACTTCATAGGCGGCAAGATAATCCGGTTACCCTTCACGTCGAAGGTGTGTACGCGGGATTTCCCCGTAGCATCCGATTCGATAAGTTCCAGGCTGCCCTTATCGGATTCCGCGGTAACGCTCACATACATGGCCTGTGCCACGCACGAATCGGCTTCGCCCCAGACAGCGTAAAGTTTCTTATCGCTGGCGCCCTGATATATAACGCTTCCAGAATTAGCGGTCCTAAAGTCATAAGTCGGCGCATTTTCGCTGAAGGCCCAGCCCAGCACGCAGGCGTCCGCCGTATAGATCCAGGTCGGCACTTCGAACCACCTATTGGCATCATCAATAACCGTCAAGGGGTCACCCAGCGTATAATCCATGTCATAGAACAAGCCTTCCTCTCCCTTGTTCAGTACGAGTTCTATATCGACATACTGGGCGAAGTTCGCCGTCAGGAGGACCCCGTCGACAACATCCATCGGATAGATGTAGACAAGTTCATCGTTCAGTATGTCGAAATTCGAGGGCGTAAATCCACTATTTAAGTAAGTAACATCTACATTCGCAAGCACGTAGCCCTGCTTGGGCACCGACCCCACATGGAATACGAACGGACGATCTTCCTTTTTGCCTCTCAAATCTGGGATTGCGATTGAATTGTTTTTAAAGTCGTGCCTGAATATCACGGAATCACTCGGGTTCACCAACGCCTGCCAGAGGTAGACTTCGCCAAGGGTCGAATCACCACCGGCGTATTCCAGCGTTATCGTGGTCGTATCCGGATCATAACACATGGCCGACGTTTCGGGAGTACTCCACTTTCCATACAAGCTAAATGTTCCATCCTGAATAGTGACATTGTTCAGGAGATTTGCGTTCAACGCATCGGAAACAATGACGCTCGGTTCACTGGCAGTTTCCTTCCACCCGTCAAAGCAGGCCTTAGTACTGGACAGTTTCGGGAGTTTCACCGTCGAGGTATCCGCCCTAGAGTATGTCGTCAGATTATTCATATTGCCGGAAATAAACACCGGGAAATCACCCTCGTTCACATCGAAATTAATGTAGTAGGGAATCGCATCCATCTTGGGCGTCCACATCAGGACGTAGTCATAGCTAAGGCCCTTGGCCTTGACTGCTCCGATTGCCTTTGCCAGGCTATCCATATAAACCTGGTCAAGGCTATCGATATCCGTCGTCCATTTTACCAACTTGGTCGTATTCATGGCTGCAGACAAGGTATCGACAAAAGACTTCACATCTGTAAAGTAGGAGTCCGTAGCATTGACAGTTATTTCTGTGCCACAAATAGACGGAGGCATCTGGGCAAAATAGCAGGCCTGGATATCACTATCGTACCCCACAGCATAAGCCCAGAAATCAACCGTCCAGCCATGCAAATCAAATCCCGTTTCAACGCTAGCGCTATAGGCGGCAGGTAGTTCGTAGGCAATCATTGTACCGCCTTCATTAATTTTATCGACGTCAACTTGTCTGTAGTCGTAGTGCACGCCTTCCTTGTAACCAGAATAGGTCACCGTAATCTCCGTCTGCGTGCTGGTGTTTCCGACGGACGGTATTAGAGAAGGAGTCCTGTGCACATACCTTAATTGCACCACATTTTCTTGTGTCGGGCCGAGATAGTCCTTAAGCGCGTCTAGGACTTCAGTGTAAGAAACGATACCCGAAACGCCAATCGGAGTCGCCGGGCAGTTGGCTACAGTTCCATTACACTCCATAGTAACTTCTTCCACAGAATAAACCGTCGAAAAGGACTCGGAAAGCAAAGCCGCAGTCGGGACCATGTCCGTCGAGTTGTACCTTGAAACTTGTGTCTTGGGCAGCAAGGAATACACCGGCCCAAGCGAAGGGTCATCCATGTTTACAAAGTCACCCTGGGCATCCGAATACACCAGGTATTCAATCTTGACCATGTAATCCACGTCCATTCCATATTCAATATCCCCGGCAATATTGACATAGTTGAGATTTACCGACTGCAGCGCATCGACAATTCCGTACTTGGCGCTCAGGAACTTGACCTTATCCAAAAAATCGGCGCTTACGCTCCCGTCCTTTTCGGAATAGGTGATAAGGCTCAAGCTACTATCGCCTGTCGGCAAGCCACCACCATCAAATATCGGCGTCTTATAAAGGACACCTTCCTTTTGCAAGGCATCGATATCATCGGCCGACAAACTGGACTTGATTTGTGCAAGGCTTATTTCCACCTTGTACGCAGTGCGCGTATCCGTAGTCGATTCACATACGTGAGGGATTTTACCCTTTTCGCTTTCCCAGCAGATGAACGAAACCTTACCAGGAAAGGAACTCGAGTCAAGGTCATCGTAAAATCCCGAACCATAGCGGTCGACAGACTTCTTGCTCAGGATATAGGTGAGTTCACGCGAAACCATTGTCGAGTCGTCGAGCACACCGTTCTGCACTGAATCTACTACCGCGCCAGTAGAACTCGTAATAAGAATATTGCCGTCGCCGTTCAAGCCCAGCAGGCCCGTGGGCTCCAGCTTGGCAGATCCCGATTCGACAGCATTGCGGTAATTGTACCTGAATACATACGAATAACCACTAACAGAGCCATCACCGGCCGCCCAACCCGTTACGGCACCCCCGGCCAGAGCAAAGGAACCCATAGCATCCTTGGCGTCGACATCGTCTGTACCCTGATGGACGTTCGCATACATCACAATCTTGTCTTTAAATACAAATTCGGAAGAGCAGGAACCGATTACAAAGCCGACATTATCACTACCCGAACGGATGTTCCCGACACTCAGGTTATCGTACAGGTTCGCCCTATAATAGTCCAGTTTGCCAATCATGCCACCCACGCCAACTCCACTGGAAACTGTTTCCGCTGCAATATCGATATCGCCCTCGACATACGCCCTGCGGATCTCGACATCCCCTCCCGAAAAATCAGCAAGGCCAATAAAGCCACCCGCATAAAGCTGTTGCACACCAGTCGACGAAGTCGAAATGAGCGCTTGCCCGTCTGGAGCCTTAACCGTTGTCGAAGTAGACTTGAATGCTCCACATGGCGCAGTCCCATTTTTTACTTCGGCCTTGATACGCCCCGCCAGGCCGCCCGCATAGACAGTGCCCGAAGTCGCGGCTTCCATAGAAGCCGTGACCACATCGTTATCCGATACATACACGGCGCCTCGTTCATAATCGTTTGTTCCGTCATTAAACTCGCCGCCAAAGCCAATGAGGCCACCCATCGTCAGAGTGAAATTTTTCGTACTTGTGCTGGCAATGGAAACATCCACCTGATTATTACGGACAACAACGGAATCGCGATTTGATTTCGTTTGCGTCATCCTCGCCCTACCCACAAGGCCGCCAAAATACTGGTCTCCGTACCCAGCCGAAGAAATACGGGTCTTTACCGATCCGTTCAACACCTTGATGGTCTTGAGTAGAGAGACATCGCCAAACAGGCCCCCAACAAACAGGTCTTCGTCGTTAGAGGGCAAAGCCTCGTATGTCAAGGTGACATTGTTCGCTTCGCACTCGACACTCATGGTATCTGTCGCCATCGACCCGTTAAACACCACCATGCCCACAAGGCCGCCAGCCCTTGTACCGAGAGCGCTTCCCGTAAAGGTGGCCGAAACCGTATTCGACCGGAACGACAGCAATCCACTCTTGTGGGTCATTCTTCCAATGAGGCCGCCCGCCATCGGAGCGTTCAGTTCGACATCGACCTGCAGAATGGAAGCGACAAACTGGGGGTCCGTCGCGGAAGCGGTTGTCACAGAGTCAATGCCGAACAAGCCACCAGCCGCATCAAAGGAAAACACCTTCGATCTATCGACGGAAATATTCCCGAAAGTCACGTTCTTCGCTATCGCAGCGACGACACCTGCCGCGGCAATCCCCCTGTAAGCCGACTTTGCATTCACATAGGCATTGTCAAAATGCAGGTTTTGAATGTTACAGTCGTCTATATTGCCCAAAAAGCCTACCGTTCCCGTACCGATCTGGCAAAAATTACGGATAACATGTTCTACGCCGTCATAACGGCCATTGAATTCCTTCAGCGGCATGTATAGGGCGCCAAAATTAATCGGCTTGAAATCGTTCACGCAGGTGACTTCGGAACCATCGTCCTTATAGCCGCCAAATCCAGGTCCGTCTTCAGGTAAAACGTCACCCCGGTAGCAGGACTCGAAGCTGTCAACCGTGTATCCGATTCTATTGCCGTAACGAGGTCGTTCCACGAATCATACACCTCCGACGTGGTGAAAATGTCCCAGGTCGCATCGTCCACGGAGGCATACTGGCCGATGAAGCAGGCCACCTCGGGCGCCGCCGCCGTAGGTTCGCTACAGGTATACGCAAAGACACCGACATCCGAATTCGACAAATCTGCAGCAACCGATTCGACTGCAGAGCCAAGTCCAAGAATAGCGGAAAACACGATAAACTTCAAATTCAGCTTCATAGAGGCCTCACTTTTCATAGAAAATAAGAAAATTTTAAGGTATTAGGGGTGTCCGGGAGCACATTGTGTTGTAATTCACATCCTCCCCAAAACTTTTTGCTAGATTTCCGATGGTTCAATATTGTCGCCACACAAGGAGTTTAGGATGTTCAAAAGGGTTATTCTGGCCGTCGCGCTCGCCATCAGCGCTTCTTTTGCCACATGGGACTACTTCCCCATCCGCCCCGCAGGGAGCGGTACCGGCGAAATCGGGCTCTACTACGACTGGGACCACCGCTGGTCGCAGGCCGGCCTTTCGGCGGGCGCTCGCTTTTCGCTGCTTAGCGTCTTTGAAATTGCCGTCATGGGCTTTGGCTACCAGGTCTGGGGCGAAGACGACTGCGACGACTGCGTCAACGGCGGTGACGGCCTCCGTGACGTGACGATTGGCGGTAGGTTCCAGATCAACCCGATGGTCAGCGCCTTTATCGACGCCCACCTGCCTATCGGCCGCGAAGTGTACGACGGCTACAACACCACGCCCCCGGGCAACAACGAGTTCGCAATCTACTTCGGTGCACAGTTCTCCATGCCCATCAAGGAAGCTCCGGGCCTCAAGTTCGGTACGGAAGCGGGCCTCGACTGGGGTTTCGAGCACACCAACCCCTATGACGGTCGCAAGGGCTACGAACGCGGGCTCGAGATGCACCTCTCCGGCGAACTGGACTACACCGTACCTAAGTCGCAGGTCACTCCCTACCTCGGCATGCAATTCAAGCTCCAGCTGACCGAAGACACCTGGGAAGACGGCAACAAGGAAAGGGGCGACAACGACGACTTCGACGACGGACAGTTCAACCTGTGGCTCGGCGTCCAGGTCGACATCAGCAGCGCCATCTACGTGAAGGCCCACCTGAAGTTCCGCACCGGCGATATGGACGGCGAGGCGACCGGGCTCTACATGGCCGGCGGCTTCAATTTCTAGTTACGCCCTGCCAGCGGACTAAAACGGCCTTTTCGCCCGGTCTAGACTGCAACGAAAATCACACAACGCACGTTTTTTATTGCAAACGTGCGTTTTTTATATTATTTTAGTACAAAACCCTCAACAAAGGAACAACAATGCTCAAGAAAATCATTCTGGCCGCAGTCGTAGCAGCGACGGCCACCTTCGCACAGATCAACGTCGGTATCCATGCCGGCGTGGACATGAACACCATGTGGGGCGACGACGTCGAAGACGATGCCGCTACTGGCGTAGGCTTCAATGCCGGTGTCGGCATGAAGATTTCCCTGCCGCTCCTGCCGATCACTGTCGCACCGGAAGTCTTGATTGACATGCGCAACCTTGACATCAGCAAGAACGTCACCTGGACCGAATGGGCATTGGACATTCCAGTTCTCGTCCGCTTCTCCCTGCTCCCCATCCTCTACCTGGAAGCCGGCCCGGAACTCGCCATCAACCTTAGCGTTTCTGCCGAAGATGACGACGGCAACGAAGTCGAGTACGACGACGACGAATTCAACACCATGGAATTCGACCTCGTATTCGGCATTGGCACGGGCATCGTTCCGTTCGTCGACATCGACTTCCGCGTGATTCTCGGCCTCACCAACATCTACGCCGACTACGAAACCAAGCTCGTGACCGTCAAGGCTAAGGACGCATCTAACATGCAGTTCGCCCTCGGCGCCACCTACTGGTTCTAAGCCGTTTTTTCAAATAAACGCAAAAGCCCCCGCACCGACGGGGGTCTTTTTTATGGCATTTTATATTATATTTCTTGAAAACCTCTAAACAAAGGATTCAATATGCTCAAGAAAATCCTCCTAGCAGCAGTCGTAGCAGCGACGGCCACCTTCGCACAAATCAATGTCGGCGCCACCCTCGGTGCCAACCTGAGCACCCTCAAGGGCGACGACGCCGAAGATATTGGCACCAGCATCGGTTTCCAGGCCGGTGTCGCCGGCAAGTTCGCCGTACCCGTCATCCCTCTCGTGCTCGTGCCGGAAATCTTGATCGACATGCGCAACTTCAGCTATGATCCCGGTGCGGAATATAACATCACGACTTGGGCATTGGACATTCCCGTGATGGCACGCTTCTCCCCGATGCCCGTGTTCTATATTGAAGCCGGTCCGCAGTTCGCGTTCAACCTGAGCACCTCCTCCGACAAGGTTCTCGGCAAGGACATTTCCGACATCTTCGAGTTCAACACCTTTGAATTCGACTTCGTCCTCGGTGGGGGCACGGACATCCTTCCGTTCGTAGACATCGACTTCCGCGTCGTACTCGGCCTGTCCGACTGGATGTCCGGCTTGGTCGGCGAGAAGGGAGGCGACCCCTGGGACACTTCCAACCTGCAGTTCATGCTCGGCGTCACCTACTGGTTCCTGTAGACCCGCATAACGCGATATTGCAAAAGAGACGTGCCGCAAAGCACGTCTCTTTTTTTATGAAAGATCCCCGCCGGAGTTTACCCCGCACTTGATGCGGAGCCTCCAGGGTGACATTTTCTACTTCTATTTCACGTCGTATTCCGGAATCGGGAGGCTTTCGCCGGATTTCATGGCGGCGTCGAGCTTCTTGGACTTTTCCGGGTCGAGCCACCAGTAAACCGGGATGGCGTCTTCGCGGTTGAAGTGGTCCAGAACCTTCTCGGGAGTGCCGTAGCGGTTCCAGTAGAGGATACGATGGTGGTCGCACTGCCACATGAGCACGTACGGCACGATTTCGGCGAGACGGTTGTCGAGCGCCTTCAGGATTTCGTTACGCTTCGCGAGGTCGAATTCCGTCTTCTGGAGGTTGATTAAGCTATCGACCACCTTGTCCTGCACGCCGGCAAGGTTGTTCGTACCCTTCTGGAGAGCGGTTGCCGAAGACCAGCTGGCTTCGGGGTCGCGGAGGCGGCCAGCGCCCCAGTTCACCCAGTACAAATCGAAGTCGGCATCGTCCAAGCGCTTGCGGAGCGTGCTCTGGCTCATCTGCTCGATGGTCGCCACCACGCCCACCTTCTTCAGGTCTTCCTGGAACAGCGTGAGGTGGCGCAGGTCTTCCTGGCTCGTGATGAAGTTAATTGCAAACGGCTTGCCATCCTTCTCGAGAACGCCCTGGGCGTTCACCTTGTAGCCCGCTTCGGCAAAGAGGGCGCGGGCGCTGTCCGGGTTGAACGTGTAGAGCGGCGCCGTCGGGTTCTTGTTGCCTTCCCACAGGTCGGGGTAGTAGCTGTTCAGCAAGAAGTACTGGCCAAACATGTACTTCTCGTTCATCGCCTCGCGGTTTAAAAGCATGCTCAGGGCACGTCGCACACGCACATCCTGGAACTGCGGCTTACGCAGATTGATGGCCATGCCCTGGAAGCCGATGGGCTCCTTGTTGAAGATGCGCTGCTTCACGGCCCAGCCCTTCTTGACGGCATCGAAATCGGTCTGCTTCATCCAAATGCTGCTGGTGTAGATGGCGTAAGCGTTGAAGTCCTGCTTCTTGAAGGCTTCGAGCGCCTTCGTCTGGTCGTTCATGAAGCGGTAGCGGATCTTTTCGAAGTTGTACTTGCCGCGGTTCCAGTTCTTCTTGAAGCCCCACCAGTCGGCGCGGCGAGCGAGTTCTACGTAGCGGTCTTCGCGGAAGGTCTTGATCTTGTACGGGCCCGAAACTACCGGGAACTCGTAGCGGATCTGGTTGAAGTCCTTGCCCGCCCAGGCGTGCTTGGGGAACGCGAGCATGCCTGCGGCTTCCCAGAAGTTGCCCCAGTGGGATTCCTTCGCGGTCATCTTCACCGTGAGGCTGTCGACCACCTCCGGGCGGTCGAAACGGCTAAGCCCGACCTTGAAAATCGGCGTGAGGTTCTTCTCGTCCATGATGACGTCGTAGTAGTACTGCACGTCTTCGGCGGTGACGGGCTTGCCGTCGCTCCACCGGGCCCGCGCATCCACGTGGAAGGTAAACGTCTTGCCGTCTTCCGATACGCTCCAACTATCGGCGAGGATACCGACTTCGCGGTCCTCGGTGGAGTGCAGACTCACGAGCGGCTCGAACATCATGCCCATGAGTTCGGCAGAGAAACTGTTGTAGTCTTCCCACATGTTGAACGACTTCGGCATCGCGGAGCCCCAGAGGGTAATCGTGCCGCAGGGGCGGGCGTCCTTGGAGGCAATCGGGTCGAACTCGCCCGTGGCTTCCGGGTCCTGCGGCAGTTCCGGGCAGTTCAACTCGCCACCCGCAGCCTTCGCGGACTTAGAAGTTCCTTGCTCGTTGCAGGCGGTAAGGGCCATCGCCGATACCATCAGGGATACAAGTGCTACTCCATAAAACTTCATATTCTTCATTCTTCGTTCTCTCATTCTAGATGGCGGGGCTCCGCCCGCCATGACGATACCACGACAAGGGAGTTCCACACATTTCTCTTCCACTGTTCCTAAGGTCTAAAATACCTTTTGGGTTTCACGGGCTTTTCGGGTTCGGCAACTTCGGGGGCGTTCTTCGCGCGTTCTGCGTCTTCGGCCTTGAGCGCCGCAAGCGCCACGCGGGCAGCCTCCTGTTCGGCCTTCTTCTTGTTCGGGCCAACGCCACGGCCATACACCTTCCCGTTTACGCGCACCTCGGCGGTAAATTCCTTCTGGTGTTCCGGGCCTTCCTCGCCCACGATTTCGTATTCCGGGGATACGCGCAACGCGCCTCCCTGCGTGTACTCAAGCAGTTCGCTCTTGAAGTTCACGAAGTCCTCGGCTACGATGATTTCCTTTACACGCGGGAAATGGAACCTGTTGAGGATGGCGCGGACTTCCTCGAGCCCGCCGTCGAGGTACACCGCCCCGAGCACGGCCTCGTAGGCATCGGCCAGAATGCTTTCCTTGCCACGGCCGCCCATCTTCGCCTCGGCCTTCCCGAGCTTCACGTATTCGCTCAGGCTCCATTCCTTCGAGGACTGCGCGCACGCATGGCCCGAAACAATCGCGCTCTTCCGCTTGGAGAGGTCGCCTTCCGGGTCGTCGGGATACATCTTGTACAGGAATTCCGTGGTGAGCATGTTCAGCACGGAATCGCCCAGGAACTCCAGGCGCTCGTTGTTGCTCTCGTAGGGCAAGTCCCGCCCCGACAGGTAAGACCTGTGCACCAGCGCATGGGCCAGCAGCTCCGGATCCTTGAACCTGTACCCAAGCTTTGCCTCAAGCCCCTCACCGGACTTCTGGCGAAACCAGAGTTTCAGCAGTTTGTGCAGCATGTTCTTTTCTTCCAATATCTACTCCTTTTCTGCTCTCGAAAAGATATAAAAATACCCCGGGTTTGAACCGGGGAATTCGCCGTCCCGGCACAGGCCGGGAAATCCGCTCCGCCCGACCTGCGGGCGAAGTACACGGGGCATAAGAAGATTACTTCTTCTTTTCTTCCAGGAAGGCAACCACGTCGGAAACCTTCTGGAACTTTTCAGCGTCGGTATCCAGGATTTCGACTTCGAAAGCGTCTTCGAGAGCCATCACGAGCTCGACGCGATCGAGGGAGTCGGCACCGAGGTCGTTACCGAATTCAGATTCCATCTTCACGTCTTCGGCCTTGACTTCGAGCTTGGCGACGATGACGTCGGTGATCTTCTGGAAAATTTCTTCTTGTGTCATTATATACTCCGTTTGGATTGTTTGTTATAAATTTAGTAAAAAACGCCTAGGCGTTCAACCCCCCATCAACGCCCAGAATCTGGCCGGTGATGTAGCAGGCGTCGTCAGATGCCAAAAATGCGACCGCATTGGCCACGTCTTCGGGTTTTCCGATACGTCCGAGAGGGATTTGAGCTGCATATTTTTCCTTGGTGGCGTCGTCCATGGCGGCGGTCATGTCGGTACCGATAAAGCCGGGGGCGATTGCGTTCACCGTGATGCCGCGGGAGGCAAATTCCCTCGAGTTGGAACGGGTCATGCCGATGATGCCGGCCTTGGCGGCGGCGTAGTTCGCCTGGCCTGCCTGGCCACGCAGGGCGTTAATGCTCGAAATGTTGATGATGCGGCCGGTACGCTTGCCCATCATGGTGCGGGCGACGGCGCGGGTGCACAGGAACACGGAACGCAGGTTGGTGGCGATGACGGCGTCAAAGTCTTCGTCCTTCATGCGCATCAGGAGGCCATCGCGGGTAATGCCGGCGTTGTTCACCAGGATGTCGACCGTTCCCATGTCGGCGATAATCTGCTTGAACACGTCCTGCACGGTCTGGGAGTCGGCAACGTTGCATGCGTAGCTCTTGACCTGCACCCCAAGTTCGGCGGAAAGTTTGGCCGCCAGTTCTTCCTTGACCGAGGTGGAGAGGATGGCGACGTCGGCGCCTTCGCTCGCGAGCTTGGTGGCGATAGCGAGACCGATACCGCGGGAAGCACCGGTGACAATGGCCTTTTTACCTGTAAGTTTACCCATTTTATTACCCCTTTAAAGCCTGGAAGGCTTCGATGGTTTCGACCGGCGTGACCTTCACGTCGCGGCTAATCTTGCGCATCAGGCCCATGAGCACCTTGCCGGAGCCCACTTCGACACCCTGCGTCACGCCCAAGGACATGGCCTTGTTCATGCAGTCGTTCCAGCGGACCGGAGACACCAGCTGGCGCACCAGCAGGTCGGCAATTTCGGAGCCCTTCGTGACCGGTTCAGCAATCACGTTGGCGATGACCGGCTTTTCGACATCGTTAAACTTGGTCTTCGCGATGGCTTCGGCGAGGCCAGCCTGTGCGAACTGCATCAGCGGGCTGTGGAAGGCGCCGGAGACGGCGAGCGGGATGGCCTTGATACCGGCGGCACCGCAGTTTTCCACGAGTTTGTTCACGCCGGCGACGGCACCGGACACCACAATCTGGCCCGGGCAGTTGATGTTGGCGGGCACCACGGCGCCCACGTCCTTCACGGCTTCGCAAAGTTCAAGAATCTTGGCTTCGTCCTGGCCCATGATGGCGGCCATCGCACCCGGGTTCTTGCTACCGGCGCTGGCCATGAGTTCGCCGCGGGTACGCACCAGGCGGAGGCCCTCTTCAAAGCTAAAACCGCCAGCAGCGTAGATGGCGGAATATTCACCGAGGGAATGCCCAGCCACGTAGTCAAAGGCAAAGCCTTCGGACTTGAGGAGTTCCATCACCATCGCAGACACGGTAAAGAGAGCCGGCTGCGTGTTGTCGGTGCTCTTCAAAACATCTTCGGGGCCTTCGGCCATGAGCTTGGAGAGCGAGAAGCCGAGAATCTCGTCGGCCTGCTGCATAATCTTCTTGGCCGGTTCGAAAGTGGAGGCGAGGGTCTGGCCCATGCCCACGTACTGGGCACCCTGGCCAGGGAAAAGCAGAATCGTCTTAGACATTATATACATACCTCTGCGGTAGACCCGCATTTTTGTTCCCCCCAAATTTAAAAAAGAACAGTCCCGTTTCTAGGGTCGCGGGGCAAAAAGCACTCTTTACCCTCGTATGAAAGGAAAATAGAATGTTTTTGTAAGCAAGGGCCGGATTGGCAAGAAGATCCCCGCCGGAGCCTGCCCTCACGGAGGTGAGGGCGGGGATGACAATGAAGATGTCGGGGATGACAATAAAAAAAGAGACGGAACCTTGCGGTTCCGTCCCCAAAAGCCTTTTACAGACAAACTAACAGAAGCCTATTACTTGGCTTCGGCAGATTCGTCCTTGATGGCGGCAAGGCGTTCGTTGACGTTCTTGAATACACCCTTCTCGGCGTACTTGGCGGCGACTTCCACAGCCTTCTCGATAGCGAGGGCGTCGGAGCGGCCGTGGGCGATGATGCCCGTGCCGTTGAGGCCGAGGAGCAGGGCGCCACCGGTCATGCGGTAGTCCCACATCTCGTCGAAGCGGCGGCCAGCCGGAGTGTCGATAGAGCCGAACATCTTGTGGTGCATCTCGAAGAAGCCTTCAAGCATCTTCAAGACAACGTTGCCCGTGAAACCGGACGTAACGACCACGTCAGCGGCACCCATGATGAGAGTCTCGCCTTCGATGTTGCCGATGAAGTTCACCGGAGCGGCCTTCAGGAGCTGGTGGGCTTCCTGGAGCACTGCCGGGCCCTTGTGTTCTTCTTCGCCCATATTGAGGAGGCCAACCTTCGGCTTCTCGTAACCGAAGTAGGTCTCGGCGAAGGCGGAACCCGCGATGGCGAAATCGACCAGCGTGGAGGCACGTTCATCGACGTTCGCGCCGGCATCGACCAGGATGATCGGGCGGTCGGCGGTCGGGATAACGCAACCGATAGGCGGACGGCTGAACTTCTCGCTAGACTTCCCGAGAAGCATGAGGCAGCTAGCCATCATGGCACCGGAGTTGCCGGCGCTCACGGAGGCATCGACCATACCCTTCTTCTGCAGGGCGACGCAGGTCACCAGGCCGGAGTGGGGCTTCTTCTTGAGAACCTGCACGGGATGTTCGTCCATGGCGACCGGGTCCGGTGCATCGACGACCGAAATACCGTTGCCGGCATACCCGAGCGACTCGAGTTTAGCCTTGACCACGGCCTCCGGTCCGCACAGGACCACGTGCAGGTTGGCATTCTTATTGACGGCGTTTACCGCGCCTTCAACAACGACGTCGGGGGCAAAATCGCCACCCAGAGCATCAAGAGCAACTTTAACCATGAACATCTCCTTGCAACAAACGCTGCTTCAGCAAATTAGGCTTCGGCGTCCTTCATGTTGACAACTTCGACACCATTGTAGAAGCCGCAAACCGGGCACACGCGGTGCGGACGCTTTGCAGAACCGCAGTGGTCGCAGGTAGCCATAGCGGGAGCTTCCATCTTCCAGTGGGTACGGCGCTTGTCACGACGGGCGGTCGAGGTTTTTCTTTTAGGTACTGCCATTTTTAACTCCTATTTTCCATTTTGCTCTTAAGAGCCATGAGTTTTTCCCAGCGCGGGTCCATGGGCTTTTCGGCCTCATCGGCACCGTCGTCGGGCGGATTGTTTGATACAAAGATAAAATATTCGTCAGGATTTTTCACGGGCGCGACCGGTTCTTGCAGCAGAACCAGCTGTCGGATGCACTCGGATACATCTACGAAGTCCTGCCCCTGGGGGATCTTGTAGGCGAAGACATCTGCATCGTCCTCGTCCAGCTCCTGCTTTGCGATGGGGAGCCTCTCGACTTCCGCCACGACTTCGGTCGTGAACGGGCGGTCGAACAAATCCAGCGTCCTGGAACAGGTCAGAGTTTGCACTCCGGAGAGCGTACCGGTCACGAGACACTTACCGGGGCCTTCGGGGCTCACCAGCACCTCGGCTACCAGATCGCCCTTGAGGTGCAGTTCGTCGAAGATTTCGGGAGCGTCGGCATGGGACCAGACCACTCGGCGGTCTTCGGGTTCAGTAAGTTTCTGTGCGATATCGATTCTCAAAGTGGCCCAAATTTAATAAAATCGGGGGGCAAAGTCAAGGATTTGGGCCTACTTCTCCACCACACGGCCAGAGAGTTCGCGGAAATCGTCGCGGGCGTACAGCGTGACTCCCGGCGAAACGATATGGAACACCGACTGTTCGGCAAGCGTATCGAGATTGAACTTGAAGGAATCCAGACGGATGCGGTAACTGTCCACCGTATTGTCGAACGAAACTACATAGGGCGGGCGCGCAAGTTCGCCGCGCAGGAACATGCGGTGGAGCGCGCAGCCGACCTCGTCGTTCACCACGACCCAGGCATCTACATCTTGGGGGGCACTCGCCGCAAGGCGCGCGACAACTTCTTCAAAAAATGCCGGAGGTTCCTTGCTGAATTCGAACGGACTTGCGCGTTCGGCATCCACCGCCTCGAAAACATGCAGGCCCGACTTTTTGAGACCATTCAGGCGGTCGACTGACCAGGAACTCAAATGATACGGCGAAATGTAGGCGACATTCATGCAGCCGCGTTCACGCAAAAAACGCCCTACGGAGCGGCCCGGAAACTCGCCGAAGGCGAGGTTAAAGAAGGCATACCGCGGTTCCTTCTTCAGGGCACGCGGAATTTCGGAAAGCGGGTGTTCCCACCACACCGATATCGGGAAGCGCGTCCTTGCAAAAAGCATAAAGAGGCGGTTCGGTTTAAAGACGAGCATCGTGGAGAGTATCGCCCCGAAGGCATCGCGAAATGTCTCGGGCAACACGGCTTTGCCCGCCGAATCCAAGAACTTGCCTGAATCCTCGTGGTAACCGAGTACATGCACACGCAACTCGCGTTTTTCGGCCTCAGCATAAACTTTCTGCATGAATTCGAGTTCGCGATCTCCCAGGCAATAAAAATCCCCCGTCGGGTTTGAGCGCATTACCAAAAGGATTTCCTTTGCCTTCTGCGCCTGCACCGTGCGGAAGTAGAATCGACCGCGGCCACGGCGCGCGAGAATCCCTTCTGCCCGCAACTTTTCGAGCGTGCGCCTCATGGAGCCAACCGACGTTTCGTATTGCATACAAAGTTCCTTGATTGTCGGTAGCGGTGCATCCGTAGAAAAACGTCCGGACTTCCAGTCTTCTTGAAGCAAGCGTTCCAGGCGTTCCACGACCTGCTCGTGCACGAGAGGTTCCGGCACGGCAACCTTCGCCGCGCCCCAGAAATAACCATTGCCGTGTTCACCGTAAGCCTTCTTGGCCTCTATCAACTTGCGGTAGGCGCGGAACACCGTACAGGTCGACGTCGAAAACCGTTCAGCCACTGTCCTGACAGACGGAAGCCTGGCGCCATCCTTGAATTTAGAGGCTTCTAGCCACTTACAGATTTCTTCCACCGTCATTTGAGCCTCCTTTTTTCGGTCTCGAGTATTGCAGACAACATTGTTCACTTGTACGTACTAAATTTCGTATGACGCACATCACAAAATAATTTGTCTATACCGTGTTTCAAATCACAATCACCTGAAACACTAGATACACTTTGGAAAATAATAAAAAAAACGAAAGTGCGGCCACCGTCCGAGATAAAATATCTTTTACAATGCAAGGAGGTTATATGAAAAAAGAATTATTGCTCGGGGCGTGGGTCGGCGGTACAGGTCTCTATCCGCAACCCACGGAAGACAACATCCAATCCTTCCAGGCGCTGCAAGGCGGTCATATCGACCTGGTGAGCCTTTTTGCGCAATTCGACGTCAACTGCTGGGATTGGGTCGAGCAGTTCGCGGAAACAGCCCGTAAAAACGGCTCCACGCTCGTTGTCACGTGGATGCCGACTGGCTACAGCGCACACAAGATCATCGAGGGCGAAGCCGACCCCTATATCCAGCACTTTGCCAAGGGCGTCAAGAGCTACGGCAAGGAAATCTGGCTCCGGCCGCTGCACGAAGCAAACGGCGACTGGTACGACTGGGGCGTAGGCAAGCTCGGCGCAGGCAACACGGACGAGGACGTTGCGGAAGCATTCCGACACATCGTGCGGATCTTCAGGGAAGAATCCGTCGATAACGTAAAGTGGGTCTGGACGACCAACTCCTCGAACGTGGGCGAAAACACGACGTTCACGGGTACCTACCCTGGCGACGAATACGTGGATTACATATCCATCGATGGCTATAACTGGGGCAATAAAAAGTGCTGGTCCCGGTGGAAGAGCTTCTCGCAGGTATTCAAGAAGTCGTACACTGCGCTCTCGAACATCGACAAGCCGGTGTTCATCGCGGAAACCTCGTGCACCGAATCGGGCGGCAGCAAGGCCGAGTGGATTGCCGACATGTTCAAGGTGCTGCCCGCGGAATTCCCGAAGATTTTCGCCATCATGTGGTTCAGCCAGAGCAAGAGTTTTGAGGCGGACTGGGCGCTCGATACGTCGAAGGCCGCCGTGGACGCCTGGAAGGCGGGCGTCAACGCACTCGCAGGGTAAAAGTTTCTCCTTAAACGACACGTTCTCTCCTTAAAAAACCCTATTCCGGGCTTTGAAAAAAGCCCGGAATTCTTTTTTTTGCGAGCAAGAAGCGGCTTTTACGGACTAAACGTGCCTCCCTCGGGTTTTAGTCCGTAAAGAGCGCTAAAAACTCGTCACTTTTCGCAGCGATTTACGGACTAAATGCCCACCCCCCTGCCTTTAGTCCGTAATTTTGCAGGAGTTATGCCCGAAATCGGTGCATTTTGGTGCCAAAGCGCGACTTTTTTACGGACTAAACGGCCACCCCTCGGTCTTTAGTCCGTAAGGAGCACTAAAAACTCGTCACTTTTCGCGATATTTTACAGACTAAACACCCTACCCCCTGCCGTTAGTCCGTAAAAGGCGCACATTTTACACCGTCAACCCGTCGTCAGTCCGTAAAAGGCGCGGCGCCGGCACTTTTTCAGCCTTCAAACCGCCTTCAACCGCCTTCGGTAGACATCAGCCGCCTTCGGGCCGCGTTTTTCACGTCTGCCACCCGCCGATACATTAACATATATATATGTATCAAGAATTTTCGTCCCGTTCCGGCACCCGCAGTCCAAAATTCCGATTCGATGAACTAAATTTTGCCCGAAAAAATGCTCTGGACAGTACTCACATACGCGGTCATCGGCCTGCTGGTCACCTTCGGGCTGTTCTACCTGGCCCTCGAGGTGCGGTTCTTCCGTGCCCTGGGAGGCGTGCGCGAAGGGGAATCCGACGTGGAGCCCAAGCCGGACGTGAGCATACTGATTTCTGCCCGCAACGAGGCGGCGGGCATCCGCGCTACCCTCGATTCGGTACTCGCCCAGGACTACGCCGGCAAATGGGAAGTCTGGGTCGCCGACGACCGCAGCGACGACGACACCCCGAAAATCCTCGCGGAGTATGCAGCGCGCGACCCGCGGCTGCACGTGCTCACCATCAGGGAGATTCCCGAGGGAGTTAGCCCCAAGAAGCACGCTCTCAGCCAGCTCATCGAAGCCTGCGATGGCGAAATCCTCTGCCTCACCGACGCCGACTGCATCGTGAAGCCCACCTGGGTCGCCGGAATCGTCCGGGAATTCGAACCGGGTATCGAACTCGTGGCCGGGCACTCCTACATCCCGACCGAACCCGGCAAGTCGAAAGTCATCGTGTGCATGCAGGCTGTCGAGACGCTTATTTACCGCGTGGCAGGCACCGCGGGCCTCGCGATGCACCTGCCCCTCACGAGTACCGGCAACAACCTCGCCTACCGCAAGAGTTTCTTCAAGAGCGTCCACGGGTTCGACAACGTCATCAAGATCCAGAGCGGCGACGACGACCTCCTGATGCAGAAACTCGCCGCAGACCGCCCCTGGGCCATGCGCTACTGCATCGCCGAATCTACCTTCGTGACCACAAGCGGCAAGGAGACACTCCACGAACTCTGGGAACAGCGCAAGCGCTGGGCCTCGAAAACCATCTACTACACGCCGAAAATCGTGTTCGTGCTCAGCATGGTGTTCCTGTTCCTCACCATGCAGTGTGTCGCGGCGATTCTCGCGCCGTTCAGCCTCGAAATTCTCATAGCCTTCGCGGCCACCTTCGTGGCCAAGTGCGTCGGCGACCTTGTCCTAATATTACGCGGGCTCAGGATTTTCCGGCAGGAGCACCTGCTCAAGTGGTGCATCCCGGTCGAAATCATCCACGCCCCCTTTACCGTGCTGGCCGTACTCTTCGGCCTGTTCGGGCGCTTCAAATGGAAATAAGCAATGGCAACGACTAAGAAAACGACTGAAAGTGCAAAAACTGCGGCAAAGACCGCGACCAAGACTACAACGAAGAAGGCAGCCAAGGCTACCGGCGAGGGAATCACCCTCATCATCGCCGAAAAGCCGAGCGTCGCCGCCGACCTCGTGAAAGTCCTCGGTGCAAAGTCGTTCAAGAAGAACAACGGTTTTTACGAAAGCGACACGACCATCGTGAGCCACGCCATCGGCCACCTGGTGACCATCGCCGACCCGAAAGATATAGACGAGCGCTACAAGGCATGGGACATGAAGACGCTCCCGATGCTCCCCGAGAAGTTCCCGCTCGTCGCCACGCCCGCCACCAAGTCGCAGCTTTCCATCGTAGGCAAGCTCATCAAGAGGAAGGACGTGACGACCATCGTGAACGCATGCGATGCGGGCCGCGAAGGTGAACTGATTTTCTTCTACATTCTCGACTACGTGCTCAAGGGCAAGTTTACGGGCAAGACCATCAAGCGCCTGTGGATGCAGAGCATGACGCCTGCCGCCATCAAGGATGCCTTCGAGCACCTTCGCACCGCAGAGGAGATGGAAAACCTGAAAAATGCGGCCCTCTGCCGTAGCGAAGCCGACTGGCTCGTAGGCATGAACGGCAGCCGCGGCCTCACCGCGTACAACAGCAGCATGGGCGGGTTCCAGATTACGCCGTGCGGCCGCGTGCAGACCCCGACGCTCGCCATCATCGTGAAGCGCGAAGAAGAACGCCAGCAGTTCAAGCCGCAGAAGTTCTGGACCGTCGAGGCCGACTTCGACAACGACGGCAACGCCTATCTGGGCAAGTGGTTCACCGCCTCGAAGGAAGAGGGCAAGGACCGCGTCAAGCAGATTTTTGACGAGAAGAAGGCAGAGGAAATCCTCGACAAGTGCAAGGGCAAACCCGGCAAGATCGAGGAGACGACCGCCCCCAGCCAGCAGAAGTGCGGGCAGCTCTACGACCTCACCACGCTCCAGCGCGAGGCCAACAACCGCTTCGGCTTCAGCGCGAAGACGACCCTTTCGATTGCTCAGGCCCTGTACGAAAAGCACAAGGCCACGACCTACCCGCGTACCGACAGCCGCTGCCTGCCCGAAGACTATGTGGCCCCCGTGAAGGCGACCCTCGGGAAAATCGAGGGCCCGCTCGCCAAGTTCGCGCAGGAGGCTCTCGACAAGAACTACGTGAAGCGTACCCCGAAGGTTTTCGACAACACGAAGATTTCGGACCACTTCGCCATTATCCCCACGGGTGTCACCCCGAAGGGACTCTCCGAAGCCGAAGAGAAAATCTACACGATGATCTGCCAGCGCTTTATCGCGGTATTCTTCCCGCCGGCACAGTACCTGAACACCACCCGCATCACGACCGTCGAAGGCGAGACGTTCATTACCGAAGGCAAGATCCTCGTGGACCCGGGATTCAAGGCAGTTTACGGCAAGGATAGCGACGAGGAATCGAACATCCCGAAACTGAAGGGTAACGCCGCCAAGACGCTCGACATACGCGCCGAAGAAGACTTTACCAAGCCGCCTGCGCACTACACCGAAAGCACACTCCTTTCCATGATGGAGAGCGCAGGCAAGCTCGTCGAGGACGACGAGCTGCGCGACGCCATGAAGGAGCGCGGGCTTGGTACGCCGGCAACGCGCGCCGCCATCATCGAAAAACTCGTAAGCGACAAGTACGTCGTCCGTGACGGCAAGGAAATGATCCCGACGGCGAAGGCTTTCGACCTCATCAAGGTGCTCTCGGCCATGAACTGCGAGGCCCTCACGAGCCCGGAACTCACCGGCGAGTGGGAATACAAGATGGACCTCATCAGCAAGGGCAAAGAATCCCGCGAGAACTTCATGAAGGGAATCGTCGACATGACGAAGAACATGGTGAAGAACATCAAGGGGTTCAAGGAAGAGAACACCACCGGCGAGGCAAAGTTCAGCCCGGTGAACGGCAAGAAGGTGTTCGAGACCGTAAGCCGCTACACCACCGAAGACGGCATCGTCATCCGCAAGATGATCGGCGGCAAGCACCTGACCGATGAAGAAATCGTGGAACTCCTCACCAAGCGTAAGATTGGCCCGCTGACCGGCTTCCGCAGCAAGCGCGGCGCAGAATTCACCGCGGTGCTCACTATCAACGACCAGAACAAGATCGAGTTCGTTTTCGACGAGAAACCCGAAGAAATCGAGATCGGCGAGAAGGTGGGCAAGTCCCCCATCGACAACACCGACATGTTCGAGACGCTCACCGGCTACGTGAGCCAGAGCTACATCGACAAGAAGCCCTCGGGCCTGAACCTGCCCAAGGTGCTCCTCGGCAAGGAAATCCCGCTCGAAGAAATCAAGAAGCTCCTCGCCGGCGAAAAGACCGCTCTCATCAAGGGCTTCCGCAGCAACAAGACGCGCAGGCTCTTCGACGCCTACCTCACGCTCGAGAAGGGCAAACTCAAGTTTGACTTCCCGCCGCGCGAGTTCAAGCCGCGCCGGTTCTTCAAGAAAAAGGAAGCATAATTGCACTCCGTCCGTTCTGCAATACTGGCCATCGCGATAGCTTGTTCCATGGCAGTGGCGCAGGTTTCGGCAACGAACAATCCGTACAACCTTCCGGCCGAACTTTTCGGCCTCTGGAACTCGCTCACTCTCGAAGAAAAAGTCGGGCAGATGATTATGGTGTACATGACGACCCCGAAGTTCGTCACCGAGAACCACTTCGGCGGAGTGCTCGTGATGAACCCGCACCTCTCAAACGTCAGGCAGTTCGGGCGCACCCTCACCAGCATCACCACAAAGGCGAAGGTTCCGCTCCTCGTCACCATCGACCAGGAAGGCGGCAGCGTGAGCCGCATCGGCAAAATCGACCGCAAGTGGGAAAAGACCCCGAGTGCAAAGGAATTACGCGAGCTGGATCCCGAGGCTATCGAGCGCATCGCAGGCGAAATCGGTAACACGCTCAAGGAAATCCGCATAAACCTGAACCTCGCCCCCGCAATCGACCCGCCCTCCGACATCAACGGCAAGGAGACCTTCATGGAGCACTGGGGCCGTTCCTGGGGCGGCATCGGGAATGCAGACAAGGTTCGCGCATTCGTAAAGGGAATGAAGGCAAACGGCATAACGAGCGCCTCGAAGCATTTCCCCGGCTACGACAGCGAGACGAACAGCGATCTGCAAATGGCCGAAAGCGAGGCGACCGAAGAGACCATCCGCAACAACGTCGAGTTCTTCAAGGCGCTCGCCACGGATGTCCCCATCATCATGATGAGCAGCGTTCGCTACAGGAAAATCTCAAACGCGCCCGCAGTCTTTGAACCGAAAATCGTGAAGATGGCCCACGACATCGACGACGATATCGTGGTACTTACCGACGACCTGTGGGGAACGAATCTGCGTTCATGGATAAGCGGCACCGACACCCTCGAGGACCCCTACCCCGCATCCGAATTCAGGAAGGTCGTGATGGCCGCGCTCGATGCCGGCAACGACATGTTCATGACGACCTACCCCGTGAAGGCGGTCGACATGAAAAACACGCTGGTCGAACTCGCCCAGCAAAATAAGGATTACCTTATCCGTATCGAAAAATCCGTCGCCCGAATTCTAAAGATGAAGTTCCGGGCAGGGATTATCAGGAATTAGAGACTATGATCCGCGCCTTCTTGGGCTTCGAGAGGTTCTTCACCTCTTTCAGGATCTTTTCCGGGCCGACCTTGTTGTAGGCAAGTTTCAGAATCTCGGCACAGGCAAGCGTGTCGGCCATCGCCCTGTGGTGGTTAAAGTCCGGCAGCCCGAGGGCCTCGGTCAAGTTGTGCAGACTGTAGCTCACATGCCCGGGGAAAACCTTGCGCGACAGCTTCACCGTGCAGAGGCGCGGCGGGTCGAACGCAATGCAGCAGCGCTTCATCTCTGTCCGCATGATCTTACTATCGAACATCACGTTGTGCGCCACGAAAATGCGCCCGTCCAGAAGTTCGGCAATCTCTTCTGCAAGTGCCTGGAACTGCGGGGCTCCGCGAACCATCTCGTCGGTAATGCCCGTAAGGTTCTGCACGAACGGCGTAATCGGCACACCCGGATCCACGAGACTATGGAACTCGCCCACCTGCTCGACTCCATCGAGCAGGGCTATCCCTATTTCGGTAATGCGGTTCTCGTCACCCGCTCCGCCGGACGTCTCTACGTCCACGACGGCGAATTTTAGTTCACTCAGGTTTTCCATTACCTGACCGGGACATCGATATCGAGCGTTGCATGATTCTTGCGGTCCTCGACGCGGGCCTTCATCACCTTGGCCTTGGGGCGCCCATAAAGGGGCACGACCAGCAGGTTCGAGACTCCGGCATCTTCGCTGGCCTTCGCTTCGGTATCGCGCACCGTCTTCGTGAATATCGGATTCTTTCCCGTATCGTAGATGGAGTAGGTCAGTTCACGTACCAAGCCCGGCTTGATCTGCTTGGTCGGGACCTGGAAATAGATGTAGCCGCCCTTCGGGACCTTGCGCAGGCTATCCCGGATTTCTTCTTCGGTAGCGAAGTCCGCCTCGAGCGCCATGCGCACGTTCTTCTTCACCTTGTCGGCGCCCTCGTACATCACGGAAACCTCGAAGCGCGCATCCTTCGGCACGGCGGATTCACGCACGTCCCTGATTTTCGCATTGTTCTGGTAGTATTCCCAGCGGCCATTGTCGTGCAAGATTACGGTAGAACCGTTGGAGGTCGTAGCGATAATGTCTTCTGCTAGGGATGGCGCCACGCAAGCCGCTACGGCAAATACGGCAAGGCATAGAGAGCGCAAAAAGCTAAACTGCATATAAGAATCCTGTTTACGGGTTTACCATCCTAACCACCAAGAATATATATAAAAACAATCAAAAACGATTCTGTTATAAATATTTTCCCTAGCCGTAGGGCAAAAATTCTAATATTCCGCGCATGCCTGGAAAAATCCGATTTGCGCCAAGCCCCACGGGCTACCTGCACGAAGGCCACCTGCTTTCGGCTCTATACGTGTGGGCTGCCGCGAAAAAATGGAACCTTTCAATCCACTTACGCATCGAAGACCACGACCAGAGCCGCGCACGCCCCGAATACATCAGGAGCATCTACGAGGACCTGGAATGGTTCGGGTTCGAATACGACAGCGACAGCATACAAAGTAACAGAAAGCCCGTCTACGAGGCAGCCCTCGAAAAACTCAAGCGCGAAGGCCTCGTTTACCCCTGCTACTGCAGCCGCAAGCAGCTCGAGGCAGAAAACCCCAAGAGCGCGACCGGCGAAATCGTTTATAGCGGGAAGTGCCTGCATGCCGCAGAAGCCCACGCAGCCGACGCACCGCATAACCTGCGGGTCATCGTTCCCGACGAGACCATCCACTGGCACGACCTGCGGCTCGGCGACTTCGACGAGAACCCGAAAAAGCAGTGCGGAGACTTCCCCATACGCGACCGCGACGGGCAATGGACCTACCAGTTCGCCGTATGCGTCGACGATATAGACGAAAGCATCACGCATGTCGTGCGCGGCGAGGACATCCTGAGTTCTACCGCCCGCCAGATTGCGCTGATGCGCATGCTCGGGCGCGAGACGCCGCCTGCATACCTGCACCACCCCCTTATCGTAGACACGGCCGGCAAGAAGCTTTCCAAGCGCGAGCTCGCCCACAGCCTGCGGCAGGACCGCGAAGCGGGCCTAAGCAGGGAAACGCTACTCGGGCGGGTATGTTTCAAGGCGGGCCTTGCCGCCTCGCCCGCGCCTATCGGGCTTGCCGATGCTATTTATTTGATATATCAGATTCTGTAAACACTCTAAAACACGAAAAAATCTTATATTCATAGCATGTCGCACGTTACACCATCGTCCGTCGTTTTGAAGATATGTCAAGAAGCAGCCCTTTATGACAACAAGGACCGCTTGCTCCATTTTTCGACAAAGTACGAGTTCCAGACGCCGCTCCTGCTCGAGGCAGGCGACGCCTTCTATGACAGGTGGTTGCAATCCGGTTCGACACTCCCGCTCGATTCCTTCCTCCCCGAATCGCAGGGCTTTACCGCCCAGCAGAAAAAGGAACGTACCGAACTCTTTACCCGCGTTTTCAAGGACAAGGCCCAGGACTTCGGCAAGTCCGACCTGTACCTGCTCCTCGGGTTCCTCAAATGGGACGGCAATGCGCTCGCCCCGACCCTGCTCGTGCCCGTCGACGTGAGTCCCGACTTCAAGTCGCTATCGCTTTCGAAGATGCCGCCCTTGGAGAACATCGTGCTCCGCGAAAGGCTCGCCGACATGTCGCTCCCGAAGGCCGAAGACGCCACCGTCAACGGGCAATTCAACATCCAGCTTTACTTTTCACTTTTTGAAAAGGCCGTCGCCTCCGAGCGCAACTGGAAGTTCACTCGCCACGGCATCTGCCTCGCCTTCCTCAATTCCAGCAGGCTCCGCCTCAAGAAGAACATGGAGGATTTCTACGGCGACAAGCGTATCGACAGCAACTCCTTCGTGAGTTCGCTCCTAGGCGAAGACGGTTTCCAGGTCAAGGAATCCGTCTTTGACGACGCCGATTTCGACCAGCTGTTCAACCCGACCGAGCACCATTTCCTCTACACCACGGACTCGCACACGACGAAGGTCACCATCGACGCGCTCCAGGAGAACACGCTCGGTTACGCCATCCAGTCGCTCCCGGGTACGCAGAAGATGCGTGTTGCCGCAAACATTGTCGCGGAATCCCTCTCCAAGGGCAAGGACACGCTCGTCATCACGCGCCGTGCCGTCACGCAGCAGACATTCAACCAGACATGGAAACCGCCGTTCAGGTCGTACGCCGGCCCCGAACGCCATACGCTTGTCGACCAGGTGAATGCGGCCAGGAACTATTTTGCCTCTTACTACAGGGCCGTGAACCGCGAGGTCGAGCCCTCGAAGACGAGCCTCACCAATATCCTTGCCGAGTTCACGCAGACCCCGAAAATCCGCGGCAAGTACATGGATTCGATTTTCCAGGAATCGAACACGCTCAACTACAAGCAGTTCAACGCCCTGCGCAATACGCTACAGCAGATTGTAGACATCTACTTCAAGCAGAACGGGCTTACTGCACGCAGGACATTCGAGAACGTCACCGCAAACGACCTACCGCCAGAAAAGCGCGACGAGATCCTCAAGGCATTCGGCGAAGCCGAAGAAAAGGCCAAGACGCTCGGCCCGCTGGTAGAGCTCTTCGAAAAGGAGAGTTTCTTCCCGACAGGCATATACCTGCCGCTACTCGCCGAGGTCATCGCGCTCATCCGCAAGAACTTCGACGCGAACACTCCGGAATTCGAGAACTGGGATTTGAAGTCCTCCAGCTGGAGCGCCTACCAGGACACGCTGCGTGCGCTCCCCGAAGCCGGCGACAGCTGGGTCCGCTACCACAGGCAGACATCCGACATCTACACCGACAACGCCGTCGACGAGAATATCCTCTCGTTCCGTGACGAATTCGAGGACAGCCTGAAGGCGACCCTCAAGGGCCTTTCCGACCGCTACCGCAATTCGCGCAAGCGCCTGCTCAAGGTGCTCAAGCACCCGAAAGACGTCACATCGGATGCACACCTGCTCGACCTTATCGACACGCTCATCGAGTTGCAAGAAAACAAGCGCGCCTACAAGGATACCGCGGTTCTCGGCAACCACCTGCTCGGCAAGGACTGGCTCTACGAGAAATCCAACTGGGTAACCCTGAACGCGAAGATTACCTACCTGTACAACTTCCGCGAGAAGTTCAAGGACGATCCGCATTTGGAACTGATGCTCTCCCTGCTCGAGCACTGGCACCAGTTCAAGCAGTTGTTCCCGCAGTTTGCCGACTTTGACCAGAGCATCCAGGACCTGCTCTCGACAACCCGAATCCTCACCAAGGAACTCGGGCTCGACACCCCGCTCGAAAGCCTGAGCTTTGACAAATGCCTTGCAAAGATTAGCCAGTGGAAAACAAGCTGGGGCAGTCTCGAATCGCACCTGCAGCTCACGGCACTCTTCAACCAGGTTGAGGAATACGGCTGCAAGAGCCTGCGGCAATACCTGCAGAACCCGGGCGCCATCAGCGACGAAATTGTCCAGGCCTGCACGCACGCCTGGGCGGGCACCCAGGTGCAGCTCATCAACAAGAACTTCCCCGAGATTTTCGCATGCGCCCCCAAGGCGCACACGCAGCAGAGTAAGCAGTACCGCACGTTGCTCGACCAACTTTGCAACGCGAACTTCCGCGAAGTGCACGCCATCGCCGATACCGGCAAACTCACGGTACTGAACATCGACGAGGCGTTCACCCAGAGCAAGGACTACCAGTACGATACCGTAATCCTCCTCGACGCGGACTGCATCTCGGTCGCCGAGGCCATGCCGCTCGTACTGCAGGGCAAGAAGACTATCCTTATCGGCAACCCGCACGTGCCGACCCTCGAGGAGCAGGCATTCGACGCCTTCCTCGACGTGACTCCCCCGCACACGACGTTCTTCCTCGAGAACATCATGACGGCGGCACTACGCAGGGGCATCCCCACGCGCGAACTCTGGTTCTCGGATTTCTATTCCGACCCCACGCTGTTCCAGTTTGCGAACGACCGCATCTACAACGGCGGCATCAAGCAGTTCCCGCTCCCGATGAAAAAGACCCCGCGGCGCGATTCCCTGAAGATTATTGCAGACAAGGTAAAGGACATCGCGAAGGCCGCGGTACAGCACGCCGAAAAGCACCCCGGGCAGACCCTCGGGATTATCGCCTTCAGCGAAGCGCGTTGCCACGAGATCGAGGCCGCCATCAAGGCGCTCGTCACCAAGGGTTCCGCTGCCGACATGTTCTTCGCGCAGACAAGCCCGGCCATCAGTTTCTACGTGAAGACACCCGACAGGGCCACGGACAAGTTCCGCGACGTCATCTACGTACTTGCCGAACCCGAAGGCATCGACAAGAATTCTGCCGAACGCAAGCTTGCCGTCTGCACCACGCTCGCCCGTCACGAGATGCAGGTGTTCTCCACCAAGCACGATATCGACATTCAGGCGAATGCCAAGCCCGGACTGCTCCGCGACTGGATTGTCTACCTTGCGAAAAAGAGCGTCCCGGCATCGAACGACTCGCATATCGCCGATTCCGTCTTGCGCCCGCAGGTCATGGACCTGCTCGCAAACGAAAACGTCAAGGTCGAACCGAGTTTCGCCGGCAGCGGCATCCCGGTCGGGCCTATCGTCATCGACGCGAACAACAGCAACCGCATTCTCGCCGTCATCGAGGACGACTGCACCACCGAGCGCTTCCGTGAATCCGTAGAAGACCGCGAATACGTGCGCCCCGTGATGCTACGCCAGCTGGGCTGGAAGGTCATCACCATCTGGACTCCGTTCTGGTACGTGTCGTACAACGACGAGGCAAGCCACATCGTCACGACGATCGCTATCGAGCAGAGCGTGGCGCCGCCTCCCTCCGACGAAGAAAATTCCAGCGAAGAATCCGCGCAGAGCACTCCGGAAATCGCGACGGTACCGTACCAGGCGATACACCCGAAAATCGAGGGTACCGCACACGACAAACCCATCGCGGAACTCGACGCCATCGCGCTTATCGTGCAGATGAAGTTCTACGTAGACCACGAAGCCCCCATCCACGAAGAGCTTCTGCTTTCGCGCCTGTTGCATTTGCACCACGTGGACCGCGCAGGCCCGATGATCCTCAAGGCGCTGAACGAGGCCATCAAGCAAGGGTGCCAGAGGCACAAGTTCATCAAGACCGGAAAGTTCTTCTACTCCACGAAGGACACGCCAGTCGTACTCAGGGACAGGAGCGCACGGCCCGCCAGCGAGCGCAAATTCGCCTACGTGTCGCCCGAGGAACGCGCGCTGTTACCTGCATCGATGGATGAATTCGCCATCAAGCAGTTGCTCGGGCTTGAATAAGAAAAATTAAAACGCCTCGTCAATACGAGGCGTTTATTGTTCATAGAAGCGTAATGTATTAGCGCAGCTTGACTACGAGCGCATTAATATTATAGACAGAGAGTTCGCGGGCCTTGTCGTCGGCGGCCTTCTTGCTGGTCCAGCCACCGCCACGGAGCTTGTAGAACGGAGCCTCGAACACCACCTGGATATTGTAGCCGGTAGAGGCCGCAATCTGAGCCCTGCGACGTTCTGCCGCATCGAAATCGCCCACGGCTTCGAACTGCAGCACGTAATAGCCGTTACCCTTGGATTCCTTGCCGTCCTTAGCCTTCGACGGGATCGAGGTGGCCGAGACGTTCGTCGTGTCGCGGAGCGACGGACTCAGTTCGGGCTTGTATTCCTTACCACGGAAAAGGGAATCGATGTCGGTCGGGTCGCCCGCCCACGCGATAGACGCGAGGAGTGCGCAGGCCCAGAAGCAAATAGCAAAATTTCGCATGCGCTAAATGTAGAAAAAAAGAACCCCGCCCAGGGGCGGGGTTACAAAACTATGTGGGTCTGGACAAGTGTTACTTCACCTTACCCTTGCCGCGCTTCACGCCCCAGACTTCGGTCAGTTCCTTCTTGGCTCTCTTGCCCTTGTCGCCAAGCTTCACGTAAGACGTGAACTTGGTGATGTAGGCACCGGTACCCACCAGACGGTGGTTCTCGGAAACCATGTTCCAGGAGATGTAGAAGTTACGCGGGTTCTTGACGCAGTCACCCGGCAGGTTCTGCGACGGGTCAGAGGAGAAGAACGAATCGGTACAGGCGATCGAGCCGCCCTGGTGGGCAACAAACGCACCGAGGTTCGTGTAGTAATCGACAGAGTAGTAGAACTTGACATCACCCTTGTTGACCGTGGCATATTCTTCCTTGGACCCAATGATGGAGCCCATGTCGGACTGCACGAAGTGGCCAAGCGTACCCGGGTAGTTTTCCTTGACGAAGTCGATGTTGTCGCTCGTCTTGATCGGGATAACATTGCCCACAGGAGTGGTATCGTTCACAGAACTCGGGTCGGCGTAGTTGTAGCTGATTGTCGTAACGGCAATCTTGGCGTCACCCACGACTTGTACCCACGGAGACGGCAGGCGGTCCGTCGAATTGTAGTTCGTCGGAGAGTTCCAGTGCCAGTCGGCATCCGTAGGCTGACGCAGCGTATCGGCACCGGCAGCAGCACCGTTCAGGGTATCGGTCCACATGAACGTGTCGGCACGGAAGCGGATGTAGTCGCCCACGTGCGGAGTCGGGCTGTTCGGGTCAGAGTTGTTGTAACGCAGGGTCAGCGTAGCACTACGGTCCTGCGGGCTAGCCTGAGACTTCACGTGGATGTAGCGCTGCAGCGGGTCAGCGATATCGATTGCGGAGTTCAGGTAGTAGGAGAATGCCTCCTTACCCTTAGACGCATCGGTAACCACGACCGGTTCAGAAACTTCGATCTTCACCTGGTCAAACATGCCGCCATCGCCTTCGTTCGTTGCACGGGCCGAGATGATAATCGGAGCCATGCGGTCGGTAAGGCCCTTCTCGAAGAAGGTCTTGGCTTCCTTGCCCTTCCACTTGTAAACCGTGAACGAGGCAATCTTGTCTTCGGGGTTCACCAAGGTCTTCACGTCGGCCGTGAAGGTGGAATCGATGGCGAACGCAAGTGTACGGCCATTATCCGGGCTCTTGGTGTATGCGACGCGGATAGCAGTAGAATCGAACTGCGTGGAGCACCACATTTCCGTATCCTTCTTGTTGTTGGAAATGCCCATTTCGTACGGATTGATCTTCTTCTGCCTGCTCCTGTCGTCTTCGAACTTCAAGCAGATGTAAGTCGGGATAGAGTCCGGATGGAACGCACGGTCATAGATAATAGCCATGGAGTCGGCCTTACCATCCAGGTACTCAGCAGATTCAATATGGAAGTCGGTCGGAATGTTCATTTCGCCAAGCGGCTCGCCCTTCACGTCGAACATGTCGACAATGAGCGGCATCGGTGCAGGCGGCTTGTAGAAGTGCATGTTGGTATAGGGCGAACTGATGAGCGGGCAGTCCGGAGAACCGATGACCATGCTCGCCGCCTCGGTCGCGTATTCCTGGTTCGAACGGATACGGATAAGGTACACGCCCTCGTTGAATCCGATAACCGGGTTACCGTCCTTTGTAGTGCCGTCAGCATATGTGTACTGTCCGGAACCGACGATACCCGTAGAAGTAGAATTGCCAACGAAGTCAAGAGCGTAGTAGCATTCCTTACAGATCTCGTTTGTAGACGGGTCTACGACCAGCAGGTAGAAGTCGACATCAGCGCTCACCCAGTGGAAGTATTCTTCGCCGTTTTCGTCGACATTCGGGTCGGCAGGAGGATTAATCGGCGACCAGGTAATCACATTGCCTGCAGCATCGGTAGAATCCGGGTTAGCAAACACGAGGCGCGGGGCATAGAACTTGAGCGTAGCGCTGGTCGGGCCAACCGTGGCGGTAATCTCTGTCGGGGAGGCCGTGAGGCCGGCCAGCGGGACATCGACCCAGAAGGTATCGATACCGTCGTCGTTCACCCTGCCGGTGTACGGGATCGTGAGAGGCTCGGTGCCGTCCTGCGTCTTGTAGAGGGTTGCACCCGCCGACAGCTTGAGTTCGTAGGCCTGGCCCTTGGCGGAAATGATATCCACTCCACCGTATTCATCCGGAGCGGAGATGTAAATCGGGATGCGCTTACCGGCAAGGGACTCGCCGACAAACTTCCACTGCGTACCAGAATCATACTTGAGGCCGATTTCACCGTCAACGTTGTCAAACGTGACATCCTTGGTGACAAGGCCGAGGTTACCCTTAACCTTGAACTTGAACGGTTCCGTCTTGCCGTCAACCGTAATCTTCAGATAGTAGGTACCCGGAGCAAGTCCGGTAATCTTGTCCACATCGATAATCGGGACCTTCGGGTTGGTGAGGTTGATACCACCATGGACAATGCCTCCGAGCGGGAGTGCGGCACAGTCGCTGCAGCCCGTCGGGTTCAAGCCACCCTTCTTGGTCACGATAGAGTAATTGACGTTCGTCGAGATAGCATCGCCACATTCCTGGGTCGTTTCCTGGCCACCGCCAGCGGTACCGAGAGCGACGGAGGCACAGTCACCGGCGCCAGTCTTGAGCACGCAAATGCCCAACTGCAAACCGCTAGACACAGGGGTCGTTTCGAGCTGGATACCGGTAGCCTGCTTGATGTACATGTTCGTCTTGATACGCACGTTACTCATGTCGGTACGGCGGTCACAGAAGAAGATATCGATGTTGTAATCCTGGCCCGGCACCAGTTTGCCATGCAGGCCGTTAAGGGTATCGAGCTTGACATAGCCCGGAGCGGCAAGGTGGGTACCACCGAGGTCCACGGCCAGTTTGTAGTCGATAAACACCCAAATGTCATCGTCGCCACGGAACGAGAACTGCATGCCGTTGCGGTAGGTGAACTTGGCGTGGGACTCAAAGCAGAACATCTGGTTGTTATCGCCCTTGATACGGGCATCCCAGGTAGAGTTGTCGTAAACGTTAGGATGCTTACCATCGCCAAATTCTTTATCAGAGACCGGATAGAGGTCGATGTATGGCAAGCCGGTTGTCGGTTCAATGGCTGACCAGTCAGAAACACCAGGAAAGAGCGTCTGAGCCTTCTGTGAAATTCCATTTTGAGTAGGTGTTTGCCCTTGTTCACCGATACCATACCTCACGTTACCGAGGCCTTCACGCAGCGTAGCGGCTGTCTTACAATCACCTGCGCAGGTACCGAGTCTTACAGAGTCCGCAAGGTCGTTCAGGATAGTAAAGGCTCCGGTCGGTTCGTTATAGCTATCGTATTCCCACAGGCCGTCCTTCGCGAGCTTGAACACCACGTCGCGACAGTGCTGGGAGTTAATACCCGGAGTTTCCTTGAACATGACATCGAAAGCTTCCTGGCTGACAAAGCATCCGCTAGCCGCATTGTAGACAGGCTTTCTGGTAGCCGTATCCAGGATGGAATTGACGATTCCCGTGGTTACGCCAATGCAGGGCACAGTGTTGTCTTGTCCATTGCCGGGGTAATTATACTTGGCAGTTGCAGAATAGCACTTATTGGAAGCCACATTGGGGTAAGCGTCACAGGTAAAGGCTCCATGCATGGAGGCATCGGTATCATAAAGGATTGCGGCCAGCTTGTAGGAGCAGGTTCCTTCAATGCCCGGGTCCGTCGTAAAGATACCCTTGGTGGAAGGATCGTCAAGTTCGTCGAAATCGGCAACAAAATAAATCTTGTCGGCATCCGGGAAGGCATCGAAGAACGTCTGCATCGGGAACGGCGTCAGCGCATCCGCATCGGCACCATCAAGGCCGATAGCCTCGTCCAGTTCCTCGTCACCATCCGTAAGGATGATCAAGTTGTCCGGCAGGGTTTCGTCGAGCCACACGACATAGTACCAACCACACATATTGGGGTCGGCCCTCATTTCCTTACGGCTGGCATAGGTACCATCCGGAGAATACATCGGCACGGTGCCCTTCCATTCCGCGTTATCGGGAACGAGCACGTAGAAATACTTGATATTGGGCTTGGTGTATTGGACAAGCGTCGTACCCGGTTTCTTGGGGTGTTCCATCACCCAGACATCCGTAGCGCCCTTCACCGACGGGCAGGCGATGTCACGGCCATTCTTCGCTACGTTCGGGTCGTAGGCGGCAGAACCATCCCACACGCTAGAGAGAATGTAATGCATCGGCTTCGCTGCCGATGTTTCCGCAAGGGTCTGCAGGGCGAACATTGTTTCCTGAGCTTCAGGACCTGCCAAGGACAAGTCATAGTCATAAAAACCCGTTGCGGCATTATATCTTGTAGCCGCAATTCCACCCTTACTGCCAGCTTGATCAGGGATGTTGTTCATGGCCACGAAAAATGCAGTCGGCCAGTCATCGGGCTTCTTGAAGTGCAATGTACCCGTACATGCAGACCACGCACTCTGGGCAGCCATCAACAGGAGAGAGGCGCTCAACACCCACTTCCACAAGCTGTTCTTTGTGTTTTTCATCGTTTTTGTTTCCATCAATGGTTTTCCTTCCAACTAAGCATACCAAAAAGACCGGCTTTTTTATATGCCACACCGTCCTCAAATTTATTCTTTTATTTGCCAAAAAGCCAATAATTTTTCTTTTTTTTTGCCTAAATCCCGGTTTTTTTTGTAAACAAAAAGTGAATTAACTAGTTCCCGTGTGAAAAATCACAAAAAACGGCATCCGCTTTGTTACTCAAAATTTACAAGCCTGTAAAAACGGGCCGGAAGTCATCACAAGAGGAGGTCTTTTACTACATTTTAAAACAACAACGGAGCCACTATGCAGGACCTCGACCAGACCATCGTCACCCCGGGCAAGACCATCAAGTTCGAAAAGATCGAACTGAGGCCGCACCTGATTATCCTGTACCCGCAAACGCAGTTCAAGCAGATCGCCCTCGAAAAGGGGACGGTTACCCTCGGCCGCGGTCAGGATGCCGACATCAGGCTCGACGATGAACTCGTGAGCCGAAAGCACTGCACCCTGACATTCGACGGCATCAACGTGACGGTAGAAGACCTGGGGAGCACCAACGGCACGTTCGTAGACGGGCAGCCCGTCACCCGTACCGTGCTCGACTCGGACAACCGCCTGCAACTCGGCAAGATGGTGATGAAGGTCGAATTCAAGGACAAGAGCGAAGAGGCTTTTGACCGCGCGCTGTACGAGGCGGCGACCATCGACCCGCTCACCAAGATTAGCAACCGCAGGAACTTTTTTGACAGGAGCCTCGGTGAGCTCGCTCTCGCCCGCCGGAACAACTACTTTGTCCACACCATCATGGTGGACGCAGACCACTTTAAGCACGTGAACGACACCTGGGGACACCAGTGCGGCGACATGGTGCTAAAGGAAATCGCCCGCATACTGAACGAAGAAAAGCGCGAATGCGACCTGCTCGCCCGCTACGGCGGCGAAGAATTTTTATTGCTGCTCGCGGGCATCGGGCCCGAAGACGCCCGCAAGAGCGCAGAACGCCTGCGCGCCGCCATCGAGAAGCACCGCTTCTCGTGGAAGGATACCATTATCCCGGTGACGATTTCGCTCGGGCTTTGCACCAAGCAGGGCGAAGAAATTCCGAAGATCGAAGAGATGATTGCCGAATCCGACAGGCTGCTCTATATAGCGAAAGAAGGCGGTCGCAATCGCGTCGCCTTCGGGTAGTTTCATTTTATTCCTAATTTCTACTCTAAGCGGTAGATTTTAATGTCCTTGATGTAGAACGTACGTTCCTTTTTGCCGAGGTTCAGTTCGAACCTTGCAAACGGCGTGCTCTCGCTCGGGGTAAATTCCTTCTCGAACGAGTGGCCCGAAGTCTTCACAATCGGGTGTTCCATGAAGCCCACCGTCTCGTAGTCATCGTACGTGCCAATACGGGCGGTAATCTGACCTTCGACATTCGACCAGATGGTAAACACGCACTTGTACTTTTTGCCGGCGACAAGGGCCACGTCTTCTTGAATCAGCTGTACACTATACGAATTGCTGCCACCGTTAGTCACATCAATCTTGAGAACGTGGCCGCCCTTTTCGTTAAGGACCGTAGCCGTAGCGACACCGCGCAACTGCGTGAAGAATATCCAATAGTCCAGGCCGTTAGAGAAGTCTCCATTCCGAATGGTGTTATCGCTCATCGCGCCAATCACGCCATCCCAAATATCCTTCACGAAGTCTTCAACAGCCATGCCCTGGGCATCCGTATAGCTGTAACGCAGCGGGCGGAAACTCGGAACGAAGTTCTTGTTCAAGGCCTGCCACAGTGTAATATTATTCGCATTGTCCAGGTGGATGATTCCGTCATCGGAGACTTCCGCCTTGGAGAAGTCTACCCCTTCGGTAAAGCAACGCACGTGGAACGCTACAGACAAATTAGCAACACTGTCGGATGACAAGTCAATCTGCGAGAGGTGGTAGCGCATACCGACCCGCTGGAACCCGTTGAGGTCGTATTCAAACGGGACGTACTCACCATCGAGCAGCACGCGGCCACGGATAACCGAGTTCGGCCCCTCGGGCTGGAACGACACGCCAATTTCCTTCAGGTATCCATCGTCGTCGAGGTTGATGGACTTGAACGGCTCGTCGACCGAGGTACCTTCCGTGAACGAAATCGGCAGCTGGGACTCGGGAACGTCTTCGCTAGGCCAGACCGGGCGGCCCTTCTCCTTGATATCGTTGGAGACGGCCACATAGTAACTTGAATACGAGCGGACTTCGACCAGTTCCATTGCAAATGAATCAAGCAACACCGGTTCTTCGTCCTTGGCCTGCTTGCGGAGCGAACCAGGAACAACCTCGGCATAGTCTACCGAGAAGTCAGCTGTCAGCGCGAGCGCGGGGTTTCCTATCTCAATTCCAGAAAGAGGTTCCGAACCTCCACCGGAAGAACATCCGATAAAGAAAGACACCGCTAGCACGGAGCACGCTAAGAACCCATTAAACCGCATCACACTCCTCGAGTCAGCGGGAACAGCTGTATATTCACCTGCACCACATCATCACCCTCGCCGGGCTTTGCAGAGAAATCTAGTAGTTCCTTGCGCATGAGTTGGATATGTTTCTTCAAATTGGGGAAATCTTCGCGCTTAATACTGAACGTTAGTGCAGATACATCGCGTTCCGCACTCGGGAGGGAGCTCAGCATGTTGCTCGAAATGCGCAGCATCTGCTGGTGATAGAGCTTGACCATCATGTCCTGCACCTCGTCGTCGGTGGTAAGGAGCGGGTCACGCTGGCGGTATCCGTTGGCGGTTTTCACCAGAAGGCCCGTTTCCAGCAGAAGTTCCAAGGATTCGGTGACCTGAGACGGCGTCACCAGACCGCGAAGGCGCTTGCTGACCAGGTCGGGAATGGGCTTGAAGCCCTTGAGGCCCACCATCTCGAGAATCACGGAATGGTGCCATTCCCTGAAGATGCGGAACTGGGCCTTGTCCATCTTGTGCAGCTTGGAACGCGGGCTTGCCTTGAGCAACTGCGCGTAGTAGACCTGCTTTTCGGTGTCGTTCTGAGCCTGGTTGAAGAACACGAGGCTTTCAAAATAGGCGGCCCTCTGCTTTTCGAGACCGAGACCCTGGATGATCTTGAGCACGGTCCCCTTCGTGATGTTGCGCTTGCCGTCGATAGTAAGCTTCAAGTGGGCGTGGCTAGAAAGCCCCGCCTTCTCGGCAAAGAACCGCAAACTGAAGGAGGGCTGCGTATGCTTCTTGTACTCGTAGTAGTCGCGAAGGTACACCCTGAAGTTGGTGTACTGCAGCACATCCGGTTCGGTTAATATTTTTTTCTCTCCGTTGTCCATACCTATAAGATAGCAGTATCAATCTGAGAAATGCAAAAATAAATGTACTTTCGCGTTTACCCAAGTAACCAATTTCGTAACCATTATTTAAGAAATTTTGGCTTTTTTAGGCGAATTTCGGCAATTTTTGTGGCTACCGAACCGTTTTCAGCGGTCTTTCGCCAGGCGAGAAAACCGCAGGTGGTCCTCGAAATGCCCGTTGATGAACTCGTACTCGCGGCAGGTGCCCTCTGGCAAGAAGCCCGCACGGGTGGCGACCGCAATGCTTGCGGGGTTATTGACCGAGGCCGAAATATCGAGCCGGTTGAGGCCGAGTTCCGTAAACGCATGGCGGGCAAGCAGGCGAAGCGCCTCGGTTGCTAGACCGCGCCCCGTAAACGGTTCACCCAGCCAGTAACTGACGCTCGCGGAGCGGTGCTGCGCCTGGATCCAGCCGAGCATGATAACGCCGGCCAGTACAGGCTTTAAACTGTCCGTCGGTTTTAAACTGTCCGCGCCCTTCTCGAAGATGCCCCAGCAGGCACCGTTCGCCATGTCGGCCTGGATTTCCCACGTGTCGATGCGGGACTCGACATCCTCGACGCTGGTACATTCCGCGGGCCACGGCAGATGGCGGGCAAGGAATTCGCGACTACCATCTATCACAGGGTAGAGCGCGGGCGCATCGGGGCCGTGCAGCAGGCGGAGCGTAACACGCTCGCCTTCGATAGCGATATCGGGTATTTCGGTCAGGAAGTCTTCCATGCGGGTACATATATAGAAAAACCGCCGGACGAATCCGGCGGGTTTTCAGTGCGGATGAAAGGACTTGAACCTTCATGCCCTTGCAGGCACTAGAACCTGAATCTAGCGTGTCTACCAGTTCCACCACATCCGCGTGGTGCACCAAATTTTGAAAAATTCGCCCGTTTTGTCAAGGGGTAGGGCAGTTATTTCTTGGTTTGGACGGCATCCCGTATCCAGTCGAGGTGCTTTTCGCGCCAGTACGACCAGTCGTGCTCGCCTGCGGGGTCAAACCGGAGCATGCAGTCCGCCTTGACCTCCCTGCAGAATTCCTCTATCCAGGGCCTGGCCTCCCCCGCCGGGAAAAGCCTGTCGTTGCCGCCCTGCAAAAAGCGCCACCTGCCATCGCGCATCCTGGAGTTTGCACCGGCAAGCATGCGGGCCTCGCCCAGCAACTTGCCGAACGAACTTGCGAGCAGACGATCCTTCACGCGGCGCTTGCCCTGCATGGAATAGACGAGCACGCCCAGCGCCCCGTCCGAGACGCCGACCAGCGAGACTTCGCCCACCGGCGAGCCACGACGTGCACCGACCGAATCCAGCGCGGCATCGACAGCAGCCAACATCGCTCCCGTAGCCCAGTGCCTGTCCCTGCACGCCGATGCGCTCACCACGACTACATTCGGGAAAAGCTTTGCGAAGTCGTCGCCCGCAACATAGCCCTTCTCGCAGTTACCACTTGTCATGCCGCCATGGAACCACACGACGACACTGGACTTTGCCGCATGATGCGGGAAACTCGCCTTGGAAGATTTCGGTTGTGGCGGCCACCACACGCCCGTCGCGCTCTTGACGAACATTTTGCTCTCTTGATCGATGAACTGAACCGTGAGCGAGTCTGGCCTGCCGCCCGCCCAGGCGCTTACGCAACAAGTCAAGGCTACGAACAGCGCGACAAGCCTACGCATGGTCTATACCCGACGCACGAGACGCTTTTTCGTCTTGATTCCCAAGACAAGGAAAACGACCATCCCGATAAAGCTGAAAAGGACTATCCCCGCGACCACCAGCAAGTGCTCGATCTGATAGTCCGCAATCTCTTCCCATTCCAGCCCGCCATCCTTCGTAGATATCGACTGCACCACGTACACCTTGTCGGTAACGCGCGCAGCCCATATTTCTAGCGGGATCTGGGCCGCATCGGGGCTTGCAAAACTGAACCATTCCGAAAGGTCGTCGTTCAGTTCCTGCGAACTGTAGAGAATGAAGGTCGCATCCTTGTCCCCGTTTATCTGGAAATACGTCTTGTCCAGGAACGGGATGTTCGTACCGCCAAAGAGGCTCGGGATAGAGGCATGGCTAAGCGTGCCATAAAAAAGATGGGGCTCGGCTATAAAGCTGCGCACCACGAGATGCGTACTCGAGACGCACCACGCAATAATCAGCAGGAACAACAAAGACGTGTTCAGATAAACGTATTTACGCGATTGAAAAAAGAAAGGCATAACAAACTAGTTTTTGGACCTGAATATAAAAAAGAATGTCGAGAGCAGCAGGACCAAAGTAAGGAAATAGAACACCAAAGGTATCTTCGCCTTCAAGGTAATCTCGTTCAGGCTTTCTTGCTGGAAAAACTGTATGAGGTCTTCGCTCGCTAGCACGGTCTCGTGGTTGTCGAGGCGGTTCCAGGCAAGGGCGAGTTCCACGTTCTCGTCCAGGAGGCCCTTGATGCGAAGGGCTAGCGAATCGGGAATATCGAGGCCCTGCGGGAGCGTTACCGGGAACCCGTAGCGCGCAGAATCAAGCACCGCAAGCAGCGGGTACGAGACGTTGCCCGGCAGGAACACCGCTTCGGCGTAAATCTTGTCGAAGGAATCGAACCACGCACGACGGACAGGCAGGTAACGGCGCACGCCGGCCACCTTCGAAAGCACGCGGCGTTCAAATTCGTGAACCGAATAGGGAGGAGGCGCAGCAACTCCCTGAGACGAGAAGGTATCCATCTCGCGCGAGAACGACACTGCAAGTTCACGCAGCGACATGGACTGCGAAAGCACCTTCATGGTATCGTTCGTGTAGCCGCACCGGACGGCATTCATGGAGCGCATGAGTTCCATGTCCATGAGTTGGTAGTCGGAAAGCGACTTGATATAGCGCGAATAAACTATGATGTCCGGCTTCTGGGAAATATAGAACAGCGCCGTAAGCCCGAGCGTAAGCAAGATAATCAGCCAAACCCACGGAGTCTTGAGCTTCGCGTTAAAGGTATCGGCGATGGTCCTATTTTTATTTTCGTCCACGACTAGAAATTACCTTTTTTCTACTTTGATGGGCATGCGCGGGAAGTTTTTTTCGACATTTTTGACGTTTTTACCGCTTTTGGGCATCTGTGGCGGGCTTTGCTGCTGCACCATCGAGCATGCCGAAGAGCAGATTGTCGAAAAACACGTGAACGGTACAAAGAAAACCTCCGTGTGGGTGTACCCCGACGGCGAAATTCTCAAGCGCAACGAGTGGTACGACAATGGCATCAAGGAATTCGAGATCCAGTACAAGAACGGCGTACCGCATGGCAGCATCAAGCGCTGGACCGTACTCGGCGACGTAGCGCTCGACGGCGAATACAAGAACGGCAAGCGCGAAGGGACGTGGACAAGCTACTTCGTAGAACGGCTGAACTCCCGCCGCAAAGAATCCGTGCGACACTACAAGGACGACCACCCCGTGGGCGACTGGGAAGGTTGGCACTTCAACGGGAACAAGGCTTTTGAGGAACACTACGACGACAACGGGAACCCTACAGGCGTATGGAAAAAATGGCATGAGAATGGCGTGCTTGCCGAAGAAAACAGCAACTGTCACAACGAAGAAGAAACCGATTTTGACAAACTACAACCAACACCCGGATTCCTCAAACACTATAGTCGAGACTGCAAAATCCTTGAAGACTATGAATGCTTCATGGGCAAAAAACAAGGCAAGTACAAACTATACTATGAATCGTATGGCACCCCAGATTCTTCTGCCGAAAACTGTAACAACGCCAAAATCCGCGAAGAGGGCCTCATAGACGATTTAGAATGCGGTTCCGATTTGTTCCCCACAGCACTCTATAGGGCGGATGGTTCTATCATAAAGAAAGTGGAGTACCATGCCGATGATTGCGGCTACTCCCCATCCCGAGTTTCATGGTTTGACGAGCACGGAAACCTACTCAGGGAAACGGTGTTCAAAAACCATACCCATTTCGGATGGGACGGAATCGTCTACGGACTATGCGAAGAATCCACCAAACATTTTTGCGCTGAAACTTCATTTGTTCAATTTGCAAACCCCTACGGCACCTTGGACAGCAGCACCTTGAGCCAGAAAGACGCCTTCACGCAGAGCATCGGCAAATACAAGGCCAACGTCCGTTACATAAAGCCGGATCACAAGTTGCTCTATGAGGAATACTGGGATTTTAGCGACAATCCAGAATGGAAAGACAGTGGACCGATTCTCCTTGTTAGCCGCAGTTTCTACCCCGACAGCATGGGCGGCGGAATGGCTAGCGAAGGCTTTTGGGGAAACCCTTCCGTCGAAGGCGAATCCAAACGGCACGGCGTATGGCGCAACTGGTACCCGAACGGAATCTTGAAAGACAGCCTCAACTACGTGAACGGGGAACGCGTCGGCGAACAATTCGGTTACGACAGCACCGGCAAGCTCACGATACATAAAACAGAGGCCGGCAAGAACCGGCCCGTAATCATGCACATACCGGGAGAAAAATGAGACGCAAGGATAGAGAAGTTACAGGCGACGAGAATATCGCAAAAATTATCGAGCAGTGCACGACCTGCCACATTGCGATGGTGGACGATGCGGATGCGGGCATGCCCTACGTGATTCCGATGTCGTTCGGGTATAGCCTGGAGGATGGCGTCCTGGAACTGTACTTCCACTGCGCGCATGTCGGCAAAAAACTCGACTGCATCCGCAAGAATCCGAATGTGGCGTTCAGCATGTGCGTCGAGAACCGCATCGAGATTCACGAAGATGTTTATTGCAAGAGCGGGCGCTTTTACGCGAGCGTTGTCGGGCAGGGCAAGGCCGAAATCGTCGAGGATAGCGCCGAGAAATGCCGCGGGCTCTCACTCCTGATGGAACGGCAGGCCGCAGGAGCCGCGCACGGTTCAAGTTCCGCGCAACCTATGCACGCGACCCCGCACAAGTTCGAATTCACGCCCGCGCAGGCCGCCGCCGTGACCGTCCTCAAGATAACGAGCACGAACTTTACCGGGAAGGCGAAAAACGACAATGCTCAAAAGTGCTAGTAAAATATTGGCGTTAGCCTTGGCATGTTCTGCCCTCTGTTGGGCGGAACAAATGCTAAATCTTACTTTGTATGTTACAAAGAACTATATGGCCATATACGCACTCGGAGGGTGGACTAAAGATTTTTATTACAGAGCAGCACCCGATTTGTATGAGAGCCGCTACATTTCGCTTCACAAAGAAAAAGAAGATGATGCCGGACACATCGTATGGGCGCTTTATTCCGAAAAGAACGGCATGCTGGATAGCGTGATTGTCGATGAGAACGGCGAAATCTATTCAGCCGTTGGCCGCGGCGAAGGCGGGATATGGCCTCCCCATCTGAAGCACAAGCTCACACAGCACAGGGCCGATAAAATTGTCGTTGCCCCTTTATCCATATTCGATAAAGTTCTTAAGGAACTGCATATATCTCGTCATGTATCGAAATCTGATACAACCGATATTTTCATTATTTTGGACCCGAATAGAATCGCAGAACCTGATGATAATAGAGAAACCTTCTTGAATAAAGTTCGAACCTACAAGCCGCTGATGCAGATGATAAAAGACGAAGGATTTGCATACCTCACCATCGCATTTTCAAGCGACTTTGATGAAAACAAATTTGACTATAGTGATGTAGCGATTTTAATCCAAGATATATATAAGACTTTGGAGTTAGAAGTACCGCCTCGTCGAGAACGCACATTTATTCAGCCACTTTCAGCTAGAGATCACCTTATCATAAAAGATAAAGAATTACTCGAAAAAATCAATAAAATTCTAAAGGATGTGTTGGACAAAGATAAAACGACAATTCGACCGCAATAGTTTTTGGGGGTCTTAGGGGGCAGGCCCCCTAGGCGAGGGAGTAGCGGATGCCACAAGGAGATCCCCGCCGGAGCCTGCCCTGAGCATGTCGAATGGGCGGGGATGACATGGGGCAGAAGCGAGGGGGAGACCTCCCCCTTTCCCATTATTTTTCTATCTTTGAGGCCACTATGAGTGAAGCTATTAACAATGTGAAGCAGGCGTTTGACGCAGAACTTGCGCAGACCGACCTTACGAACCAAGAAGCCGTCAACAATCTCCGCGTGAAGTACCTGGGCAAGAAGGGGGCCGTCACCGACCTCATGAAGCAGATGGGCACGCTCAGCGCCGAGGAACGTCCGGCTTACGGCAAGCTCGTGAACGAACTTAAGGTCGCCGTCTCCGAGGCCATCGACAAGGCTATCGAGACCGCGAACCAGGCTGCGCTCCAGAAGAAGCTGGAAAGCGGCTTTGTAGATACCACGCTCCCGGGTGCAGGCATTCCGGCGGGCAGCACGCATCCGCTTTACGACGTGCGCGAAGAGATTATCGACTTCTTCAGCCAGATGGGTTTCGAGGTGGACTTCGGTCGCGACATCGAGACGGACTGGTACAACTTCGAAGCCTTGAATACGCCGCCCGACCACCCGAGCCGCGACATGCAGGACACGTTCTACGTGGACGACAAGGTGATGCTGCGTACGCATACTTCTGGCACGCAGATCCACTACATGGAAACGCACAAGCCGCCGTTCCGCATGATTGCTCCGGGCCACGTGTTCCGCGTCGATAACGATGCGACCCACGCCCCGATGTTCCAGCAGTGCGAAGGCCTCGTGGTCGACGAGAACATCAGCTTTGCAGACCTCAAGGGCGTGCTCCAGGTGTTCATGAACAAACTTTTCGGCGAAGGCGTCAAGACGCGTTTCCGCCCGAGCTTCTTCCCGTTCACGGAGCCGTCTGCCGAAATGGACGTGAGCTGCGTGTTCTGCGGTGGCAAGGGTTGCCGTCGCTGCAAGGGAACCGGCTGGATGGAAATCGGCGGTTGCGGTTCTGTGGACCCGAACGTGTTCAAGAACTGCGGCATTGATTCCGAGAAGTACACGGGCTTCGCTTTCGGTTTCGGTCTTGACCGTATCGCCATGCTGCGCCACGCGATTCCGGAAATCGGTTTGCTGACGAGCAACGACCAGAGATTCCTGAGCCAGTTCTAGCTGGAAAGACAGTATGAAAGAAGCGGGCTTTGCGGCCCGCTTTTCTTGTATAAAAAGATCAATAAAAAAGATCCCCGCCTTCGCGGGGATGACAATTGTTGTGCAGGGATGACGCGTGTTACTTGCAGCGGTGGAAGTCGTCTTCCACGCGGATGATGTCGTCCTCGCCGGTGTATTCGCCCACCTGAACTTCAACGATGACGAGCGGGAGCTTGCCTTCGTTCTGCAGGCGGTGAACTTCACCCACCGGGATGTAGGTCGATTCGTTCGGGCGCACGTAGAAAACCTTGTCGCCGACGGTACAGGTGGCGGTACCGCTCACCACGACCCAGTGCTCGGAACGGTGCAGGTGCTTCTGCAGGCTGAGGCGCTTGCCCGGCTTGACCACGATGCGCTTCATCTTGTAGCGTTCGCTGGATTCGAGCACGGAGTACGTACCCCACGGGCGGCTAACAGTCTGCGGAACGTTGATAAGGTCGGAGCCGCGGGCCTTGAGTTCTTCAACGACTTTCTTCACCTTCTGGCTGCTGCTAAGCGGTGCCACAAGGAGAGCGTCCGGAGTATCGACGATGAGCATCTTGTCGAGGTCGATTGTCGCGATGGCACGCTGCGTTCCCAGCACGAGGGAGTTCTTGGAGCCCACCGCAATGTGGCGCGGGTTCACGTTGTTGCCATTGTTATCGTGCGGGTATTCTCCGTACAAACTATCAAAACTTCCAAGGTCGCTCCAGCCAATGTCGCTCGGCACGACCTTCACCTTCTTGGACTTTTCCATCACGGCATAGTCGATGGAGTTGCTCGGGATGGCGAGCATGTCGTCGCGGTCGATGCGGATGGGTTCGCCTTCTTCGACCAAGGCCTTGTCGAGCGCAGCCTTCGATGCGGTGAGAATGTCCGGGGAATACTTCTTGAGTTCCTCGAGGAAGGTCTTTGCCTTGAAGCAGAAGATGCCGCTGTTCCAGTAGAAGTTGCCTGCCACCAGGTACTTCTCGGCAGTCGCGAGGTCAGGCTTCTCCACGAAACGCTTCACGTTCTCGCCGTCGGCCTCGATGTAGCCGTAACCGGTCTCGGGGCTGGTCGGCGTAATGCCGAAGGTCACCAGGTTGCCGGCCTCGGCAAGTTCCTGCGCACGGAGCAGGACCTTCTTGTACTCGTCCTTCTTGCGGATCACGTGGTCCGAGGGGGACACGAGCACGATGGTATCGGGCTTCATGGTAAGGCAAGCAAGCGCAATCGCTGGCGCGGTGTTGCGGCCCACGGGTTCCAGCAGGAACTTGCTACCCTTGTGGCCTTCGGCTTCGAGCTGGTCCTTCGCGAGGAAGAACTGGTCGGCGTTGCTGACAATGAACTGCGACTCGCACACGGCGGAGTTCGTGACGACCGTCTTGCGGAACAGGGACTGCCCGTCGAAAAGCGGCGCAAACTGCTTGGGCATCAGGGAACGGCTCACGGGCCAAAGGCGCGTGCCCGAACCACCACAAAGAATCAGGTTAATCATAACACTAAACCTCTATCGTTATCGGCCCTACTTGCCGTTCATTATAAGTTCTATGTTGCGTGCCGCACCGATACCACCGTACACACCGTTGACGGTCGGGAGAATCAGGTTGACAATGCGGTTCCAAGTTGCAAGACCAGAAGCATCGACATACACGATATCGCGCGGATTCAGGTTGAACCGTTCGGCCATAGCCAGGGCCATCGCATTCTTTGCATCCAGATGGAACACGTCAATCTGCTTTTCAGAAGTGTTGCGGATGACATAGACAGACCTAGAAGATGCATACGTCGTCTGCAGGCCACCGGCATTTGCCAGGGCTTCCACCAGAGAGAGCTTACCCTGATTCACGTTCACGGCACCCACGCGATTCACTTCGCCCAACACGAATACGCGATTCTCTTTCTGCGTTTCGGTAAGAGTCGGGATGAAGATCTGGTCGTCGGGTTTGAGCAAGATACGGTCAAGCGGGAGATTCGACTTGAAAGCGTCGAGATAATTGATATTGTAGACCTTGTCGCCACGGCGCAACTGCAGCATGGCAGGGTCGGCCTCTTCGGCAAAGCCGCCCACGGCAGCGATAGCCGTAGGAATCGTCATCGGATTTTCGTTAAAGGCGACATAGCCCGGCTTGTTCACAGCACCGGAGACAAACGCCTTGAGGCTGTTGTAGCCCGTAACGCGGACATCGACCTGCGGGTCGTTCAAGATCTTGTCAGAAAGGCGCTTCGTGATTTCGGCACGCAGTTCCTGGGCGGTGAGGCCGGCAGCCTTGATTTCGCCCGCATAGGGGTAGAAAAGCGTTCCATCCGTCGTCACGCGCTGGCCGGCAGGCTGGTACTGGCCCATCGGGGACGTCAGTTCGGGGTGTTCCCAGACAACCACCTGAACCATGTCCAGAGGACCGATGCGGTATTCCAAGTTCGGCAGAGAATCGACAATCAGATCGGAAAGCGCATTGTTGTCGGCACTCTCGGTATCGGTGGCGGCACCGGCAGTAAATTCACCCTGCTCGATAGAATGGATGAACACCTTCGCCCCATTATACTCTGCGGAATCCGACGGAAGCGACATCTGCATGTGGGGCCCCATGGAGCACCCAGTCAGGGCGACAGCCACCCCAGCCATCAAACCGTTCAACTTCTTCATTATTTGTCCTCGCTCTGTTTGATTTTTTCAACCCAGTAGGGAGTAAGCTTTGATATAAAGTTCCATGCCAGCACGAAAGCATTTTCAGGACGGCGGTATGGGTCCGGTACGTCCACCTGCTGTGCTTCGCCATAGCGAAACACCTTGCCTTCGAGCCAGGGATACTTATGCAAAAGTTCCCTCTTATGTCCGTTTTCCATCACCAAAATCAGGTCTGCCCACTTAAGGATGTCCAGATTAATCTGGCGGGCGCGATGCGCACTCATATCTACGCCATGTTCCATGGCAATCTTCTGGCTAATCTCGTGAGCAGGATGATCGACAAGGGCCCCCAGCCCCGCACTCATCACATTATATCCATCCCCGAGCCCCTTCTTGAGAAGGTATTCTCCCGTAGGGCTACGGCAGATGTTTCCAGTACAAACAACAAGAATGTTCTTCATTATAGACTAAAATAGAAAATTGCGCATCGGTTACAGTTCGAAAGCGAAGCCCAAGTCCTTAAGGAGCGGGTTCTTCGTGTCCTTCTCGGAGAGGAGCGGTTCGAAACCGTTGCCCACGGGCCACTTGATGCCTATCGCGGGGTCGTTCCACATGAGGCCGCCTTCGTCTTTCGGGTCGTAAAGGCGGGTACACTTGTAGACAAATGTCGCCGTCTCGCTGAGCACCACAAAGCCATGCGCGAAGCCTTCGGGAATGTAGAACTGCTTCTTGTTCTCGGAAGAAAGCACAACGCCTTCCCACTTGCCGAACGTGGGGCTACCCTTGCGCAGGTCCACCGCCACATCGAAGACTTCGCCATCAATCACGCGGACAAGTTTGCCCTGCGGGTTCTTCTTCTGGAAATGGAGCCCGCGTAGCACGCCCTTCTTGCTCTTGGATTCGTTGTCCTGCACGAATACCATGTTCAAGCCGGCAGCGTCAAATTCGCCCTTGTTGTAGGTTTCCATGAAGTAGCCGCGCTGGTCGCCAAAGACCGTCGGCTCGATAATCGTCACGCCCTCGATAGAGGTTTTGATGAAGTTGAATTTTCCCATTATCTGTTTCCGTACATTTTTTCGTAATACTTTTCGTAATCACCGCTCGTGATATTGTCCAGCCATTCCTGGTTGTCGAGGTACCAGCGCACGGTCTTCTCGATGCCTTCTTCGAACTGCAGGCTCGGTTCCCAGCCCAACTCCTTCTGGAGCTTGGTGGAATCGATGGCGTAGCGGGCATCGTGGCCCAGGCGGTCCGTCACGTAGGTGATCAAGTTCAGGTCTTCGCCTTCGGCACGGCCGAGGAGCTTGTCGACGGTCTTAATCACGACCTTGATGATGTCGATGTTCTTCCATTCGTTGAACCCGCCGATGTTGTAGGTTTCGGCAATTTTGCCGTTGTGGAAAATCACGTCGATGGCGCGGGCGTGGTCTTCTACGAAGAGCCAGTCGCGAACGTTTTCGCCCTTGCCGTAAACAGGCAGCGGTTTCTTGTGGCGGATGTTGTTGATGAACAGCGGGATCAGCTTTTCGGGGAACTGGTACGGACCATAGTTGTTGGAGCAGTTCGTCACGATGGTCGGCATGCCGTAGGTGTCGTGGAACGCGCGAACAAAGTGGTCGGAGCCCGCCTTACTAGCAGAATACGGGGAGTGCGGCGTGTACTTAGTGGTCTCGTAGAAGAAGTCGTCGCCGTAGGCCAGGTGATGCTCGGAACTGGAGGCCGTCGTGGTGAACGGGGGCGTAATGCCTTCCGGGTGATTCATCTTCAAGGCACCGTAAACTTCGTCGGTAGAAATATGATAGAAGCGCTTGCCTTCGTACTTTTCCGGGAGACTTTCCCAGTAGAGTTTCGCAGCCTGCAACAGGGAGAGAGTGCCCATCACGTTCGTCTTCGCGAAGGTGAACGGGTCCTTGATGGAACGGTCCACATGGCTTTCGGCAGCCAGGTGGATGATGCCGTCGACCTGTTCATCTTGCATAAGCTTGTAGAACGCGTCGAAGTCGCAGATGTCCATCTTCACGAACTTGTAGTTCGGCTTGCCTTCGATGTCCTTGAGGTTCGCGAGGTTGCCCGCATACGTAAGCTTGTCGAGGTTGATAATCTTGTATTCGGGATACTTGTTCACGAAAAGGCGAACCACATGGCTCCCGATAAAGCCCGCACCGCCGGTAATCACAATAGAACGTTTCATAGACTAATACCTTATCTTTCCTTCGGCAACCTTGCGCAGATGCTGGCCATATGGCGACTTGCCGTACTTGGCCGCAGATTCCAGCAGTTTTTCCTTGGTAATCCAGCCGTTCACGTAGGCGATTTCCTCGACTGCGCTAATCTGGATGCCCTGGCGGTTCTCGACCATCTTCACGAACTCGCCCGCCTCGATGAGGCTATCCATAGTTCCGGTATCGAGCCACGCGAATCCACGACCGAGCAGTTTTACGTCGAGTTCGCCCCTGTCGAGATACGTCTTGTTGAGGTCGGTAATCTCGAGCTCGCCGCGGGCGCTGGGCTTCTGGGCCTTCGCGAATCCGGCAACACGGTTGTCGTAGAAGTACAAGCCCGTAATCGCATAGTTGCTCTTGGGTTCCTTCGGCTTTTCTTCCACCGAAATCACCTTGCCACTCTTGTCGAATTCCACCACGCCGAAACGTTCCGGGTCTTCGACGTAGTAGCCAAACACGCTCGCGCGCCCCTTTTCTTCGGCATTCTTCACCGCAGCCTTCAGGAGCGGGCTGAAGCCATTACCATAGAAGATGTTGTCACCCAGGACCATCGCGCAGCAGTCGTTGCCGATGAATTCCTCGCCCAGGATAAACGCCTGCGCAAGGCCATCGGGGCTCGGCTGCACCTTGTAACTCAGGTTGAGGCCCATCGCGGAACCGTCACCGAGCAGGCGCTCGAAATTTGGCAAGTCCGTCGGGGTAGAAATAATCAGGATATCACGGATACCCGCAAGCATCAGCGTCGACAGCGGATAGTAAATCATCGGCTTGTCATAAACGGGCAAGAGTTGCTTACTCGTGACCATGGTCAGCGGATAAAGACGGGTTCCGGAGCCTCCGGCAAGTACGATTCCTTTCATAGTGCTTCCTGTTATTGGGGCCTTGACTATAAAATGTAACAAATTCGGCACTTTCAGAAAAAAACTATCTTTAGGCGCATGAGTGAAAACGCCCGCAAACCCCTGAAAGATTTTATACCGCAAGCCAAAAACGGAGAGGTCGCCTCCGAGGACTTGCTCGAAGCTTTCATGGAATGGGCGGAATCACGCGGAACAACGCTTTACCCCGCACAGGAAGAGGCAATCCTCGAGCTCCTGGACGGCAAGAACGTCATATTGAATACGCCCACGGGTAGCGGCAAGTCGATGGTCGCGCTGGCGCTCCATTTCGAGAGTATCGCACACGGCCGCAAGAGCGTGTACACCTGCCCCATCAAGGCGCTGGTGAACGAGAAGTGGATGGCGCTCTGCAAGGAATTCGGCGCCGAGAACGTGGGGCTTTCGACCGGCGATGCGACCGTGAACCACGATGCGCCCATCCTGTGCTGCACGGCGGAAATTCTTGCCAACATGGCTCTCAACGAGGGGGAAAAACTCGACATCATGGACGTGGTAATGGACGAGTTCCATTACTACTCCGACCGCGAACGCGGTGTCGCCTGGCAGGTACCGCTCCTCACACTCCCGCAATCAAGATTTCTGCTGATGAGCGCGACCGTCGGCGCGACAGAATTTTTCGAACGCGACCTCACGAAGCATACCGGGCGCGAGACTGTGACCGTACGCTCTACGCAGAGGCCCGTACCACTCGACTTCAGCTACAGCACCTCCGAGATTTCGACCGAAGTGCAGAAACTTGTAAACGAAGGCAAGGCACCCGTTTACGTGGTGCACTTTACGCAGGCCGCGGCCGCAAGCAACGCGCAGAACTTCATGAGCCTCGACCTGTGCAACAAGGAAGAAAAGCAGGCAATAAACGAGGCCATCAAGGAAGTGCGTTTCAGTAGCCCCTATGGCCCCGATGTCAAGCGCTGGCTTAAGCAGGGAATCGGCCTGCACCATGCCGGGCTCCTGCCCAAGTACCGCATCCTCTGTGAAAAGCTTGCACAGAAAGGCTTGCTGAAAGTCATCTGCGGCACCGACACACTCGGCGTAGGCGTGAACGTCCCAATCCGCACGGTACTCTTTACGCAGCTCTGCAAGTACAGCGGCGACAAGACCGCAATTCTCACTGCACGCGACTTCCACCAGATTGCGGGACGCGCCGGCCGCAAGGGATTCGACGACGTTGGCTACGTGGTGGCGCAGGCTCCCGAGCATGTTATCGAGAACTTGAAACTCGAGGCCAAAAGCCGCCAGACCGGAAAGAAGTTCCAGAAGCGCAAACCGCCCGAGCACGGCTATGTGCCCTTCGACGAGAATACATACAAGCGCCTGATTGACGCCCAGCCCGAACCGCTCACCTCGAGCTTCCGCGTAGACCACGGGATGCTCCTGAACATACTGAGCCGCGAGACCGACGGCTGCCGCGCCATGCGGAATCTTTTGAAGGACTGCCACGAGAGCGCGGCGAGCAAGAAGCAGTTGCAGCACCGCGCCTTCATGCTGTTCCGCAGCCTGGTGGAAAAGAAAATCGTGGAGTTCGTCCCCGCAGTCGCTCCAGGTTACAGCCACCTGCGCGTAAACATGAACCTGCAGGACGACTTCGCGATGAACCAGCCGCTTTCGCTGTACCTGGTGGACACGCTCCCGAAACTCGACAAGGATTCGCCGGAGTACGCGCTCGATGTAATTACTTTGTGCGAAAGCATCGTTGAAAATCCCGAGGCGATTCTGCGCATCCAGTTAAGCAAGGCACGCGACGCCCGCATGAACGAGCTTAAGGCGCAAGGCATGGAATACAACCAGAGGCTCGAGGAACTCGACAAGGTCGAATACCCCAAGCCGCTGCGCGACTTCATTTACGATACGTTCAACGCCTTTGCGGAAGTTCACCCGTGGGTCGACGTGAACGTAGAGCCCAAGAGCATCGTACGCGAAATGTTTGAGAACTTCAGCACGTTCAGCGGTTACGTGAAGCAGTACAACCTGCAGCGCATGGAAGCCATCCTGTTGCGCCACCTGAACTACGTGTACAAGGTCCTTTCGCAAACCGTTCCTGACGGCTACAAGAACGAGGAACTCCTCGAGATGCAGGACTACCTGGGCGACATGATCCGTCGCGTCGACTCGAGCCTGCTGGAAGAATGGGAAAAGATGGCGCACCCCGAAGACTACCAGAAGCGTCTGGAAGCAGGTACCGCCGAAGACGAAGCCGAGAAGGCCTTCGGTGCCGACAAGGCCGCCGCCGACATTACCTACGACAAGAAGCGATTCCTCAACATGGTCCGCCAGCGCATTTTCCAGATTATGGGAAGCCTTGCCAAGCAGGATTTTGCAGACGTTCTCGACAGCCTTGCCGAAGACCTGGCCGAAGGCGAACTGCTCGCCGATGCAAAAGGCACGCCGTGGACCGAAAAGCGCCTACTCGAAATCATGGCGAGCTACACTGCGGAGCACCACAAATTCCGCATGGACGTGGAAGGCCGCGCACTTGCCCACACCATCGTCACTTACGAAGGCGACACGATGCATGTACAGCAAATGCTCCAGGACGAAGAGGATTTCAACGACTGGAGCATCGATTTCGATATCAGTTTGAGCGATAGCCGCGAAGCGGGAATGCCGCTTTTGAAACTCGCGAGAATCGGCGAAGCGTAGGAAGCGGGCTGCCGCCCCTAATACTGTGTTTTCAAGACAAAGTTTCGCTTATTCAGGAGCTTGACAACCTTTTCCAATAGCTCTAGGGTTGCAGCATCGTCCTTTGCTTCCACCTTCCCTTCAATTTCACTGAGCAGGCCCACGATTTCATCTTCCTGAATCTTCACGCTTTCAGAAGTCTTGATGGGGCTTGTATGCGCAATGGTATACACATCGTTGATCTTGTCCTTCAGCTTCTGGTCAGCAGCAATGGACTCGATATACTTCAGTGTTGCAGAGATTGTCTTTATGAAGCTGTTCTGGGCATCGTGCACGGCCTGCTTCTTAGCGATCGTATCGTTCATAAGCAAGTTCGATGCAAGAATGACAACGCAGGCAACCGTCACAATCACCTGAAGCGGCAAGACGACTATATTGCCAAATTCCTTGTCGATGAGCATCTCGTACGCCAGAACCGCCAGCATAAGGACAAACTCAACCGCATAGTAGGCATATGCTATTGAAAGAGACGTGAGCTTGGACTCGTACGCCGTCTTCCCTTTCGCTTCAACCACCGGAACGACCAGGGTCGCTATGCAGGCGATGTGCAGAAAGGCGTAGCAGGTCCACACGGGTGCCGAATGGTCACTCCCCGTCGCAAAGAAGAAGATGATATTGAAAGCGACCAGAAACGCCAGGCTTACAATAAGTGAAAGAGTCTTCGTCATAACAGAGTTCCTTCTATTACATCGAGCTTAGAATTTCCGCCTTCTTGGCATCGTATTCGGCCTGTTCGATCAGCCCGGCATCAAGCATCTTCTTTAGCTTAGCGAGCGTTTCCATAGGATCCGGAGCGGCTGCAGCCGGTGTGGGAGCCGGCGCTGCAGGGGCCTGCATACCCGGCTGCATGCCCGGTTGCATTCCAGGCTGCATACCCGGCGCAATATTCGGGTTGAACATCTGGGCGGCCATATTGCCAAATGCGTTAGCAGCAGCGACACCCATGCCAAGGCCCGCACCCATCTGCCCGGCAACGCTTCCGGGGTTGGACGCCATCGCCTTAAGCACTTCTGCCGACTGCTGCTGGGCCCAATTAATGCCCAGCGTATCGAGGGCGACCTTCTGGGCCTGTGCGCCCCTGATGGTCTCGATCTGCTTCATGCCGATCTGGTCATACTTTTCACGCAGGCCGTTCTCGTCGTCGATGTCGATTGCTGCAATCGCAAAAGCAGCGCACTTCAGGCCGTAAGCCTGCAGAAGTTCATGGACCTTGGGCTGGATAAGCTCGGAGAACTCGTCAAGACGAGCGTCAATCCCAAGAACTTCCGTCTCGCTTGCGCTCAGTTCCTTAGCCACAGCAGACTTGATCTTGCTCTGGAACTGCGTGATGAAGAACTTGTTCATGTCCTCCTGTGTGGCACACTGGATGTTGTTACCGACGATAGTCTCCAGGAACTTTGCCGAATTGTCGACCTGGATCTTGTAGGAGCCGCGGGCACGGAGCTTCGTTGCAATCTGGAGGACCTTATCGCGGACCTGGATGGGCGAATCCGTACCCCACTTGATTTCAACGCTGCTGGCCTTGCGGACAAAATAGACCACGCAGTTGAAGGTGCTGATACCACCGGAAAGGGCGTTCCTCAGGCGGCTCAGGAAAGGATAGTTGTTGGTCGAAAGCTTATAGGTTCCGTTTTCAAAGACCTGTTCGATTACGCCCTGGTTCACGAAGATGGCTTCTTCACCAGGCATCACGATAAGGGTCGAATTTGTGTTAAAGTCTTCTTCCGGCTGGCGCCAAAGTAGCAGGTTGCCATCGCCGGTATTCTTGATGACATCAACCCAATGTTTCTTTCCGCCTGCGTAGGCAGCTTCATTCGGATTTCTAGAAAACAGTCCCATGTTTCTTCCTTTTTTTGTTGTTTAAACGATTACGGATAATCAATCCTATACTTGTTGCCATGACATCTTCGACATCTGTCAATGATTTTTGGCACACCCCGCATTACGCCATACTTGTTCAATGCCAGAACGGCATATTCGGAGCAGGTGGGCTTGAAGAGACACGACCGGCGTTTTTCCTCTGGCGAAAAGCGCTGATAGACGTGCACAAGCCCTATCAAAAAAGTTTTCAAAAAGAACGACAGCATTATCAGGAACGAGAACAATGCCAGAGCAAGAAAAAACCTTTCGGGGTTTGCTGACATTTCCTGCTGTGCAACAGCAAGCACACGTTCCAGGTAATGGTCAAACAGGTAGAATAAAACGCTCGTCAACCCAACAACGGAACTTAGGAAGATCAAGCACCACTTCAGCATGGTAAAAATAGTGACATGCGGGCGCACCAGGACCTTGTTCAGCACGTAGTCTTCTGCTTCGATCTCTTCTTCCGTCTTCCTTGGCGGTTCTTCACCATCCTCTAGAACAGGATGTATGGACTTATTCTCAAACATGCTAAAAATAGAGAGCCCAACCCCAGCGTGTAGAGTTGAGCTCTCCCAATCTATTCCTTAGTTGTTCTTCTTGTCGCGAATCATGCCCTTCATGGCCTTGACGCCATTAACCTGTTCTTCCGACGTAACCGTGTAGGCACAGGACATCGTGTCACCAGGGACAACGACTTCAAAGAAGCAGCTCTTCTTCGTCCAGCGGCCTTCCCTGTCGATGGTTTCATCAAGGGATTCGGTCACCTTCACAGACGTAATGTCCTTGTACTGGTATTCAAATGTCGTTTCTTTCTTGCTGTTGCCATCCAGATAGAACACGCACTGGTATGCCAGCAGGGAGGTCTTGCTGAAGAACACCCAGGTTTCCTTCCAGCCCGTAGAACGGACGAAGAAGTCGTCGCCCAGCTTGAACTTGGCATCGTCAAAGATGTAGCCCGCGAAATGAATCGGGTCGGCTTCTGCGACTTCCGTCTCGTCCACCTGAAGAGCTTCCAAGGCCTTTGCCCTGAAGTCTTCCTTTTCAACGATCTTCTGCACGAGGGCATCGTAATCGGCATCAGACAGGAAATGCTTGGACTTCTTGCCAAAGCAGCCCTTCTTGTCGTCATCGAAGTACGGACGGGTTTCTACGGTAGGCATCTTGCTCTTGAAGCAGCCCTTTCCTTCCTCCTTTTCTTCCTTCTTCCCAAAGCAGCCCTTGGGTTCAGCCAGGTTTTCGTCGCTGAAGTAGAAGGCGGCCATTCTCTGGTCATCCGTTCTGAAGACGTTCTTGCGGTACTCCATGTTGAAGAGTTCACCCGCAAGTCCTTCTTCCGAGCCACCTTTTCCGAGAAGATTTAGCAATCCCATAATATGCTCCTTTGTAGTTTAGGAAAGTTTTAAAACAGAAGGGATTTCCTGCTTTAATATTGTGAAGAGCTGTTCGACATCGGCGGGCGAAAGACCGTCCGCATTTGCCTGCGCAAGGCATTCATCCCATTTCGGAGATGTATTCAGGAACTTGCGCTTAAAGAAGTCGTGCTTGATATAGGCCTGGAAGTATCGGAAAATACCCCTTTCTTCAATCATCAGAGCAGCATTGATATACGTCTCAATCCTATCGATATCCTTACGGGGAGTCACAAAGGGCTTATTTCCCGCAAGGATGCATGCCGCGGCATAGAGATACGTTTCAGGGTTGTTCAGGTCGCGCTCGATGGCCTTATCAAACTTTTCCAGGGCCTTGTCGTAGAAGCCCATCTTCAGGTAGCAGAAGCCAAGCGAGTTGTTCAGCTCGGCGCTATCAGGATCTTCGGTCAGGTTGCTCTCGTAGGACTTTGAATACTTGCTAACGTTCGCAGCCGTCATTTTGAATATGTCGGACATGGTGGTAACGATAATCGGGCCATGGCACCATTCACATTCCTTCTGGTTTATCTGCACTCTTGCGCCGCAGCCAGGACACGTTTCAATATGTACTTGAGACATTCATCTTCCTTGTTTGTTTATGTTTACATAAGCAATCTATGTAAAAAAAAGTAAGAAGTACGTCACATAATGTAAATATTTGTAAACATTTGTAACTCATTGACAGTCAAGGGATTCGCCGATTCTAAATCGTATGCGAAATAAAATTTCGCCACTTTCACCCTTCCAATACTTTTATATCTTTATCATCATGCAAAACTTAAACGGCAAATTCGCGGCAGTACTCCCCGCAGGAGGGCTCGGCAAACGCATGGGCGGCAACATTCCCAAACAGCTGATGCTCCTGGGCGGCAAACTCGGCGAACTTATTGCCTGCAAAATGAAGATTGTCGTAGGCGGTGCGGAGCGCTGGCAGTCCGTAGAGAACGGCGTGAACGCACTTACAAGCAATGCGGAATTCGTTCTGGTCCACGACGTGGCACGCCCCTTAGGGCCTCGCAATGACAATCCCTATTAGGTTTAATTAACCTTTCCGCCGAACTCGAAGCCAGCTTCTTCAACGGCCTTCTTGAGCGCCGCCTCATCGACATCGTCTTCGTCGTGCCACTTGACGAGCAGTTCCTTGCGGCTCACGTCGGCTTCTGCAAACAGAACATCGTCCAATCCGCGCACCGCCTTCTCGACACAAGCCTTGCAATGGCTGCAACTCATGCCATTCACGCGGTACGTGCGCACTACCGGTTCGTCGTGGTCACAATGAGCATCGCCATGTTCATGGCCATCATGGCAGTGGCATTCACCTTCGCCATGCTCGTGATGGTGTTCGCCGCAACCGCAGCTTTCATCTCCACAGCCGCAATGGCCGCCGCAACCCTTGTGTGCAAACTTCGCATAGATCATGAAGAACGCGAGCAACGCGGAACACACGTAGTCAAACACACCGAGGGCTCCATGGCCGTGGCATTCGGCAGAACCGTGCGGGAGCATCGCCGAAAGGAACGTATCCATGAAGAACGTATCGACAATCAGGCCGAAGCCGATTGCGCCAACCGCAATGGAAAGCAGGTAGGCAACAAGCGTGCGCTTGCCGAAAGCCTTCCCTACCACGAGCATGCTCGCGATACTCGTCGCAGGCCCGGCCATCAAAAGCACCAGAGCCGCACCGGGAGTAATTCCCTTCGCCACGAGAGCGAGCGCCAGCGGAATAGAGCCCGTCGCGCAGGTGTACATCGGCATCGCCAACACGAGAACCGCCAGCATGCAGAGCAGCGGGTAATCACGCAGCGTGAGGAACAGTTCGTTCGGGACAAACGCCGAAATCAAGGCGCCCAGCACAAGACCGATGCAGAGCCACTTGCTCACATCGCCCACCATGTTCACAAGCCCGTAGCGGAACGTTTCTACCACCTTCTGCCAAAAACTCATCGAGTGCACATCGCGCACTTCGCAACCGCAGCCATGTCCACCGCACCCGCAATGTTCATGCTCGTGATGGTCATGATGCTCGTGTTCACCGTGGTCATGTTCATCTTCTTCGCAATGCCCACAACCGCAATGATGGTCGGTATCGCAGTCGTCAAAGTCGACGATTTCATTTTGCACATGGACATTTTCAGATTCACCGCGCGTAGCGATATTCGTAAACACGCCACCAAAGAGCGCCGTCACGAAAGCCGCAATCGGGCGCAGTATCGCGAAAGGCAGGCCGAGCAGCGAGTACGTCGCCAGAATGGAATCCACGCCCGTTGCCGGAGTCGAGATGAGGAAGCTTACGCTCGCTCCCTTGCTCGCGCCTTCCTTGCGGAGCGCAATCGACGTAGGAATCACGCCGCAGCTGCAAATCGGGAGCGGGACGCCGAAAAGCGCCGCCCACAGAACAGACATGAAATTAGACTTCGAAATCTTCGGGACATACAGGTGGTTCGGCACCCACACATGCAAGATTCCCGCAAGCAAAAAGCCGAGCAGCAAGAACGGCGCCATCTCGGAAAACAACGTGATGAATTCGTGTACAAATTCTCCAAAAATATTTGCAAACAATTCCATATTTACTTCCCCTTCTTCTTGTGAAGGATGTGGGTCAGGCCCGTGTTGAAAATTTCACCGATGTGTTCATCGTCGAGGGCATAGAACATCTTGCGGCCTTCGCGGCGAGGCTTCACGAGGTTCGCCGTGCGCAGGATTCTCAGCTGGTGGCTCACTACGGACTGTTCGAGCCCGAGCATGTCGGCAATGTCGTTCACCGAAACATCGTGTTCCATCAGGAGCTGGATAATGCGGATTCGCGTCGTATCGCCGAAAATGCGGAAGAATTCCGAAAGTTCGAACAGGGTATCGAGATTCACGTTCTGCATGGCCTCACCTCGCCGTTTTAGTTATTTCGAATTTTTCGCCGTTTTGATATATGAACACATATTCATATTTTCATATTTAGATAAAAACAAGCGTTTCGGCAAGGGGTCCGGCACAAAAATCCCATTTTTTCTACATTTTTAGGCATGGCAGGTGATAATCCTAACACGAAAAGCACTCCGGAAGCCCTCAAAGGGCGCTTCGCGGCAGTCCTCCCCGCCGGTGGACTCGGCAAGCGCATGGGCGGCAATATTCCCAAGCAACTCATGCTCCTGGGCGGCAAGCCCGTGTACCGCTACTGTCTGGAGACCTTCCTCAACATGGACGAAATCGCCGAAGTCGTGATGGCCGTCCCCGCCGACTGGAAGGATCATTTCGAGAAGGATTTCTCCCACCCCAAGCTGAAAATCGTTGTGGGCGGAGCCGAACGCTGGCAGTCTGTCGAGAACGGCGTGAACGCCCTCACGAGCAGCGCTGAATACGTGTTGGTCCACGACGTGGCGCGTCCCTTCATCAGCGAAGAGATTATCCGCAATGTGTGCAACACGCTTGTCGAAAAAGGCAGTTGCCTTGTGGCCAAGCCCGCAGTCGACACCATCAAGATTGCAAAAGACGGCAAGGTCGAAAGCACAATCGACAGGAATACCGTGTGGCTCGCGCAGACCCCGCAGGCAGCCTCCATCGCGCTGCTGAAAAAACTCTACGCGCGCATTGCCGCCGAACCTCTGGACTTCACGCCCACCGACGAGGCGAGCATCCTCGAATACTTCGGCGAGAACGTCTACATCGTGAAGGGCAACGCCGCGAACGACAAGCTCACCACGCCCGAAGACTTCGAGATTTTTACCAAGCGCACACGCTAACCGTGCACGATATTTTTTATATATTGTTATTGCAATACACTAATCCTGCTGACAGCGTATTCGATCCGGGCAGGAAGTTTAACTATCTGCTTGACGCCGTCCTCCCTCCGCGTGGTGCGACTAGCCCGCGGCTCGAGGACAGGAACCCTGTGGGGAGTCCGGCCCCATGGCGAGCAACGTAGAGTTCCACCCGCTATAACGCGGGTGCATTTTCAACAAAAAAAAAGCACTTTAATGCCGCATCATCACGGCAAAGGAATACCTATGGAACAGGAAGAATTTGTTCCCGACTACGCACAGATTTCCCGTGATATCTGGATTCAGCAGACTTACGAAGAAATCAAGAAGCGCACCTATCTCGACCCGCTCTACGACGCCGCATTCAAGGCGTTCCTGAGCGACGAACAAGCTCTCATCAACTTCTTGAACGGAGTCTTCAAACTGGAAGGCGACAACCGCATCACCGCCGTCACCATCAAGAATACGGAAGTAAACATCCTTTTCCCGCAGGTCAAAACGTTCAGGCTAGACATTCGCGCCACGACCTCGACCGGCTTCTGCATAAACGTGGAGATGCAGAAGGCGAAGCACAGCCGCTTCATCGAACGCATCCTTTTGCAACACAGTGCGTTCATGCTCCAAAGCAAGCACGAATGGGATCAGGAATTCTTCAAGGAGCCCGCAAGGGAACTCACCGACGAAGAGCGCACCCAGCGCTACGACCTTCGTTACGAATTCCCGCCCACCTTTGCCATCTGGATTTGCGACTTCCATCTGGAAAAGCAGTCCGGATACCGCGGCACCTGGGCTATACGTAACGAGCAGGGCTTGACACTTTCTGAAAAGGTTAAGTATATTTTGTATGACCTGACGCAGTTCAGCAAGAAGCGCGAAGAAATCAATACCGCCGAGGACCGCTGGCTCTACCTGCTCAAGAACGCAGGTTCATCCGACGACCTCCCCGATTTTGATGACGGCGTTATCGCGAAAGCAATCAAGCGCCTTCTTGTGGGAACCGCATCGGAAAAGCTCTTGAAGGAACAGGCAAAGAACATGGTGATGACCGAAGAAGAACTGGACTATCTGGCCTCGCTGAAGGTCCGCGCCCGTGCAGAGGGCAAGGCAGAAGGCTTGGCTGTGGGCAGAGCCGAGGGCAAAGCTGAAGGTCGCGCTGAAGGCATCACCGAAGGAGCCAACAGCAAGGCCCGTGAAACAGCCGCAAAGATGCTAGCCAAAAACAAGCCCATTGACGAAATCGCAGAGTTCACCGGCCTTCCGGAATCTGAAATTCTCGCGATTAAGGCCGAGCCCGCTCAGTAAATTCACAACATCAACAAATTTCAAAACAGCATTACGGACTAAACACAGCCCACCCATTGTTTAGTCCGTAAACCCCTCAAAAAACAGCCGAATTGTGCCAAGTCAAGCGACAACGCGCAAAAAAGAAACCCCGCCGAAGCGAGGTTATGAAATTTAGTGTTTGCGTTAATTATTCTACTGTTACAACCTTTGTGCAAACTCGTGCCGCGGCAGGAGCTTGTCCCTGGGTACATTCAATACTAAATGTCGTCGTTGCATTAACCGTATAGGTCATCGTTCCTGTAGTAAAATTCTGGTTTTGATCACCATTTCGCCAGGTTCCATTTATCTTAAAACCACAAGAATTCGCCTGAGCACCCCAATTGGTATTTGCAGTTCCCGAGAATGTTATCTGAGTCCCTGCAGAAACAGTTTCTGCAGTAACACTGCAACTAACCGGAGGTGCAACAACAAATGTCGGCAACGTTGCACAAGGATTATACCCGTCCTTTTCGAAAGTGCAAATATATTTTCCAGGTGTAGTTGGCGCCGTAAAGTTCACGTTATCACAAGACCCACCCGTTCTGCAAGTTGGCGTAGTTAAAGTTTTTCCATCGCATATCATAGGAATTTGAATATCACTAGTCGGAGCCGGGTTCATCCCAGAAACAGACAGGACCAAATTCTGCTCTCCCGCCATAACGCTATCTTTACTCACAGCACAAGTAGCATTGCCTCCGCCAGTATTTCCTGCATCATACTTCACAGAGCAATCATGTGATGTTGATCCCGCTTCATTTGTCAATATCACTGTATACGCCTTAGTTGTAGCACTAGTTACTGAAGCATCCGTGAAAGAATTAAGAGCTCCATTCTTGTAAGCAGAACCATACGAAGAGGTTCCTTCAACAACATAAGAGCAATCTTCTTCGTTCTCGCTACATCCAGTAACACTTCCCAAGACAAAAGCGACTGATTGACCAACCGTCACATCGGTTGACACAGGACAAGCAAATCCAGGCACATTCATGGACAACGAAACAATACAATCCGTCGCTTCGCCATTCACAAACAATACATACTTACCATAATCACTTATGGTAAAGTTGTAGGGCGAAGTTCCAAGATTCTGCCCAGACGCACCCGTCAAGGAAGTCGTATCTCCCCTATATATCCTTTTCACTTGATATGGGCAGGCATTATTCACACATGGATTTGATACTTCCACATGGAAGTTTCCGTTATTAGAACATGACAACCCTATATCAGCAACCGTAAGACTTGCTGTACAAGATTGTTGATACTCATCATCATCATCCATCACATAAAGTACATACGATTCACTTTGGGCGGTAAGAGTTCCCTGAATATTTACCGGTTGATTACTACCACAACTCGTTGTACCACCAGCAATGCTATCCGTTCCAAGCATCAACTTATACTTACGATTACAGATGTCAATACCCTTTTCATGTACGGAGAATCTAAACGTCGCCTGTGCACCCGGCTGAGTAATGTTTGCGTTATCGAAATTACATTCCGTTCTCACATCTCCACTATTGCTATTGCTCTTTTCTTGAATCTCAAAACTCGTTTCACAATCAGCAAACGGATAAGAGGAGCCAACCGGACTCTTGACCTTATAGGTATATGTACCCGCAGGATAGTCGGCGGTAGCGGTAGCCCCTTCACCAGAAGGCGTACTGCCGTTGCCATCAGGCGTTACATTAATCGTTCCACTACCCGATTTCGGATAGCCATCCAGCATAGCATCGCCAATATAGACTTCGTACTGACAGCCACCAGTGGGGCAACCATCAAGGTTTATATTGAGTCGCGGCAGGCCATCGCCCTGCTTTTTCGGCGAGCCCGTCACACTACAAGAACGCGTAACGCTACCAATAATCGACGGGGTTACATCGCAAGACTTCGAGGCCATCGAGCCAGTTTTGTTCACGATGGACGCCGAAATGTCGTACCTCTTGCCCTGGTATTCCGCATAGGGATTATCCGCCTTCTCGAACAGAATCTTTTCACTGGACTGATTCGGATTAGTGTCTGTCGTATCGAACACGGTCGCACCATCAACCTTTGCCTCGGCACCGTATGTAGCGACGTTATCCTTGTTTTTGACGTCAATCAGAATGGTCCACTTGCCATCTGCAAAGTCAGCAGTACAACCCTCAATATCAACCGCGTTCTTACAAGAAGCAACAACACTCTTCACCGTAAGCGCTGAATTCGTACGATTCTTGAACACAATCTGCGTAACCTTTTCCGGGTCAAAGCCATCCATACCGGCGGTCATCGCCGTATCTACACTAAAGCGGCCAACCTTGCTCGTCACAATGATGGACTTGCTGGCATAGCCCTGAGCGCCCCAACTGCTATTTTCACTTATCAGCCAGACTTCCACGTCTATGCCGGAATTCTCGTTGAATTCAACAGCAATAGAGGTTCCACGCAAGTTAACGGCATTCGTCAAGGAAGCCGTGGTCTCCTGCCCAGCCGAAAGAGTCAAATTAGCCGCATCCGTAATTTCAACGAGGTCAGAACACTCTTTGATTACCCCTGTCCAGAACGTTCCGCAATGGGCGCGTTCGCTCTCGGTTTCCTGCGCCCAGGGAGCATCTTCCGAATTAACCGAGCATTCCAGCCAGGCCTTAGCCGTCTTCACATCGGTCGTGCCTTCCTTATAGCCATGCAATCCATTCGTTTTAAAGTTGTAGCCATTCGACGGGCACAACGTCTCAGTGGTTGCCGAGCCAGAACAGGCGTCCGCTCCGATGTAATAGAACTTTTCGGTACAACCGCTATACTTCTTTGTATCAAACCATCCCGAATGACCTATCCACGGCTTTACATAGGTTTCCGTCGGAATCACGCCATCTGTGGCCACAGCCGCAAAGGAGCACTTGACCGTCGGGTAAGTATCGTGACATTCCGCCGAATAGGTATCACTCTTCCAGCCAATACCGTAAAGCTTGAAGCTGGCATCGGCAAGGCCGAATCCGACAAACTCATGGGCGACGTCCATGTAACTAGTACCAATATCATTCAGATTGAACACCAGGTCGTATTCCGTCGGACTCCCATAGTAGTTGCCCGTAAATGCCGCGATGGCAAGGTAGCCATCGATACCGATTGTCGCAGACATCATTATCATGCTCGAGGAATAGACCGGAGCAGGATTGTTGTTAGCATCCTTCAGCACACCGTTCAAGCACCTACCGCTATTGTTGCACAGTTGTGCTTCCAAGTAGCCGTTCTGCCCGATGAACATATTCAGCATCAAGTATTCACTACCTGTCGTATTGGAATGCAGCAAGAATCCCGACTTGGAAATTTCCTGCGAATTGCGGTTGTGACTCGAGGTTTCCCTAGGCAACTGGAACAGAGCCTTCAGGGTTCCGTATGTACCCGCATTTACCGTACTCAAGATGGTGACAGGATCGGCGGTGCTACGGCCCGAGCGGTGCAGGGAAATATTCCCAGACACCACATCGATATCGCCCAGCCTGCCAGAGACCAGATGCCACTTGGACTTGGTGAACACACCACTACCGTCAACTACGCCAACACAGGTCGCATCGGCGGCATCGCCACACTTGTCGACACAGTACTCCGTCTCGGCATAACTGCACTGGAGAGTACCGGACTTGAATTCGTCGAAGAAACAGTGCCTATCGGCCTCGTTGAAATGCGCATACACCACCGAGTTATCGTCCTTGATGGTAAATGCATTATATGTTTCGCTAGAAATCGGATCTGTGACGGGGCAACTAATACCGGAACAATCCCAGTAGTTGAACTTGGGATAAGAGGTCCTATTGATACTCAACGTCACCGACTGGCCGCTAAATGCCGTCACATAACAAGACTTGTCATCACCAGATTCACTGTACTTACATTCAGACGGAGTGTTATCGACACTAATCGATATCACGGGGTCGTCCGTTATCTGGCCCACAAATGTCAACTTGATGGTACGCTTGAGTGCCTTCAGGCTTGCACGGAGCTGTTTTGTATCGTCCGCATTAATTTCCGAAACATCGATAGTTTCATTGGGAACAATCGCCACGCAATTCGTAATGTCGTGGCCGGCAAGTTGCAACGTGCCCGAGCCGCCAACGATAAGGTTCCAGCGAGAGTTCTTGATTTCTGTACCATAGGTGATGCCTGTCGGTTCAACCCATGTCTCATTCGTGGTACAATTGGGCCAAGCGGACTCGCCTCGTTGCCCTTCGGGCGGGCAATTAGCCGGATGGTCGCTACAGTAGTTAGCGATATCCGTCGCCGTGACTTCTTCCCTGTCGAGCGTTGCGTTACTCGCCATGTGTACCATTGATGTATAGGGGCTACCAATGCTGTAATTCTCGCCCGTGAGCAACTGGAAGGTGATGGAGCCATGCGTTGCTTCGGCATCCGTCGTCACCGTAAACAAATCCACTACCTTGTTCGTAGACGCATCTCCCTGAATGGGGAAAACACACGTCGTCGTTCCATCCAGCTTTTGCCCAGAGGATTCCAGCGTGTAACTCCAATGGTCATCAGCACTCGGGCAATTCACAGCCAACGATACCGACGGCGTATTCGGGGGTACAACCACCTGAACAGTCTTGCTGCCACCTGCCGTAATCTTCTGGTCAGGATCAACAAACGTTATCGGCAGGGAGCCGCGGTGATTATTACCGATAACCACCCAGAACGGGACATCATCATAGCCGCCTGCCTTGGCAGTACACTTGTAGATGCCCTTGGAAAGCGCCGTTCCCGAATACAACTTGCCCGAAGTAGGAATGCCGCCTGCAGCGCCGATACAGGAGTTGACGCTCACATCGGCCTTCTTCAACGTGGAGCCATTCAGCGGGAGCACGTTGTAGTAGTCCCGCAGTTCGCCGAACGGGTCGGAGGGCAGGTAGAGCACACGCGGAAGCACGATAAACGACGGAGAAAGAGTTGCCTGGTTGTTGCTAGTAGGCAGAGCCTCGTTGTTCTCGTACTGGGATTCCAAGGTCACGCCCAGTTGCGGGGCCATCGAAATATAGTACGCATCCGTTCCATTCGACGGAGTCGAGGACTCTTCTTCTTCACCAGACGTAGATCCCGAAGGATCACTGCTACCACCAGAGCCTCCGCTACCAGTGCCACCACAAACAGTACCGTCGTTCGGGCATATAACGCCCGCAGCCGACAGGTCATCTACCAGTTGCTGGTTGTACGTGAGCGAGGAAGACTGCAACTTGCCAAGGCCAGCGCAGGATTCCGCCGTTGCATAGATAGTTCCGGTCAGATTGAACTGGTTACCAGAACCGATGTCACCCTCCGTGTAGATGAAGTAATTCGAAACCGTCACGTCGTTGAGCGTGTTGGCCCCCTTTTCCAAGTACAGGAGAACCGAGGAGCCTTCTGTTGTTGGCGGAAGTTTCGTATAGAGCGCGTCCTGGGCGATAATGATGAACTTACCATCTAACGTTCCCGCAGGGTTCGTACTGTTCGTACCACCGGAAACCTTAACCACTAGGTATCCATTGTAGAGATTCGTCTCCCGCTTGGTCGCATCGTTCTTGTTCTCTTCGTAGCACTGGTTCAGCTTGGTTACAAGGTCACCATTGTACCTTGTAATACTGGCCGCGCAACCCTTGCTTGCGTAGGGTTCGAACTTAGCCCTGGCCGTAACCAACACGTCATCGACCTTGTACGAAGATCCGTCGCACCCGGGTTTCTTTTCCCAGATAGAGTCACAGCTATCCTTCACCGCCTCGGCACATGTCGGTTTGACAGAAGGCGGAGTATTCGTCACAGTTCCATTAGACATGAACCAAGGCGTCACACCACACTTGGGACGATACCTATTTAATTCATTTCCGGGACCCATGCCTGTCTGGTCCGTACAGTAGGGCGAGCCGGTCGGCTTGCCGCCCTCGTAATTCAAACGTTTACGTTCATGGCCTTCATAGCCATCCCAGAATCGTTCGCCATCAACAAAGTATGTCAAGACATTGACTCCGCCCGGAGCCGACGTTTCACAGTATTTTGTTCCAAACATGTTTGTCGCCCAACTAGTACACCATATCCAGTATTCATCGACAAAGTCATCCAGCGTAACATCCGTATGCCCCGGTTCCAGATAATAGGAATAGTACAGTTTATCCTTAGATTCCCTTTCCGGATACGGGGAATAAGTATACCCCTTCCACTTTTCTCCAGGCCCAACATCGAGTTCGCCATGTGGGCGTTCGTTATCGCAATATCCATGGTTTGCATCAGGAGCCATCACTCCAGGTTTCAAGTTGCACTTAATGATGCGGCCCTCTGTTTCCGTAAATGTCTTGTTTTCAACCATCGCGGCGTATTCGCTCCACGAATGCCCGCTCTTTATGTAGACGGTCTTGCCCACGCCACCCAGAACAATCTTGTCGTATTTCGCATAGTTATCCCCATCCGAAGACAGGTTCGCCTCGGCACAAGAAATCAGGGTATACGTTGCCCACCCAGTCATTTCCCATATCTTGCCGCCGCTCGTGCAAGTAGTCGTAGTTTTCTGGCAACCGCCTCCCCAGCCCCAGCTGGGGCAGAATTCCCTCTCGCAGGTACATCCGCTATACTTAATGGTGCCATACCAGATGTTCTGCGGGCCCGGCATCCACACATCACCTTTGCTTTCAAACTTATAGTTCGTACCCTTCGACAATATATGGGCATCTTCATCAAGGCAAAGGTTCCCGCCAAAGGTCATATTCTTTGACGACTGAGCCGTCTGCAAGTTCCCGTTCAGTGTGACATTCCCGTCTATTATGAACTCACCTGCCGAACTGGGAGTCACATCGCCGTCGAAATACGCATTGCCAGAAAGATGTCCCATGTTGCCGGTGAAATTCTTGCCGACATAGATATCCTTACCATTTAAGCCCTGGTTTTCGGGATTCATATTTCCGCCCACACAGGCCAATTCTCCGATACGGACATCGTTACCCGTAAGGTCTGCGTTTCCGGTCACCACGAACTTCTTCTCAATCCCCTGCGGGTTTCCATACCAGTTACCGTTAACGATAGCCGATGTCATCGTGAGGGAACCGGCACCATCGTAACTTCCGCCAAAGTATGCATAATCGAACGGGATTTTCTTTTTAGGATGCTCCTCTTCGGGGAGTGTAACCTGGTACAAACCGTTCACATTGAAAATGGCAACTTCGCTATGCCTTGCACCGCCGCTCGCTTCACCAGACGACAAGATCTTCAACTTATACGTGGAACCATCTGTAGGAGCATTCACGCCGACCAGCCAGACGTGATGATTCTGCCCAGGGCGCTGCAACGAGCGCAGATTCGCATCGAGGTTAATAGGAACGTAGTTCCCATCCTTATACTGCTTGACAAGTGCGCCGACATCATTTGCATGGAATGTCATCCAAGCGCGAGCATTATCGATACCCGCAATAGCGCTCTGGTACGCCATCTGTTTCTGCAGGCGCGAACCCGAGGAACGGCCTTCAGAAGTCAGCCACTTGTAAGTAGCCGTTGCAGCGATTGTCGCCACAAGCATGAAGAGCAAAACGGTGACAAGAGAGACACCCGCCCTTGGCGACAGATTCTCGCCTGCGCGAGAATGACGATGCTGTTGTAATTTCTTATCCATACATTCTCCTAGTCAGTGGGGCCGTTGCTCGGGATAGGCACGACAACTTCGCTGCTACCACCTTCTCCATTGCGCTCAATTTTTAGTGTCAACTTGAGCGCCTTGATATTCTTCTTGTCGTTCTTGTGAGATTCAGGGTTGTATCCGTTATCGAATACATAATTCGTTCCGGCAACCTTCTTCAATTTCAAGTAAGATATTTTAAGCCTTCCCTGATGAACCAGGGGAGAATAGCAGGCAAACGTGAACGCCAGACACACGTTTTCAATCTTTTCCGGAACAGTGAAGCGCATGGTACGCTTGCCGCTACCCTTGCTGGCATCGAGCGGCGGGAAAAATAGGAAGTCGTCGATCAGTTTAGCGCCACCCTTTCTCGGGAAGTCGCCCGTAGTCACGCTCCTGAATCCAACAGACATGTGGTCCACCCCAGGAACAAAGGAAAGGCTCCTGTTCTTTTCGTCTCCTACTCCGGTCGGAGGATCCACATTGAAGGAAATCTCGTACACCTGCCCTTCCTCAAGGGTAATCTTCTCACAAGCGCTCGCCCACGTGTGCGTCCCTTCCAGTGTGTTATTCTCCATAGCAAGGACCTGGTTGAGTTTCTGGCTTGTCTCCTCAATGACATCCTGGGTCGTATTGTCGAAATTCGAGAAGAAATTGGTCAGGACGACACTTGTTCCTCCAACGCCCGCTTCTCCAGTTGCACTTGCGGTCGAGAGTCCCACGTATTTCATGTCACCCGACCTTGAATAGAAATTGAAGGTTCCACCCGCATCGGAAGCAGGGAACACCTGTTCGTTAGCGGTTTCCACGCTGGGCTTTGCCGCCTGGACAAGGAAAGTCTCGACTCCCGAGGCCATTTCGATTCCATCGGGAGATGAGCCGACATCTGCACACGGGTCATCATCGGTAAGAGTCAACCCGGCCTTCTTCTCGATAAGCTTGCAGGAACGCTTGAGAATCTTATCCTCCACATACCAGCGAACTTCTTCGGTAGCCTGGTAATAGCCGTTTGCATCATAGCGAAGGCGACGTATGGTCAAGTCGCTGTAATTGCTGCTGGAAGATATCCGGAACGAGGACTGGTCCACATTGCTAGACGAGGAATTCGTCGGGTCCATATAGACGGTGGTATGAACCGCACCAAAATTATTACCGGCATCCGTAGTACCGGCTTCCATCGAACTCTTCGCGCCGGTCTGCGCGACGTCCGTCTTGAACAAGGTCGCCACGTTCTCTGCCACCTCGGATGCCTTGAGCATGCTCTGCGTACGCACGCGTATCTTGGTCGAGTTGCTGAACGCCTGGCCCGCCACAATGACCACTATACCCAAGATGGCGATATACACCAAGAGTTCGACGAGCGTGAAGCCCGCCTTGCGAAGTAGCATCTGACTGTGACTGGTCTTTTTCATTCTCTACCTACCGAATTACCGTCGACATGTTGATGGACTGCGTGGAACCCTTGAACTGCCAGGACACCTGCACGTTCACCTGCTTCGCGAACACATGGTTTACCTTTTCGAGACTCGACGAATCCGTCACGACATAGTCCGATGTCGGCATGACGGTCACCGTCGGGGTATAGTCGATTGTCGCCTGTCCGCCGCCCACCTTGTCACCGCGGTCCCACGAACGCGAGATCGCACCCCAGTGCCACACATAGTTGCCGGCGGCATCCAGTTCATCTTCATCGCCTTCGGCCGGCGGTATAGACGGGTCCGGGATCGACGCAAGCCCGATACGGTTCAGGGAATCGATAACCTGCTGTGCCACCTCGATGGCGCCGTCACGGCCGCGTATACGCAAGAGCGCCTCGCGGTTGCCTGTCTGCATGTGGAGGACAGCCATGTACAAAAGCCCGAGAACCACCGCGGAGATAAGCACTTCCGTGATACCGAAACCTTTCTTGCTCTTCAGATTCTTACCCATAAAACCCACCTAGAATTCAAACCAGCTGTTTTCGCTTCCGCTGTCGTAACTCAGCTTGTAGTACATCGGGAACCTGCTCGGCATCTTGATAGAGGCGGCAAAGCGGTCCGTTTCGCCATACCGGACAAGGAAGCAGCCCGTAGGTATCGGCGACACGCCCACCTTCGGCACGAGTTCCATGGATGTCTTCGGGCTTCTCTGCGACTCGCCCAGTTCCGGGCAGTTCACGTTGTTGCTCGCCGTTATGAACTTGTTGCCGGCCTCCAGGACAAGCTGGTTCAGCAGATTCCCTTCCTCGAAGGTGCTGCCACACGCGCCCTTGTAAAGCTTCATGGTATGTTGGTTCGAGACGACAACGCACAACTTCTCGTTCAACCGCGTCGCTTCGTTCGCCGCGCTCTGCACAAATGCGGTCACGTTGATACCCGCGTCCTTGATGCGGCTGTTCGCGACGGCACCACGGAGACTAGCCACTCCCATACCGGAGAGGACGCCAATGATGGCGACCACCACGAGCGCTTCGACCAAAGTAAAGCCGCGCTTATCCGAACACGCATTCAACATACACTCTCTCCAGCGAAAACCGTAACTCTTTGACTTACAAGAAGTTAGTAATTTTCGTATTTTCCAAGTACGACAAAACACGCATAAGGCGCCATTCGGCGCCCCTGCTATCTCGAAATATATATATAAAAACCCGAAAGCGGTAAAGTTTTATTTACTCATGTGAGGAAATTCGCCTAAAAGTGCGATTTTTCGTTTTTTTTACGCAATTTCGGGGTTCTGACGGCCGATCCGGCCCTACTTCTTTTTGAGCTTGCCGAAGGTGGACTTTCCGTTATAGCAGGCCACCGCCCCCTTCGCGCATTTCATGGGGTAGTCGGACTGCTCGTTCACGAACACTTCCCTCACCACCTCCTTCATGCTCGCGTTTGCACTCGAACGGTATGTGACGGTGTACTGGACATCGGAATCGCGCGTCCATACGAACACCTCGATATCGATCCCGAAGCCGCTAATGCTGCCCGAGATGCGGAAGCCGTAGGGGATTTCCTTGACAGTGAGGGGGGATTCGGGCGGTTCGAAGTCCAGATCCTTCCAGGTGGCGGCAAGGCCCTGGTCACGCATCCAGAACCAGCCGGAAGCATCGCCATTGCTGTTGGCGTCTTCAATGGCCATGTTCAGGCTAGTTACATAGCTGTCGCGGATAGAAGCGAGCTGTTCCCTGAATTCATCGTAAATATCGCCGGCAAAAACGGACCCGGCCGAAGCCAAGAGGATGGCAATTGTCAATGCTAAACGTTTCATGTCCACAATCTAGCAATTTGTTCGCACTCAGGGAGCATACCGATTCCGTTATTTTTTGTATATTTGGCACGCACACCTGCCCGGGTGGTGGAATGGTAGACACTGGGGACTTAAAATCCCTTGGGGGCAACCTCGTGCGGGTTCAAGTCCCGCCCCGGGCATTAACCTTTAGGGCAATACCATGATCGAATTCTATCCGAACAGCATCTACTACCCGCGCGAAGCGGTAGAGGAAAAACTCGCGAAAGGCGAACTTGAACGCACCGAGAAGCACCTCATGGGCTGGACGGAACGCCACCGCGGTGAAATCTGGGACTGCGCCCGCGACGACTCGGACAACCCGAGCGACGAGGTGCTGCTCGACAACCTGCGCGCCCTGCTGCTGTGCAAGGGCAGCCTCCAGCCCGCCGCCGAGATGGGCGACATGATCAAGGAAATCACCAAGGAAGTGTGGTACAGGAACGAGGACGCTCCCGAGGCTCCCGACCTGGTCGCTGCCGAATGGCGCGCGAAGTACCTGACCAAGTGGCGCGAAGCCCGCATGTTCGAGGCGTTCATCCTCATCGAGAAGCGCACGGAACAGCTGCTGAAAATTCTCAAGGGCTAACAGATCCCCGGTCAAGCCGGGGATGACGATGTAAGCCAACAAGATCCCCGCCTTCGCGGGGATGACGATGCTGGTTAGCGGGGATGACGATGCAGGCTAATTAATGGCGCGGAAGCGCACAGGGAGCCACAGTTCCGTCGTACCCGATTCACTCTTCCTGTATCGCCAGTAGGCCTCGATGTGCAGGCGTATCGCCTCGCCCAGCGACTCGTCCTCGGCGTTCGTGAACTCTATCCCGTTACAAACGAAGTTGCCCAGCGAATCGATTGCCAGGCGAAGCCCCACCACCACATCGTCGGAATGCCTATGCTTCTTGAAATAGGCCTGCGCAATCCAGTGTAGGCCTGCTGACCGGCCTTCGAAATAGGTGTAGAGTTTTTCGATGTCGCGGTCGGCACTGTTCGAGAGCACCAGGATATCGTCTACCGCAGGCAACTCGACGCGACCGTGAAAGGTTCCCGGTTCCTCGGGCTCGACTTCCTCGACGACTTCTTCCTTGGGCTGAGGGGGAGCAACCCTCCTGAGCTCGCGGTAACCTTCATATACGATATAAGCCGCCAGGACGGCGACCGCGAGAAACGAAAAGAGATAGGGCAACAGCTTGCGCATACAAATCTACTCGATGGACTTGATGCAGAGCTGCAAGGTCTTCTTGTTGTTGAAGTAGTTCCACGTAGGCTCGAACACGACCGTAGCCTTGCGGGTCTCCTTGAGTTTTTCCTTGCACTTGCCGAGCCCGAAGGCGATTGCCGAGAACACGGGGCTACCCGCCTGCGAAATTTCGAGCTGGAGGTGACCACCGCGCAGTTCCTTGACCTTGTGGACCGTGACATCTTCGGCCTTGAACACGGGGTACGGGAAGTTCCCGCCGAAGGGTTCCATGCGGTCGAAATAATCGAGTACGGTCTTGTATATGCGGCTGCGCGTTCCCTCGACAACGAGTTCGCGCAAGGCAACCACGATGTCGTAGCTGCGCGTGCCGCATTCCGCAGGCACTCCGCCGGTATAGCCCTGCTCCCTTGCAGAGGCATCCAGGCGCCCGCGCAGTTCGTCGATCTTGTCTGCAGGGAGCGAGAAGCCGGCTGCGTTCGCATGGCCGCCCCAGCGGTCGAACAGGTCCCTGCTTTCGTGGAGCGCCCTGTGCCAGTTGAAACCTGGCACGGCGCGTGCGCTAGCATGCGCCATGCCGTCCACTATAGAGAGGACGGCGGCAGGGCGCGAAAATTCCTGCGCGAGCTTTGCAGAAACAATCCCGATGACGCCCACATGCCAGCCGGGGCCGTCCACCACAAGGACCTTCGGGATCTCTTCACCGTAGATTTCCTTGACGCGCTTCATCGCCATCTCGGTAATTTCCGCTTCCTTCTGCTTGCGCTTCGTGTTCCAGTCCTTCAGTTCGGCAAGCAGCTGCGGGGCACTCGTATTGTCGGGGCACAGCAGCAGCTTGAGCGCGGGGTCGGGCTTTTCCATGCGCCCGGGCGCATTCAGGAGGGGCGCAAACTTGTACATCACGTCGATTCCGCCCACGCAACTCCCGGGCTTCATGAGCGATGCGTAAAGAGCCTGAATCCCTGGCAAGCAGCTTTCTTGCAGGCGGCGCAGCCCCTTCTTGGTAAACATCCTGTTCTCGGGCGTCATCTGCACGAGGTCGGCCAAAGTTCCAAGCGCCACCAAGTCAAGCATCTCTGCCGGAGAGGGCATCCCGAGGCGTTCGTACAGCGCACATATAAACTTGTACGAGACACCGACACCGCAGAGCTCGGGATTGGAGTAAGAGTCACCTTCCTGGTGCGGGTCCAGGAGAACGTCGCTCGGAGGGAGCGCGTCGCCCGAAGGCTGGTGGTGGTCAATGACCATCACGTGCATCCCGAGTTCCCTGGCATGAGCGATTTCGTCGTTCGCCGTAATGCCGGTATCGACCGTCACCACGTAACGTGCTCCGGCTTCAAACATCTCGTCGACCGCAGAAACAGAGAGGCCGTAGCCGTCACCGAACCTGTTCGGCAGTCTCCAGTCCGTCTCGATTCCAATCTGCGCAAAGCTCCGCGAAAGGAGCGTTACCGAGGTCATCCCGTCTAGATCGTAGTCGCCGAAAATAAAGATCTTCTGCTTTTTTTCGCGAACGTCGAGAATCCAGCGCACGGCGTCTTCCATGCCCTTGATGCCCCACGGCGAAAGTTCGGCTTCGTCACCCTCGCTCAAGATACGGCTCGCGGCAACAATGTTGCACACGCCCCTCGAGACAAGGAACCTTGCCACCAGATGGGGAATCTTCAGTTCCCTCGCAAGGGTTGAGGAGACGGTATCCAGCATTACTTGGAACCCTCGAAAAGTTTTATCGCGAGCGACTGCAGGCACACCATCGGCGATGTGCGGCGGCTCGCAATCCTCGATATCGTTTCCTGCACGGTCGCAAGCGCGATTTCGAGTGCAGTGGCATCGATACGCGGGAAGGCGTCCATATCCAGCTGCGCCATGGTATCCGGGAGCCTAAGCGGTGCGCCCGATTCCTTGCGCATGATATCGGAAATGAGGAACGAGAGGACCTCCAGGAACCCGTTCGCCTCGGCGACCTCCCCGAGGGACTCGTCCTCGAGCCTGTCGAAGAGTTCGGCGTATTCGTTCCTGAGGCTATGCACGACAAAGTCCGCGGCAAGCCTGCATTGCGCCTGGGCGTGGTCCACATAGTAGAGCGCCTTTCCCGGCGAACCTTCCGCAAGCCCGATCACGTCGGCAGAAACACTTTCCTCGTCGGCGTCGGGCCCGAGCATGCGCAGGGTCTCCTGGCGGACCTCCGCATCGCTCAGCGAGAGCAGGTGCAGGGCGAGGCAGCGCGAGCGTATCGTCTGCAGCAGGCGGTCGCGCGAAGAGACGGTCAAAATGAAGTACGTATCGGGCGGGACATCCTCGAGTGTCTTCAGGAAGGCGTTCGCGGCGGAATCGTTCATGCGGTCGGCCTCGGCCACGATGACCACGCGCACGCGGTCACCCTTCATGGCGAACGAACCCGTCATCGAGCGGATGAGGCTCACGGAAATCTCGCCTGCCGCGCTGAAGATATCCGTGCGGTAGGGATTCGCGATAATCTGCTCGATATATTCCTGCTTGATATCCTGGATTGTCTTCGCCTTGCTGCCCGCAGAGACGTTGTCGGCGCTCCTGGCCTGCACTTCCTTGGATTCCATCGGGAACAGCCAGTTGTCGGTCACGCCCGGGTCGGCGGCCATCTTGCAGCCAAAGCAGTGCCCGCAGGGGCGCTCGTTTGCGTCGGTACACTGCAGGGCCTTCGCGATTTCCATGGCCAAGGCCTTCTTGCCAATGCCCCCCGGGCCATCGATGAGGATAGCCTGCGGGAATCGGTTCTCGCGGAGCGCCGCCATCACGCGGATACGCTGGCGTTCCTGGGACACGGGACCATTTAGCCGATAGTTAATCATTTACTCTTCAACCACTGAAGCGGGTCCACCGTCTGGGTGCCCTCGCTAACTTGAAAGTACAATTTAATTCCATTTAGGCTCGCGATATCGCCCACTTCGCCAATTTCTTCGCAATTACGTACTTCTTTGCCTTCCTGCACGCGAATGGAACGCAGATGCCCGTACACGGAGTACGTTCCGCCCTCGTGCTCGATAATCACCGAGGGTCCGCGACCATCAATCTCGGCGACCATCGCGACCGTACCCGCGGCCGCGGCACGAATGGACTGGCCACGCTTTCCGCGAATTTCCACGCCGAGGTTCCTCGTGGCGATATGCAGCACGGGGTGTTCCTGCAGGCCGTAGTTGCTGATGACCTCGCCTTCGAGCGGCATGCACTTCGGGCCCTTGACCGAACCTGCAATCGTCTTCTTCGGCTTCTCCACGACCTTCTTCTCTTTTTCCTTCTCTTTCTGCTTCTTCTTGCGGGCGGCTTCCGCCTTGCGCTTTTCTTCGGCCTTGCGTGCGGCCTCGATTTCCTTCTTGCGCTTTTCCTCGAGCTTCTCGATAAGTTTCTGCATCACCTTCTGGTTGCGTTCGAATTCCTGCAACGCCCTCTGCTGCATCGCCTTGTCGTGCTTGAGCGAAAGGAGCATCTTTTCCTGGCTACCCACCTGGTTCACCAGTCCCTTCTCCTCGCTCGCCTTCTTTGTGCGCAGGCGGTTCAGTTCCGCAAGGTGTTCCTCTTCGCTGCGCTTCTTCTCGTCGCGCTCCTGCACCATCGAGGTGAGAGTTTCCACCTGTATGCGGTCCTCGTTCAGCACATGGTGCACCCAGTAGGCCTGGCGTTCGGGGTTCCCCTTCTGCGTAAGCAGCTGATACAGGACCTCTGCATCGCTGTAGCGCCCGTTCACGTAAAGCTTGCGGACTCTCTTCTTCATCGCCTCCTTGCGCACGGCAATCTTCTGGTCAAGCGAGTCGATATCGCGCGAAAGCTGTTCCACGGCCTTCTGCACTAGTGCCTCGTTCTTCGAGAGTTCGGTAATGTATATGCGGGTCTGGTTCAGGTTCTGGTCCAAGAGCGAAAGCGTGTTGAGCACGCCCTTCTCCTCGGTCTCGATGAGGGCCAGTTCCTCGCGCTTTTTGGCGAGGTCCGATTCCAGTTTCTTGAGGGCGGTACGCTGTTCCTTGATTTGCGCATCCGTCTTTTTGGGGGCGGCAAGCGAAACACCGACAAGCAGGCAGAGCAGGGCGACAAGCAAACGCATCGGCTAATCCCGTTCGTTCCGTTTCGCAAGCAGGAATTCCTGGACGGTGCGGTAGCTGAAGTAGGCCGAAATGAGCGTCACCAGCAGCACGACCAGGCAGAGCAGGCTTCCAAGGCCGCCGATATTCGCAGCAACCAGCGGGACAGCCTGCGCGACGGATTCCATAATGGCAAGGAGCAACACGACGGCAAGGCCGCTACCGAGGAACCCCTGCATCACGCCCTCGAGCACGAAGGGGAACTCGATGAAGAACGGGCTTCCGCCGGCATACTTCATGTTCTCGACAAGCAACCTACGCGACATGAGCGAAAGGCGCACCGAATTGCAGATGATGAGCGAGAGCGTCACCAGCAAAAGCAGGCTCAGGCACACCGGCCAGAACACCATCTTGAATTTCCATTTCGAGACGCGGGTCGCCCAGTCCACCGGGGCCTGCACCTCCTCAAAGTAGCCTTCGCGCGACAGGGCGTCCACCGTCTCCTCGAGGGAAGCCGGATTGTGCAGTTCCTTCGCCAGCTTCAAGCGGAAAAACGGAGGAATGGGGTTCTCGTCCACAAGGTCGAGCATCTCTCCCGGGAAATGCCTGCGGAAATCGGCCAGCGCGGAATCGGCACTCACGAACTCGACCGAATCCACTCCCATGAGATGCTCCATGCGGGCCTGGATCGCCGCGACGGAATCCTCCTGTACATTTTCGGGCAAGAAGGCCTCAACCGTATACAGGGAACCCTCGGCCGACAGCACGCGGGCAACGGCCCCGAGGACGGTCAGCGACGACGCGAGAAGGAGCGAACACAGGAAAATCGTCAAAAGCGAGGGCAGAATGACCGTACGGTGCTGCTTCCACCCACGAAAAGATTCCGATATTAGATACCTAAGTTGTCCGAACACGACGTGAATATAACTAAATTTTAGGTGGTCTCCGCAGGACTCCTATGAAACATATCGCATTAAAGATTACGGCATTCATATTCGGGATAGCGCTCTGGCTCTACGTCGTCTCGCTCAACACCTTCAAGGTGGATATCGACGTTCCCGTCCGCCTCGTACGACTCCCCGAAATGCTCGCCATAGCCTCGAAGCCTCCGCGCACCATGAACGTGACGCTCGAGGGCGAGCCGTTCGATCTCATGCGACTCCGCTCAAAAATCAAGAGCGGCGACACAACCATCGCGGCCATCATCGTCGACCTGCAGGATGCCGAACTTGGAGCCACCCGCAGGGTCGTCAACGAGAAGAACTTTTCCGCACCCGGCTTCCCTAACGTCAAGTTCATCGAGCCCGACGACCAGCGCCTGTTCATAGACCTTGACCTCGACACGAAAATCGAAAAGAGCGTGCCCGTGCATGCAATGGTCAGCTTCGATGCCGCCACTGGATACATAATGACGGACGCCCCGAAACTCGAACCGGACTACGTCACCATCGCCGGCGCAAGGAACGTCATCACACGCATTTTCGAAATCCCGACGGACACGCTCGCGTTCGACACCCTCACAAGAGACGCGAAGTTCTCCGTCCCGCTGGACTTCAGCCAGTTCCCGTCACACGTGGCGCCTGCGGATTCCTTCACCACCGTTTCTGTCAGCATCCAGAAAGTTGCAAAAAAATCGTTCAACGATATCCCGGTGCAGCTCATAGGCATGTTCGACAAGAAGACCTTCGTGCTGAAGCCGAACAAGGTATCCGTCGAGATTACCGGCGGCGACCGCACGCTTGATTCCATCAGCAAGGAACACCTAGAACTCTTCGTGGAGTACAACCGATTCCAGATCGAGGACGTAGACAGCCTCGCCCCGACGGTAAAGCTTTCACTCCCCGCCAACGTGAACCGCGACATGTCCATCAAGGCCATTCAGCTCTCGCCCGACAAGGTGTCCCTGCAAGAAATCAAGGAAGCAGCACCGGCTGTCGCCGATTCCCTGGACGAAGAAACCGAGGGCACTCTGGAATGATCTGGCTCGGCATCGAATCGAGTTGCGACGAAACCGCATGCGCCATCTTGCAAAGCGACCCGCTCAAGGTCCTTTCCAACCCGCTTTACAGCCAGATTGACGAACACGCCCTGTATGGCGGCGTCGTTCCCGAAATCGCAGCACGCGCGCACCTGCAGAAAATCGCCCCCATCGCGGAGGCCGCAGTCAAGGAAGCAGGCATCGACCTCAAGGACATCGAAGCCATCGCCTACACCACGGGCCCGGGACTCATGGGACCGCTCCTCGTGGGCGCAAGCTTTGCGCGGGGCCTCGCACGCGACCTCTCTATACCCGCATACGGCATCAACCATCTCGAAGGGCACCTTGCAGCCGCGTGGCTCAGCAACCCCGACATCGAGCCCCCGTTCCTCACGCTCACCGTCTCCGGCGGGCACACGGAACTCGTGATGGAGGAACCCGGCTTCAAGTACACCAGCATCGGGCGCACCCGCGACGACGCGGCCGGCGAAGCCTTCGACAAGTGCGGCAAGCTACTCGGGCTCAAGTACCCCGCGGGCGCAACCATCAGCAGGCTCGCCCAGGGCAGGGACCGCCACTTCGTGGAATTCCCGAGAGCGCTACACTCCCGTGAGAACTGCGAATTCTCGTTCAGCGGGCTAAAGACCGCGGTGCTGCGCTACACCGAGACGCACGATCCGGAATACATCCAGAAAAACCTCGGCGACATCTGCGCTTCGCTCGAGGACGCCATTGTCGGGAGCCTCGTCGAGAAAACCATCAACGCGCTCAAGAAAACCCGCATGAAGACACTCGTGATGGGTGGCGGCGTGAGCGCGAACGCCTGGCTTAGGACAAGGTTGCAGGACTACTGCGGCAGGCACGGGATCCGCTTCTGCGTGCCCGACAGGAGCCTCAGCACAGACAACGGAGCTATGATTGCCGCAGCCGCCATACGGCGCGAAAGGCAGGGCCTGCTCAAATCCATCGACGTGGTGAAACCCTGGATGCCATTGGCCCCCTAAACTGCTAATTTAGACGCAAAAAAGGGGATTTTCCTCACGTACTTTTGCGCGACTCTTTTCTTTTCACTCTCCTGATGCTATATTATAGACATGTTTACGGGAATGCGTAAAATCCTCATCTGTACCGGAGTGCTCGCCTGCACCCTGTTTACGTTCGCACCCGCAGACGATATCGACGTGAACAAGCCCGTCAGCGACGCCCAGATATTCCGTCCGGAAAAGCGCGAGACAAGGGTCGAACTCGTCGATTCCAGCAAGAGCAATTCCATCAAGCTCAACGTGGACATCTTCGGAAGCCTCGACGTTCAGTCGTACTACATCCTTTGGGACAACGTCGACCTCTCCGAAGACATCAAGAAGATGATGACCACGCGCGATTTCGCCCGCGACGAGTTCTTCATGCAGAACATCGACCGCGAGCAGTTCGAGCAGGAACGCATGTTGCAGCTCTTCGAAGACCGCAAGCGCGACTTCTTCGCGATATTCCCCGAAGAGGCGCTCAAGGAACTGCAGGAGCAGAAGGAAGACGAGGAATAAGTCCGCTTTGTCATCCCCGGCTCCGACCGGGGATCTTCATTTGAAAATGTTTTCATCCGAATCAAGATTCACGGACTGGCACCTTACAGGCTTCGGCAGTGCGCCCGCCCTACTCTACGACAGCATCGAAAGCACTCACAGCCTTATGAAGTCGCTCGCCGCAGCGGGGGAAATCCCTCCCGGGACGCTCATTGTCGCCGACTCCCAGAGCGCTGGCCGCGGTCGACACGAACGCACATGGAATTCCCCCGCCGGCAAGAACCTGTACTTCAACATACTCATCCCGCTTGACGGCATCCTCCTGAAAGACGCCCCGCAGATAACGCAGGTGGCGGCGATTACCTTCGCGGAGACTTTCCGCAACCTGCAGGAATCCGGCGAAAGCACAGGACTCGGCAACAAGGAAATCGGCAAGGTGACCGTCAAGTGGCCCAACGACATCCTCTGCGGCGTGAGCAAGTTCTGCGGGATTCTCGCGGAATTAGTTTATATAAAATCCAACACGTCCGGAATTGCGCCGGCACCCACCATCAGCATGGGAGTGGGAATCAACGTGAACAGCGACGCAAGCGACTATGCCACTCTAGGCAGAGCCGTGACGACGCTCAAGGAAATCGCGGGCCGCAAAATCAACCGTGAAAAATTGCTGCAGACGCTTATCGCGAACCTGGAACGCGCCATCGGGCAATTCAAGGCCTTCGGGATTACCCCGTGGGTTGCAGCCTGGCGCAAGATGGACCAGTTCATCGGTGCGCGCGGCACCATCGTCGTGAACAACCACTGCACCGACGAAAATCGCGATGGCGGAACAGGCGTGCAAAAGAAAAAAGGCCGCATCGCCGACATGCGCGCCGACGGCAGCCTCTTATTCGAATGCGATGACGGAACTACCGAGGTCGTCTATTCCGCCGATCTGGAAGTGTAGAAGCAGACACAAAAAATCTGCACTAAGAAGCCTCTTTTATTTTTAGACTCTTTTTTAGTTTTTTTATCAACGCTGCTAGCCGTTCTTCAGGATTATCTGATGCGGCATAGGTCTCGGAATGATGAGTCTTATATATTTTTGCAACCTCATCGTTTTTTGTCAGCCATGAATAGATAACCCCAGCAAACAAAGGCTTCGTCACCATATGAAGTGTTTCGGCATCTTCTATAAAGCCGGCTTTCCATCCATTTAATTTCAACGCAGCGCACCGGTTACAATTAACCACGCTCACATCTGGAGTACAAGGAGTTTTTCCATCGCACCCTATGCACATGCTAATTTCGGCATTCTTTATCTGATTGTACAAATTCGATATATATGTCCATTGGCTAACAAAACGGGCATAATACGAAGTATAAACTGCAGCATAGATGCCACAATACTTCCACCATTCATCTAGCAGTTCCAAACGGGCATCAAGATCCCACCATTCCAAAGTAAAAATACGGTCCCAGGGAGAAATATCCCACCAAAGTCCACGATGGACAACTAGAACAAACAAGGAGATAAAGGACCCTGTAATCACCGTTCTAATAAAAACGGCCAAGCCGCCATTATGGACTTTCTTAAAGACAATTTCCGCAAACACCAGTTGCTGAATAAACAACGAAATACCACGAAGTATCCACTTCACAATAAAAACCACCAATGCTATTGTAAAACTCAATGGGAACATAGCACACAATAGGACGCAAAGCAGCAAAACAAATTTTAATGACGCCATATTTCGCTTCCTAAAGTGTGCCGACCCGTTCTTTTTACCTTATATATTACAGACTACTAGTCATCCTTACTCATTTTCTCCCTACATTTACCACACATCTCATCATGCGGGAACAGGGCTACATTCACCCTAAACTTCCTTCCACAGCAGCAGCACGTCCGATATCTCCACTTCGGATTCTGCTCCGCATATTCAACAGCATCATTTCCACCAATACTCATATATTACTCCTTTTGTTTCTGTAGACTGAAAACTATCTTATTTCATTCCCTTTCCCAAGCATAAAGCACATAAAATTTCATACAAATTTCTTACACAACGTTGTATACAACCCAAAACCCACAAAAATACCCCAGCCGCAATGGCTAGGGTTCATTTTTTATCGTTTTTTAAAAAAACGGCCTTACTTCCGCTTTCCCTTGAAGAACATGCTCCCAGCAAGGGACACGGCGAGCACCACAATCATGGCGGTCAGCCCCATATCGGCAAGGCCCTCGTATTCCCCGGCAATTCCGGTTTCGATAAGGACAATCATCAGCAGGGCAAGCACGGCCGCCGTACCGCCCATGTGTTCGAACATCTTGATCTTGTCTTCGAGGGTAAACTTCCCGTTCGTCTTCTTAATAAAGGGCATTGACATCGCCTCCCAGGCAAATCCACACGATGAGCCCCGCCATCACGAGCACGCTTATGGCGACATTCGCCAAGAAGAAGTCGCGGTTCATGGCATCGAGGTCATCGGACTTGCGGAATAAGTGAATGTAAAGGACCGCGGCGGCCATCAGGGCGGTCACCACCCACCAAGCGGCACCGACGCCCCAGACAAAGCCGAAGGCGACGCACAGGGCGAGCATCGCGATATGGCTCCAGAAAGCTATCTGCAGAGCGCGCTTGCGGCCAAAGCGCGCAGGCACAGACTTGAGCCCCATCGCGCGGTCAATTTCTTCGTCCTGCGTGGCATAGATGATGTCGAAACCGCCCATCCACAGCATGAGAATCACAAGCAGGAAAATCGGGAAGACGGCAAACTCGCCGCGCACGGCTATCCAGGCGCCCAGCGGGCTCATCCCTATCGCAAACCCGAGAAACCAGTGGCAAAGCCAGCTGAAGCGTTTCCAGTAAGAATAAGAAAGCAGCAAAAGCCATACGGGCAAAGCGAGCAGGCCGGCCAGCGGCTGCAGCAATGCGGCAAACAGTACAAAAAGCACACCGTTCAGCACGAGGAACGCAATCACGGATTTCTTGCTTAGGCGGCCCGCCGGCAAGTGGCGCCCTGCCGTGCGCGGGTTCTTCGCGTCGATATCGGCATCTGCAATGCGGTTAAAACTCATGGCGCTATTGCGGGCAGTCACCATGCAGCCCACGATAAGCGCAATCATCTTGGCGGCAGCCGCCACCTCCATCCCGCGGAAACCGTTGGCGGCAACCCACATGGAACCGATGGCAAACGGCATCGCGAAAAGCGAATGGCTAAAGCGAACCAAGTGACCGAACTCTAATATTTTCTTCAGCATACAGGACCCCCGCTCCACGGTTTCACGATCTTGGCACAATCCTCCACCGAAGCTGCGCCCAGGTGTTTCAGGATTTTTGCTACGACGGTATCTACGAGTTCCTCGATAGATGCGGGCTTGCTGTAGAACTGCGGCGAGGCAGGCACAACAATCGCACCGGCGCGCGTCACGCGTTCCATGTTCTCGATGTGGATCAAGTTATAGGGCATCTCGCGGGGTACGATTACCAACGGGCGGCGTTCCTTGAGGCAAACATCCGCAGAACGCACCAGCAGGTTATCCGAAGTCCCCGCCGCAATGCGGCCAAGCGTGCCCATGGAGCACGGCACCACGGCCATGCCCGCATAGTCGGCAGAACCGCTCGCGCATTCCGCAAAAAAGTCATCCACGTTAAATACTTTATCTGCAAAATCAAAAAGCGATGCCTGACCTTCGTATTCCACGACTTCGCGGCCGGGCGCCGTCACCACAAGCGAAACCTCATGATCAAGGCGCTTCAGGTACATCGCCGTACGCGTGGCATAGATTGCCCCGCTCGCACCCGTCACCCCGAGGACATAGCGGCTCATCGCGCACCCCCCGCGGTAGCCGACTTGCGACGCAAAAGCACGCGGTACGCCACCCCGAAAAAGCAGGGTTTCACATGCACGAGTTCAAAGCCGTTCTTTTCGGCAAGCGCGACAAAGTCTGCCACCGGTAAAAAACGGATAATAGAATTCACCAGATACTCGTAGGCATCGCGCTTGCTGAACACTGCTCCCAGCACCGGGATGAACAGGGGCGCAAGGCACTTGTAGAAAAACTTGTTGAACACATTACGCGGGGAGAAAAATTCGAGCACCTGCAGGTACCCGCCATCGGCAAGCACGCGTGCGGATTCCCGGAGGCCGCCCTCCGCATCGGGCAAGTTGCGCATCCCGAACCCGTTCAATATGACATCGAAAGTCGCATCCGCAAAAGGCATCTTCATAGCATCAAGCTGCACGGGCACCGCAGTCGTTTTTTTGTCCGCGGCCCCCTTCAGCATGCCGTACGAGAAATCGCCAAGGATGGCGACATCCTGCACGCCATTGAACTTCTCGTAGGTCGCAGCAAAATCGCCCGTCCCGCCACACAGATCTAGCAGGCGCTTGCCAGGCTTCATGCGCTTCAATTCGCGGCAGCAACTCCTGCGCCACAGAATGTCCTGGCAGCCACTCAACGTATGATTCAAGAAATCATAACGGTTGGCGATATCGTCGAACATCTTGCGCACGGGGCTTTTCATGCACACAAATTTAGAAATATCGCCTTTGCGGGGATGACAGTTTAAAAAAAAGCGCGGGCTTCAAGCCCGCGCAAATCCTTTCCCGAAACAGCAAGCCTTACTTGAACTTCGCCGTAATCGTCAAGCCATCGGTAATCGTTGCACGGCAGGTTTCCGGCTTGCCTTCCACAGCGGTGCAGCCAGACCAGCTATCGAATACGGATCCGCCAGACGGCACAGCAGTCAGTTCAATATCGTTTCCGCTAAAGAACTTACCCGAGTACTTCGTAGAAGTGGCCGTGCTTCCCGGAAGGTTCATCCCTTCCATCAGCACCTGGCCGCTACCGTTCGAAGAAATCGACACCGTGACCATGTCATGGACCTTGAATTCGCTCTGGTACTGTTCCTTGATTATACGGTCGCGCTCTTCAGCCCATTCCCTAATGCTCGAGTTGGAAACCGTGAACGAGCCGTAACCGCGGTCCGTCTGTCCGTTTTCCTTAAGGTCCCTGTCTGCTTCGGCTTCATCGATGGAACCGGCCATCTTCGAGCGGACACTTTCAATCACATCGGCATTCAGGTATTTATGAAGCATCACAGAAGAATGGTTGATGAACAGGCGCTTGAAATCGGAGTTCTTGATCAGGCGCGTGTAGAGCACATGGAAGCAATGAGCCTTGTCACCCTTGAAATCCTTTTCGCTACCCGTGTAGCACTTTCCGCTGGAACGTCCACCCTGCTTGACCCAGTCAAACATGTTCGTGCTCTGCTCGAAGCCCTGTACGTTCCACTTCCAGTCAAATCCGTGGTCCAGGTCGTAGACCATGAACTTCCAGTTCTGACCAGGAGCTTTCCAGACACGCACGTTGTTGTTCGGCCAGTCACCGTTATGGATATAAATTTCGGCGGCCATGTAGTCCGCAAAGTTGCCGACATCCATCATCGTCTTGATATAGGCGTAGTTTTCGTCAGCCCTCTGCTTCGCCACTTCGGAGCTATCTTCAGTCTTACCGAAGTCGTTGTTGGCGGCATATTCAAGCATGGCAATGTATTCATCGGGAGAACCGTTGCTTGCCGTGACCGTCTCGGTAAGGTGCTTCAGCATCGTCACGGTCGAAGCATCAATACCGTAGTTCGACTCGATATAGTTCTTGTTGAAGCGTTCGCGCATGTCGTGAATGCCGAAGTACTTGCCGTTGTAGTACACCACTACCTGACGGCTACGCTGGTAGTCAATACCGCTCCCTTCGAGGATGGCCCCACCGAGTGCGTCGGCAAAGTAGTCGCTCACGAAACGGTTACCATTGTTGCGGAGGTTGAATCCCTTGTACTTGTCGTCGTCCTTTTTGCGGGTATCGAACAGCGAGTAGTGCAGCCAGCCATCCTGGTATTCCTCGCGCATCACGACAGCGACAGACTTCTTGCGTTCAAGGCGGCTGTAGTTACCCATCATCGAGATGCCGGCATCGATTTCCCAGGTATTGGACGAGGAATTGCTGCCTTTATCAAAGTATTCCACATGCACGGGGTACTCGACATCCTCGTACAGGCCTGCAGGAGCCGATTCCGGATTATCCGCATTCGTGCGACCGGCCTCCGGCTGGATGTAGTGCTTGTTGAAGAATTCAGGATCCACGCTGATAGCGACAACCGGCATACGGACCGACTGGTTGATAAAGAACGTCTTGGTCACCACTTCCTTGGAAAGCGTTCCTTCCTTGAATACGGCACAGCGGAACGAAGTGCTGTTCGTGAAGGTTATCGGGCTATTGAATTCCTGGGAATTCGCCGTCGGGACAGAACCATCCTGCGTGCAGCGGAGCTTGACTCCGGACGGCAGCGACGGCGGGTTGATAGTCACCTGGTCATTGAAGAAGCCACCCTTTATCTGGCTCAGGTCGAGAGAGGGAGCCATGGCATCGTAGGCCTTGGAATTCGTGTTCGGCGCTTCCGGAGTCGGCTTGTCAAAGTACTTCCAGACACCGCCATCCGTAATACCCCAGCTCACGTCACCCGAACTGATTGCAGGATACTCGACCGAGTCACGGATACCGTACTGATCGTCAATCAGGAATACCTTGCCGCCATCCTTCTCAATCTTCCAGTTCGTATGGAGGCGCGGATGCTTCCCATCGGAATCGCCACCGTTAGCGATCTCGACAACATTCTTCTTGTCGCAGAAGATGACGCGGAAAGACTTCGAGGCAATAATCTCGTCACCAAAGACCCACTTACGCGGCTTCTCGCGGCTTTCGACAAGAGAATAACCCTTCAGGTTCGCCGATTCACTGCCGGCATTGTAAATTTCGACCCACGCCGGATCCTCACCGTTTTCGTCGAGCCAGCTCAGGTTAAGCGGAGAGATTTCGGTTATCACGAGAGCGGAATTGCCGACCCAGTAAGCGACCGAATCCTTGGGCTTACGGACATGAATCGTGTCGTAAACCGTATCGCCATTAACAATCTTGCGAATGGTATCAATATCAGTTTCGGAAGAACTCGAAACACCCGGTTCTCCACCGCTGGAATTACCACCACCGTTAGAACCTGCAGATTCTATGGGAGGGACAATGGGACCAGTAGATTCCCCATCAGAACAGGCGTACAATCCAAGAAGCAACGACGCGACAGCGAAGATCCGGACAAAGTTTTTTCGACGCATAGAACTGCCTATAAAAGAATTGACAATAACGGGACCCCACAGTCCCATCCGAACCCAATCAAAACATCCAACCTTAAATTTAGAAGAATTTGAGCAAAAAACAAAATATTTTCGGTAATATTCTATTTACCCTTGACAAACATCACGTTTTCTTCTATCTTTGGCTTACCAAATGGTTCTGTAGCTCAGTTGGTAGAGCAGTGGACTGAAAATCCGCGTGTCGTTGGTTCAACTCCAATCGGAACCACGAAGCCCCCGACGAAAGTCGGGGGTTTTCATTTTTCCAGAAAAGAAATCTCTCCGAAAGAAAAACGGAACCCTTTATCCCGGGTTCCGTAAAGTTTTCACAACACAGGCGCGCTTGCTAAACAGCGGCGGCCTCGAACTTCGCACGAGCCTGCCTGAAACACTCGAAGATATCGTCCCAGTGTTCCACGAGCACGTCCACCAGTTCCGGTTGGAACTGGAACCCACGCTGCTTGATGAATTCTTCCTTGACCTTTTCCTCGGGCCACGCGGGCTTGTAGCACCTCGGGCTCGAGAGGGCGTCCAGCACATCGGCTACAGCGCAAATACGGCCCGCCAGCGGGATTTCCTCGCCCTTTAGTCCACGCGGGTAGCCCTTGCCGTCCCAGCGTTCGTGGTGGGAACCGGCAAGCAATGCCGAAAACTTCAAAAGATCGCGCTTGGACTTGAGGAGAATTTCCTCGCCCTTGATGGCGTGGGACTTCATCACCTCGTATTCATCGTCGGTAAAACGGCCCGGCTTGTTCAGGATAGCGTCGGGAATACCCACCTTACCCAAATCGTGCATCGGGGCAGCAAGCTTGATGCGTTGAGCCTCCATTTCGGGAAGCCCGTAATACTGCGCCAACTTGTAGGAGATTTCGGCCACGCGCTGGATATGGTCACCCGTCTCGCGACTTCTGGATTCGGAAACATCACCCAGGATATGAATCAGTTCTTCCTGTGTGGCTTCGAGTTCGTCCTTGGAGTCCTCGACCGCCGACGTGAGGCGCGCCGATTCCACTGTCTTTGCGGAATAGACTGCCGTAAGCGAAAGCCTTTCGAGGTCCTGACTAGAGAAAATCTTCTGGTCACCCTGCTTGTTTATGGCCTGGAACACGCCCATCACCTTGCCCTGCGAATCGAACAGCGGCACAGTCATCACCGAAGTCGTGCGGTAGTGCGTCTTCTCGTCGCTCCTATGGTCGAACCTAGGGTCAAGGTAGGCATCATCGATAAGCAGCGGCTCTCCGTTCTTCACGGACCAGCCGACAAAGCCGGCGGCAATCGGAATGCGAAGCTGGCTCACCCCATGAGCGACCTTCGTCCACAGTTCCCCATGTTCCTCATCGGTAAGCCACAGGGAACAGCGATCCGCCATAACAATGGAGCGCCCCATATCGGCCATAAGCACGAGCAGGTTATCCATCTTCCTTTCGGCAGCAATCTTGGGCATGTACGAGAACAGAAGGTCCAGGACCCGCTTGTTCTCCATCACTATATTATCGGACATGTTCTCCATGCTGAAAAATTAGTTAATAATTGCTTACGGCAATGCCACCGGGGAAAAACCAATTGACGAATGTCCTTTAGTTTTTTATTCTTTGCGCTGATTTTGGAGGAATAGGCTAATTGGTAAGTCAGCGGTCTTGAAAACCGCCGCCGTAAGGCTTGGGGGTTCGAGTCCCTCTTCCTCCGCTAAGAGCTCCCCCAGGGAGCTTTTTTATTTTCCTTTCCACATAAATCACACGTTCCACTCCATCTTGCAGTCCGCGACAAAGTCCATCGTCGCCGTGACAGGCTCGTCGTAAAGTAGCGTGCAGACCTTCGTATCGAGCGGGAAATCGCGCCCGAATGCCGAAATACACGACGATGTTGTCGCGCCGGTCGTGAACACGTCGTCGACAACGAACACCGTACCACGGCGAGGCAGTTCGCGCGGCAACCTGCGTTCAAACGCACCGGCCACATTCCACTCCCGCTCCTCGCGCGAAAGTTTTGTCTGTGAAACCCTGAATTCCCTGCGCGCAAGCCAGTTGCACACACGGCCTCCCGTAACGGTCGCTAATGCGGCAGCAATCCTCTGCGCCTGATTGTAGCCACGCTCCCTGTACCTTGAACTGTGGAGCGGAACCGGGACAAAGTAGTAAGGCCTTGCCAGTAGCGCAATCGACTGCGCCACGCCGCCTTCGCCTACGGCAGAGGAATGACGCACCAAATACGACGCCATCCCCGAGAGGCCCTTGTACTTGAGCGCATGTATGAGCCTGCGCGTAAGCGGGCGCATCGGGAATAGACTCATGGCATCTGGGCCAGGGAACGAGTATTCCCGCGACTCGCGCAAAAGTTCCTCCCTGCACGCAGGGCAAAGCCACGGATCGAGCCGTTCGGAAACACTACCGCATCCGAGGCACTCCATGCCAAATAGAAATCCAGAACAACGACGGATAAATTCCATAGCGAAACCGTCCTCCTATACATAAATACGGTTTCGCGCAGGATTTAAGCCAAATTGATACTTTTTTTATTGACGGCGGCCCTGGTAGCGCATGCAGAGAAGCCCGCCCACGAGAACCATGCAGGTAAGCGCGAACGAACCGCCATACGAAAGGAACGGGAGCGGAAGCCCGGTCACGGGCATGAGCCCGACCGTCATCGCGATATTCACGATAATGTGGAACAGGAATATCGTGCAGGCGCCCATGGTAATGAGCGTTATGAACGGGTCGGCAAAAAGCTTGCAGGTCGAGCTGGCACGCCACAGGAATAGCGCGTAGAGCACGAGGATAAAGAAGCACCCGACAAATCCGAACTGCTCGCCCAGCACGCTGAAAATGAAGTCCGTGTGTTCCTCGGGCAGGAACGCGAGATTCGTCTGCGAGCCCTGACCGAAACCCTTTCCGGTAAGGCCACCCGAGCCAATCGCAGTAAGCGACTGCAGCACCTGATAGCCATCGCCCAGCGGGTCACTCATCGGGTCAAGGAACGTATTCACGCGCTTCTGCTGGTGCGGTTCCAGCATGTTCCATACCATCGAGCTTGCGTAACCGGCAAGGATGTTCATCGCAAGGAAAAGGATGGTCAGCACCTTTGGCAGTCTGCGGCGCATCAGCGCCACCACCACCGCACAGATCAGGAGCCCCCACAGCACCTGGAATATCAGCGCCTGCGAATGCGAGAACAGGACCGAAAGCACCGGGCTTGCAAGCAAGAACATGTCGGTAAGCGTAAGGCCCGCAAAGAAGAACCCCACAAGCGTCACCGCGATGAACACGAGCGCCGTACTCAGGTCGGGCTGTTTCAGCACGAGCGCAAAAGGCACGATGAACAGGAGGAACGGCACGACAAATGTCTTCACCTTGTAAAGACTCACCGGATGGTTCGAAAGCCAGTACGATATCGTGAGCAGGTAGGCAATTTTTGCGAACTCTGACGGCTGCAACTTGAATATGCCGAGGTCAATCCACCGGCCGGCACCCTTCGTCACGTCACCCACAGAAGAAAGCACCACACAGAGAAGCACGAGCGACAAAATATACAGCGGGGCAGAGATGCGCTTGAGCCAGTCAATCTTCAGGAACACGATACCCACGGCAATCAGGCAGCCGCTCGCGAAATAGACAATCTGCTTGAACCAGAAGGACTCGTAGAAAACGCTTTCCGAGTTCGCCGTGGCCGAATACACAAGGCTCACGCCACAGACCATGAGCGCAAGCGTCACGGCCAAAAAGAGCCAGTCCACCTTCAGGGTCTTATCGAGGAATCTACCGGAAATCATTTCTTTTCCTCCTCTTCGAGCCCGAAATAAGCCATCAGGACCTTGCGCGCGATGGGGGCGGCTTTCGCACCACCGCCGCCCGCGGCCTCGAGAATCACGGCTACAGCAATTTCAGGTTCATAGAGGGGCGCCACAGCCGCATACCACGCATGCGTCTTCTCGCCCTTCTTCCATTCACCGGAACCCGTCTTCGCGCCCACACGTATCCCGGGCAATGCGCCGCGCTTCCCGGTTCCGCCCGGGTGGTTCACCACGGAATCCATCGCCGCAAGGAGCACCCTATGCGTCGAGGGTTTCATCGTTCCCTGGCGGACAATCTCCGGCTCATACCGGCGGACAACATTCCCCTGCTTGTCACGCAGTTCCTTCATAAAGTGCGGCCTGTAGACGCCCTTGTTTGTCGCAAGCGACCCGACAAATACCGCCTGCTGGAGCGGCGTCACCAGCTGGCCCTGACCGATGGAGAGGTTCAGGATAAGGCCTCTCGCCCAGCGCCACCCCAGGCGCTTGTTCCTCTGGTTGAACGACACGGAATCCGGAAGCCAGCCGCCCTTCTCGCCGGGAATGTCCACGCCGAGCGGCTGCTCGCCATAACCGAACCTGCGGGCAAACTCGTTAATGCGATTCATGTCGATCTCGAGGCCCGCCTGATAGAAGAAAACGTCACACGAAAGGCGAAGTGCATGCACCACGTTCAGGTTGCCGTGCACACCCCAGCATTTCTGGTAGCGCGCACCGTACTGGTAGCCACCCGTGCAGGGTTTGGGGTAATACTTCGTTTCCGAGAGGATTCCGCTTTCAAGCCCAGCGCCCGCAGTCGCAAGCTTGAATACCGAAGCAGGCGTGTACGTTCCGGAAATAGCACGGTTCGTAAGCGGGCGCATGGAGTCAAGCGCCACCTGCGCCCATCCCTTGTTACGCTCGCGCTTCTTGAGCGAGAAAATGTTCGGGTCGAGTCTCGGAGAACTCACCATCGCAAGGATCTCGCCGTTCCTCGGGTCAATCGCCACAAGCGCACCCTTCACGCTATCCGCAATCGCCTCCTCGGCGACCTTCTGCAACTTGAGGTCAATTGTCGATATCAAGTGGAGTCCCGGCTCGGGCGACATGCTCTCCACGCCCTTCACCTGCCCCACTTCGCGGCCCGACGCATTCACTTCCACGAGCTTCATGCCATTCTTGCCACGGAACTCGGTATCGTACCCTTGCTCGAGTCCCTTCTGGCCAATGCGGTCGCCCTGCGTATACGCAGCGAACTCGGGCTTCTTCAACTGCTCTTCCGAAATCTCGCTCGTATAGCCAAGCACATGCGACGCAAGCGTACCGTAAGGGTACTCGCGCCTAGACTCAATCAAGGTGACAACACCAGGTAGTTCCGAAGAATGCTCTTCGATAATCGAGACCTGTTCCGGCGATGCGTCTTCTAGAATGCGGATGGGGCGGTTCTTTATCCAACGCGTACGCTGGAACGCCGTATCGAGCGACAGGGAATCGAAAAGGCGACTGCCATCCTTGTCCTTGATGTTCAGGAGCCTGTCGAAAACAATCTTGCGCACGGAATCCTTGCGCGGCAGGTGCATCGCCTGCAGGGCAATCTGGTACGAGGGACGGTTGCGCACAAGGACTTCGCCATTGCGGTCATAGATAAAGCCACGTTCCGCCATCACCACCACACGGCGCAGGCGGTTGTTTTCCGAGCGCTGGAGGTTCTCGTCGTAATGCGTATACTGCAGGGAATAGAGGCGCACCAGGAGTATCGTGAAAAAGATAATCACGGCCGCCATGAAAACCAGCACATGCCAGTTTCTCGTCTGGACGCCTTCGTTATCGAAAACTTTAAACATGCTTCCTTTTCTTCCCGATGGACAAGTGGAATACGACAGCACCCACGACCATGGTATACGCACATTCCGGAAGCGTCTTGGAGAAGAACAGATTCGTCACCACATCCTTCTCGAGACCCGTGAGGAAGAAATAAAGCATATCGCAGAGGAAGAACCCAAATCCGAGAACGCCAACCTTCGCGGGCATGTTCAGCGTGAGGAATCTTTCTTCGAGCTGGCCCACAAGGAACCCGAGAACCGTATACGAAATCATGTTGGCGCCAAGCCATTCCACAGGGGCATAGATATCCTGCGTAAAGCCCGCAAGGAATCCCCACAGCACACCGGCCGCAGGCCCATACGTGATAGCGATGGAGACAATCATGATTACAACAAAATCAGGACCGGCACCAAAAATGGAAAGCCACTGCGCGACAGTCGTCTGCATCGCAAAGCAGAGGAGGAACAGCAACAGCATGCGAACCCATTTCCAATTATTGCTCATCGAGTAACTCCTGGATTATCCATTCGGGTTCTTTCTCCATCACGAACACTTCTTCGAGCGCCGTAAATTCCTGGAACGGGACAACGTCCATCTGGCGCATCACATCGAGATCCGACTTGCGCACCGCCTTCACCGTGCCTACCGGGATTCCCTTGGGGAATATGCCACCCAGGCCCGAAGTGATGAGTGTGTCACCCACTTCTACACCGGCATGCGAAGGAATCATCGCCGTAAGCAAATGGCCATCTACAGATTCAAGGAAGCCCACCACACGCGACTTACGTTCGAGCACAGACAACTTAAGATTCGGGTCGACTAGAAGTTGCACACGCGAATGCGTGCTTGTCGCCTTCGTGATCTTACCGACAAGCCCATTCATCGAGAACACGGGCATGTTCTCCTTCACACCCTGCATGGTACCGCGGTTGATAACCAGAGTCGTGAGGAACCTTCCAGGATTGTGACCCACCACGCGTGCTGTCACAATCGGGTAATCCCACTTGTCGTCAAACCGGACCAACGTGTGCAGTCGAGTCAGTTCCTGCAAGCCCTCGCTCGCGTAATACGTCTCCTGACGCAGGCGCGCATTCTCTTCCTTGAGGTGTTCGTTCTCAGCCGCCACAGAACGGAACGAGCTTACAGAAGCCACAACCAACTGTGCCGGATAGAACACCGTACCGAGCGCCGTAGAGACGATGCTATCGTGCACGGTCTGCGGTGCCTGGCGGATAAGAATGCCGAGCAACAGAAAGAAGACAAAGGCAACAATGCCATGTCTCTGGGTAAACAGGTCTACAATGAAACGGAAAGCCCTGAGCATCGGACCCTGTACGCACTCCTTAGTTAGAAGAAGCGATCAATACGGGGCGATACTTGTCCAAGTCTTCGAGAATGCGGGCAGCGCCCTTGCAAACGCACACCAGGGCCTCGTCGATGACGTTCACGGAAAGTCCCGTTTCCTTGCGGATACGTTCGTCGAACCCGCGCAGCTGGGAACCGCCGCCCGTCATGATAATGCCCTTGTCGTAGATGTCCGCAGAAAGTTCAGCAGGCGTGATGCTCAAGGCCTGCTTTACGGCCTCGATAATGGCGGTAACAGGCTCGTTCAGGGCCTCGCGGATTTCCGTGCTCGAAATCGTCATCGTGCGCGGCATGCCGGCGATAAAGTCGTGGCCCTTCACTTCCATCGAAAGTTCTTCTTCGAGCGGGCTTGCGGAACCAATCTGGATCTTGATTTGTTCGGCAGTGCTTTCGCCCACATGGAGGTTGTACATCGTGCGCAGGTAACGCACAATGGCTTCGTCCATCTCGTCGCCGCCCACGCGCACAGAGGCGTTACAGACGGTGCCGTTCAGGGCGATAACCGCGATATCCGACGTACCGCCGCCGATATCCACAATCATGTTACCCACAGGGTCTTCGACCGGGATGCCCATACCGACTGCAGCAGCCATCGGTTCATGCACCAGGTGCACTTCCTTGGCGCCAGCCTGGCGGGCAGCATCGATAACAGCACGCTTTTCCACTTCAGTAATGCCGCTCGGCACGCCCACGACCACGCGGGGCTTCACAATCCACAGCGGGTACTTCTGCACGCGCTTGATAAATGTCTGGAGCAGGGTTTCCACCAGTTCAAAATCAGCAATCACGCCATCGCGCATCGGGCGCACGGCACGGGTCTCGCCCGGAGTCCTACCGAGCATCTTCTTCGCTTCGAATCCGATTGCCGACACCCGGTTGTTCTTGCTGTCCACGGCGATCACCGTGGGTTCGTTAATGACAATGCCCTGGCCTGCCACGTGAACGAGCGTGTTCGCCGTACCCAGGTCGATACCGATATCACAGGAGAAAAGTCCGAACAAAATATTTCCTTTGAAAAGGTGAAATCTAACAGTGGAAAATATAAAACATTTTTATTTCGCTGTCGCTGTCCGCTCTAGCGAATCCTGCCCGTATTTCAGCGCCTTGTAGTAGCGGTCCCACTGGCGTGCATGAGCGTTGTAGCGGTACTTGCGCTTCTCGTGCATCTGGATGTCCTGGTAAATGAAGAAGTCCACCTCGGCGTATGCCGAATAGACGGCGGCCGTGTCACCCGCGAAAAGTCTGAAATCCTTTACCCGGTAGTAAGGGGTATCGAGGATTCCACTCCTGTCGCCGGAGGCATGTATCGTCTGGGCGACAATGAACTTAAGGTCTTCCTGGACATATGCATTTAGTTTATTCTCTATCCGTTCCGTTCTTTCAGAACAACCTAACAAAAAAAGAGCCAAGGTCAAAAGGATTGTGTATCTCATGCGGATAAAGATAGTTATCGCCACAACAAAAAAAAGAATGCCCTCCGGTTGGAGAGCATTCCTCAAGAGTCTTGTTCTAGCAGAACTAGAAGGAATAAGTCGCAGAGATTCTGGAGAACATGCGGCCTTCGCCCTGGAACGGGTTCCTGAAGAGGAGGTCTTCGGCAACCGTCACGTCGATCTTCAGCTTTTCTTCGATGTTGATGCCGAAGCCAAAGCCCACGTGGTCGTCGGCCGTGCCATCAGCAAGCGGGTTCGTGCTGAAGAAGTTGCCGTCGTCCGTGCAAATGCCGAACTTGCCCTTGTTCTTGTCGTTCTGATTACAATCGGTGTAGAGGATGGACTTCTGGCCACCCACGCGGATCACGAACCAGTCCCACCAGATATTGCGTTCGATACCGAAGCTGATCATGCCGCCGATGTCGCGACGCTTGTCCCATGCCGGATCGTCGTTATCCTGGGAGTTGTAGATGGTTTCGCCGGTCTTGTAGTTGACCGTCCAGTCGTGAGCCTTCGTCTGGTCCCAGATGAAGTCTGCGCCCAACCAGAAGAAGCCGCGGTCAAGGGCGACGTTGATGCCGACACCGACCTGGGCGTGCTTGTTATCGATGCCCGGGGCCTCGATGAACTTAGCGGACACCGCGGGTACCAGTTCGCCGTCGATGGCTTCGAGAGTGAAGAAGGCGCGGGACTTCGCGATGAAGCTGAAGTCGCCATCATCGAAGAAGTTCTTGTGGTCCGGGCCAAACTGGATACGGGCGAGGGCGAAAGAGAATTCGAAGTCGATGTTGCTGCCGAACTGCATGTTCAAGCCTGCATCAGCCTGCACGATAGAGGCGTAGGCGTTCTCGTCAACTTGGTACGTGCCACTCGGAGTCTCGTAGCCACCATCCTGGTGAGCGATGTAGATATGCAAGCCCCAGGCGTCACCGTTAGAAAGCGTACCACCGAGGAAGCCGTCGAAGTTCGTCACGGTCTCGGGAACCAGGGATGTGTCGCGGACGTTTTCGCCAACAACGCGGGTCGGCAGGAAGCGAGCGAGATCGGTATTGATACGGCCGAAGAGGCCACCGATGGAGAGACGCGGATCCGGATTATTTTCGTCGCCGAGCGAGATGGAGAAGATGCCGCCGAAGTTCGGGTGCATCGGATCCTGGTTCTCGCCAGTCTTAACATTCTGCGTGTAAGGTCCGAATTCACCGATGAGGTAGTTCGGATAGAGGTTGATGTTTGCGGCGTTGTCAAAAATGCTCACATCATCCATGATGTACGTGGTATTTTTGCCCATGGATTCGATACGGGCGAAGGTAGCAAATGCAGAACCTACCCCGAGAATGCCAAAAGCAGTGCCAACGGCAATTGCTGATCTCAACTTCATTTGAGGACTCCTATTAAAAATTCTGTTATAAAGTTAGATTAAAAAAAGCAAAAACGCAACAGAAAAATGAAAAAAAGGCCATGCTTTTGTAAGCATGACCTTTTTCAACAACAGAGCTACGATTATTCAGAGAAGGTGAACGGAATCGTAACGGTCGTGTTACCGGATTTCACCTTGCTGAACGTCCAGTTACCGACGGCGCTCTTGATCTGAGCATCAAACTCGCCGTAGCCGGTCGTGGAAGAAGCAATGGAAATACTGATAACTTCACCGCCCGGAGCGATCGTGAACTTCAGGGTAACCTTACCCTGGAATCCCGGTTTCTTCTTCAAGAACTTGTTGTAGATGTGACGGAGACCCGGAGTACGCTGACGGACAACCTTCATGATGTCCGCTGCGGAACGGGAACCACCACCTGCGCCCATGTCGATATCACGGGCAGACGGGGTCTTGATGTTACCCTTGGCCTTGGTAGAGATACCGCCACCGCCGCCACCGAAGAGGCCTGCGAGGCCGTCACCGATACCACCGGCACCGCCTTCGGCGTAACCTTCGTTGAAGCCACCATCAGCCTTACCGCGACGGCCACCGAGAACAGTCTTACCCGTCGTCTGGAGACCAGCCACGTCCTTGAGCACCTTATCGATGTCCTTGGTGAACTTCTGGTTCTTCATGAGGTCGTAAGCAGCAGCACTAGCAGTCTTGGTCTGTGCAGTGAGGAGCTTCAACACACCACGAGTCTGCGGAGCGTTGGGCTGCCCCTTACCGCGCGGCTTACCGCCACCACCAGCCTTCTTACGAGGCTTCTTGGGCTCTTCCTTCTTCTTCTCTTCTTTCTTTTCTTCCTTCTTCTCGTCCATAGACATCTGGGCGGTAAGGTCCGGGCCTTCAGAAGAATCGAAGATCACTTCGTCCACCACCATTTCGTAGGTGGAAGCCCAGAAGGAAAGAGCGAGAGCGACAAGGACGGATGCACCAGCGATGGTGGCCATCTTCTTGTCGGATTCAGGCATAAGAGCCGCAACTAACGGATCTACAGGAGTATTTTTCTTAGCCATAGATTATTCCTCCCCTCCGTTCTTTTCGAGAACGGCAAAGGAAACGTTAGTATAACCGCTCATCTTCTCGTAGCCAGTTTCGCCTTCGGAAGAAGTGCAGGACGGCACACCGGCGATACCGCAGGTAGCCATCACCTTATACATGGCGTCGTAAGGGATGCTCTTGTCGATCTGGACAACAACGCTACCGGCTTCGTCGGCAGGCTGGCCCTGGCGCAAGTGCTGGTCCACTTCGGCCTTACGTTTCCCATAAAGGGTAGTGAGAACAGGCTGAACACAGAGATCTTCCTGAGCAAGCACGTCCGGAGTCGGCACGACTTTCTCATTGTCGACCACCACGTATTCCTTATCGATCACGACCGTCAGAGAAACTTCTGTCGGCTGGACCTTGGACGTGGAGACCGGAAGAATCAGGTTTTCGGCCTGGGTCAAGAGCTGACCTTCAGCGTCCATGTTCTTGATCATGAACACCAGGATGATGGTCATCATGTCCATCATGGAGGTGATTGAGAACGGGACGTCGTCAGCGTATTTACGAGTTCTTCTAGCCATGATTAACCTCCCAACTTTGCAAGGTTGATCTTGCTGAAGCCCGCTTCCTTAGAACGGTCCATGAGCTGGATGATCTTGTCGAACTGGGTATCATCGTTAGCAACGATGATGATGTTGTCGACGTCTTCCAGGTCGATGAACTGCGTATGGATAGCGATCAAATCCTTTGCGATCAGATCGTATGCAGAAAGCGGGTAAATAAGGTTCTTCGCTGCCACGTCCGGTTTGAGCGTGCGAGCGGAGTTCGGGGTAAGGGTAGCGAGAGCCGTACCTGCAGCAGGCTTCTTGAGAGCCGGCGGCGGAGTGAGGCCCATGGCGCCTTCACCCGGGAGAGCGAGGAAGTTGTTGTTGCCGTCAACATAGGCACTGTCGGCGACAGGTTCTTCCGGGGTGCCCCCGTTCGAGTAGAGAGCCCAGATCACGCGACCCGGATCTTCTTCAGACTCTTTCTGGATAGCCCAGAGTTCGATAGCCTCGATTTCATAGAGATACTTCTCTTTATCCATCTCGGTACCGTCCTTGCACTTCGGGCCATGTCCACTTTCAACTGTAGCCTTGACATCCTCAACGGCATGAGTGATAAGCTTGGCATCGGACTTGCAGCGGAACGTCCACATTTCCTTGAAATAGACGTTCGGCTGGAAACCGCCACGCGCACCGATCACGAGGTATTCGCTAGTGATGGCGAGTGACAGGTTCAATGCCTGCTCATCCGGCGGAGGAGTTTCATCGTTCGGGTTGATCATACTGCGCTCGGGCAGGTTCACCTGAACAATTGCCAGCTTGGAGAAAGCAGCCATGGAGAGAAGCATAGGAATCAGAATAGTGAACAAGCCCATCGCCGGCAACAGGTCCGGTTCTTCAGGCTTTGCTGGTTTCTTGATTTCTTTTGCCATTTTTTAAAACTCCATTTAAAGACTAAACTCTCTGAGTTATTAGACGAGGGAGTTGATAATCTTGAGGCCCTTTTCTTCCATTTCCTGGATGAGGCGTTCGGAGTTCATGTTGAGGAAGCCCACAATGACCAGGAGAGGCACTGCGGAGAGAAGTCCTTCAAGCGTCGTACCCATAGCGATAGCGATACCGTCGGAAAGAGCCTTAGCACGTTCAGAAGCGGGTTTGTTAGCCACGGCGTCGAAGGTGTAGATCAGACCGTAAATCGTACCCATAAGTCCGAGCAACGTAGAGATGGAGGCCATCACGGAAATGAGGGAGATGTAACGAGTCAGACGCGGAGCTTCAGTCAGGAACACAGCATCGCAAGCCGCCTGCATGCCTTCGCGGCCACCGGCACGGTTGGAAACGATAGCAGACATCACGCGAGCAACCGGGAGGTTGGTAGCGTTGGCGAGGCTCAGAGCCTGGTCAAACTGCTGAGAAGAGATGAGCTTGCCGAAATCAGCGAGGAACTTGGCGCGGCCCTTGGAGCTCTTCACCAGGATGTAAATGATACGTTCGATAGAGATGCCCAGGCCGATGATGAACACGGCCAAGATGATCCACATGAACTGCCAACCATCGGATTCAGGGCTGAAGGATTGAAGCATTTTAGACATTAGAGTACTCCTTTAGAGTGTTGTTTTTGTGTTTGTTTTTGAAATCTTTGTTCATATTTATCTTTTTTTCGGCGTTTTTGGAGGGTTCTAGGGGTAAAACTTTATTTACTGCCACTAAAACCCGTCTAAAACCCCGAATAATAGAGGGGAACCCATGAACGAGGTTCCCCGTAAAATAGTTTTTACCGCTATTTCTTCTTACCTTTCTTCTTGCCAGCCTTCTTCTTGGCCGGGGCAGCCGGAGCGGCTTCCGGTTCAGGTTCGGACTCGGACATAGAAGGTTCGGGCTCGGAGGCTGCAGACACACCGGAAGCGAGCTGCTTCTGGAGGTCAGCAAGTTCGGCACGGAGCTTTTCAGCTTCAGCCTTAGCATCCTTGATGATTTCGCGGAACGTATTGATGCGTTCTTCCGGAGTCATGACTTCAGACTTCGAAATCTGTTCGATACGAGCCTTGGTCTTGAAGTAGGTCGGGTCAGAGAACAGCGTAGACGGGTCAAACTTTTCGATCTTCGTGGCGAGAGCTTCGTTGGCTTCGTCAAGAGACTTCAAGGTTTCGAACAGCTTCGTTGTCCACTGGTTGTCGATGCCGTAGTGAGCAGAGGCCTTGATACCGGTTGCACACTGCGGAACAGCGAGTTCCTTAGCAGCATTCGACTTGTTCTGGAGCTCTTCACGGTAGGCCTCGAGGTCTTCGTGAGCGGCTTCGACAGCGTCAGCCTTCACCATCTCTTCGTAGATGTATTCCTGGACGATGGCGGCAGAGTCCGGAAGCGGAGCATTCGCGAATGCGTCAGCCACTTCGACGAACACGGCGCAGCCCTGGTAGAACATTTCGATGTAGCCTTCTTCAGCCTCGATCACGTCCTTGTTGTAGAAACCCTGGTCGCGAGCAAGGTCGATGTTCTTCTGGAAGATCGGACGAGCCTGTTCGTAGTACGTCGGCAGCTGCTGCACGATGGTAATACGTTCGGCAAACTTCTCTTCTTCCTTCTTGGCGTTCATTTCCTGTTCACGGATCTTGGCAGCCATGGTCACGAAGAGCATACCCATCTTGTTGGTAGCACGGAAGGTCCACTTTTCAGATGCGTAGGCAGCAGACTTGGAGTAGTGACCCATAGCCTTCTGGAGGATGTCCACCAACTGCTTAACAATCTTGGCCTTGTCCTTTTCCTTACCCTTCAAGATAATCGGGTCCATCTTGTGGAATTCGTGTTCACCGATATAGAAGGCGGCTTCAGCCGGGATACCCGGGTCGGCGTTCTTAATCTGGAGACCGAACTTGTCGTAGTTCTTGAGGGTTGCTTCGTAATCAGCAATAGCCTTGTCTTCTTCCTTGAGTTCCATGTAGGCACGGGCTGCACCGATGTAGGCGGCAATCAGCTTTTCCTTGTCTTCCTGGTACATCTTGATGAAGTTGTGGTATTCGGAAGCGGCGAGATCCCACTTCTTGGCGTTTGCGTAGGCCATCGGGATGGAGAACGCAGCGTCGAGAGCGTAGGTGCTCTTCGGGTAGTCGCGGACGAGGTCCTTGGAGCAGCGGATAGCTTCGTCGGTCATCTTGGCTTCGTCGTAGCTCAAGCAGGCGCTGTACAGGAAGCTCGGGGTCTTCTCGTTCTTCGGGTAGCGCTTGTAGGCGAGTTCGTAAGTGACAGCGGCGTTCTTCTTATCCGGAATGGAGTCGTAAACGGAGGCAGCGAAGCCGATAGCCTGGAAGGCCATGGAATCCTGCGGGAAGTTGTTCGTGATGAAGAGGAACGTAGTAGCAGCGAGTTGCGGCTTGTTATCCTTCTTGTAGGCGGAAGCGGCACGGAGCACGCCCTTCACGGTAAGCGGAGAGCTAGCATACTGCTTCGGGAGGATCATGAACGTTTCGGCAGCCTTGGTGTACTGGTTAGCACTTTCGAAGGCGGCAGCGGCTTCGAAGATAGCCTTGTCGGCAATCTCGACCTTCGGGTAACGCTTCACGAGAGCGAGGTAGGCGGCGGCGCCCTTCTCGTACTGGCCATCCTTAACAGCCTTTTCAGCCATCTGGTAGAGCACGAATGCGATAGCCTTTTCGGTTTCCTTGGCCATCGAGTCGTTCTTGGTGGCCTTCACCTGCGTGTACTGCTTCAACAGCCATTCGAATTCGGCAAGGGCCTCATCGAGCTGGTTGGATTCGAGCAAGGACTTAGCAAGCATCTGGCTGATGAGCAAGATGTACTGGTGGTTCGGGTACTTCTGGCGGAGTTCGCGAAGAACCGTAACCGCAGTCTTGAACTGCTTGGCATTGTAATGCACGAGGGCAGCGTTGTAAGAAAGTTCGGCAGCTTCCTTGTTCTGGCCAAACTTCTGCATGTACTTGTCCACCTGGGCGAAGTATGCCTTCGTTTCGGGGAGGCTGTAGGCCTTGATCGTGTCGCCGTTGGCCTTGGTCTTCAAGGCGGCTTCGCGAGCCTGGTCCATCATGAGCACGGCGTTGTACGCAGCTTCTTCCTTCTTCAGGAGGGCAGCGGAACCGAGAGCACGGCGGCCATAGCGGGTCGTATCGGTATCGACGATCCAGTTGAACATCTTGGCGGCGTTCGCGTGCTGGCCCATTTCCTGGTAGGCGGCAGCGAGGTCGATATGAACGGTGTATTCATCCCAAGTCGGTTCGTTCTTGTAACGGTTAAGGAATGCCTCGTAAGCCTTGATAGCTTCGGCATAGCGCTTCTTACCGCCTTCGATATCACCTTCCTTAGTGATCTTGGCAGCCTGCTGGTGATGGTAGTGCGGAATTTCGAGCATAGCGCCGCGGATGGCCTTGTCGGCGTTCGCGACGGATTCCTTATACTTGGTGTTTTTCTTGCGCCAAGAGGAGTTCTTGTCGTAGCGCTTCACCACAACGTAGCGGTACTGCTGGGCTTCATCGAACTTCTGCTGAACGAGCAAGATTTCAATCATGGCAATGTCAGCAAGCGGAGCGTCGATGTAGTCCGGGTTGATCTGCATCAAGCGCTTGAAGGACTGGACAGCTTCTTCGTTACGGTCGTGGTCCTTGTTCTTCATACCGATGCGGTAGTACACGGAATCCTTGAACGGAACCTTCTTATCCTTCAAGAAGGCTTCAGCTTCGGCGACACCACCACCTTCCAAGTCAGAGAAGGAGGCCGCCATGAAGTCCATAGCTTCTGCGCGCAAGTCGTTAGGATATTTACCCTTGTCGGCGCCGATGATATATTCGTAGTACTTATAAGCTGCAGTTTCGTATTCAGCGATGTTGTAGTAGGATTCAGCCAAGTGGTACATGGCGAGAGCCGCTTCCTTACCGGTAAGGTTCTCGAAGCCAGTCACCTTCTTGTAGGCGTTGATAGCGTCGCGGAACTTACGGTTCATGAAGTGGTATTCGGCTATACGGAGCCAAGCCTTCGGAACGAGACCGTCGTTCGGGAAGTTCTTGACCAAGCGGTCACGGAGCTTGAACGCCTTCTCGTCTTCGCCACTAGCTTCCTGCACGGCAGCAGCCTGGTAGAGCACCGCCGGAATCTTCGGAGCCTTCGGATACTTGTCGATGTACTCGAGGAAGTAGCCCAGGGACTTCTGGTGGTCGGCCTTCGGGTACTGGCCGATGTTGGCGCACTTGGCCGGCTTGTTGTCGCGGTCGGCACACCATGCCACGTCTTCTTCGTACTGTCCCTGAATATCCAAGAAGCGCTTCTCTTCGAGCATGAACTGGTAGTGACCCAGCTGCTGGAGAGCACCGGCACAACGGTCGGACTTCTTGCCCTTACAGGTTTCGCCCTTGGCGAGTTTTTCCCACTGTTCGATGGCCTTCACCATGCCGTCTTCGTTGAGGCCGCCAGAGCGGCATGCCTGTTCGGCCTGGTTCTTGAGGACCTTCGCCTGACCCATGCACTGCTTCCTCTGTTCGGAATCCTTCGGCATGGATTTGCACTTTGTGGCCAGTTTCTTGACTTCTGCCGTCTTATCCTTACAAGGGTCAGAGGCAGCAAAGGAAGCTCCAACAAGAGAGCAAACAACTGCACCAATAAGCCAGAAATTTTTCATTTTTCTCTTTTCCACCTGTTTTTTTAATCGACAAAGACCCAAAATCCTTGGATTTCGGGTCTCATCCTATTTTTTCCTTATTCATCCAATTCCAAATCGTCCAAAGCGTCGAGTTCCTTCGCTGCTTCGGCGTTTCCGGCAGAGCCCTGACCCATCTTGGTCTTGACGGTTGCCAAAGTAAAGCCGGCGTCTTCGAGGATGCGCTTACGGTTGGATTCGAAGCGGTCGCTCTGGATAGCTCTCTGGGTGAATGCTGCGTAATCTTCAATAGCCTGGTTCGCCTTGTCGAAGGTCGGGCGCAGAGCCTCACGCTTGCTTTCCACACGCGGGGTGGGGAGCTGACGGGCAAGGTCAAGAGCCTTGACCTGAACAGAGTCGAATTCGTCCTGCATGGCGTCGAAGGCCTGACGGGCGCTATCGCGGGCGGCGACAGACACAGCCGGCTGTTCGGTCTTCTTTTCGGCCTGTTCCAAGGAAGCAGCTGCGTTCTTGTAATCCTTCTTCATGAAGTAGCAGTAACCCTGAACGAGGTAGGCTTCAGACACGAGGAAGGATTCCGGAAGGTTAGAAATGATCCACTTTGCAGGCTTCATGGCGTCGTCCGGCTTGTTCACCTTGAGGAACGACCATGCAATACCGAGCATAGCTTCGTCGTACACCGGAGAACCGGCCTGCACCTGGCCATACATCTGGGCGGCGGCGGCAATGTCAGCCTTCTCGCCGGAGAAGTAGATGTGACCGAGCTTCACGCGGGCGGCATCCTGGAGGTCCTGTTCGGACTGGTTGGAGTACTGCTGTTCGGTAATGTCGCGGAAGCAGTTTTCAGCTTCTTCGAACTTGCCGAGACGGCTGTAGGCGATACCCATGGTGTAACGGGCGTAGAAGTAGTTCGCGTTACCCGGAAGGATGGCGGCGAGCAGGTCGACAGATTCCTGGTAGAGGCCCTGTTCGAACTTGATCTGGCCGGCAACGTAGTCAGCGTCAGCCTTCACGTCGCTTTCACCGAACTTCTGGGCAATGTTCTGGTACTTGCTCATGGCTTCGGTGTACTTGCCTTCCTTATAGTCGATGTTCATCAACTGGAAGTGGTACTTGGCCTTCTGGTCACTCTGCGGATAGCGCTTGATAGCGTCTTCGTACACGGCCTTGGCAGCCTTGTGCATACGGAGGTTTTCGAAGGACTTTGCCTTATAGAAGGCGGCCTGGTCCACAAGGTGGAATGCGGGGTACTTGGTCTGGACCTTACCGAAGGCATAGGCGGCTTCGAGGAACTGACGGTTCAAGTACAGACGCATAGCGGCGCGGTAGTCGTTTTCAGGTTCGATCTTCAAACGACGGTAACGTTCTTCGCCGATCTTCTCTTCACGGGTGTCACCGAAGCGAGAAGTAATCTTCACGGCCCAGATGAATCCGCGGTTCTTCTTGGCGTAGAGGTCGTCGTGCGACATTTCGAGGTCAAGAGAGAGGTAACGGAAGATGCTCACGTCCTTGACGTTCACAGTCGCACCAGCAACGAAGTAACCTTCCTTGGTGAAGCGGCCACGCACACCCAAGTGCGGAGACAGGTAGTAAGTCAAGGTGAAGCTCGTTTCGAGGTTGAAACCTTCACCACCTTCGTCTTCATCGTGCATGATGTCGATGAGGGAGGCTTCGATCTTAGCTTCGAGGCTTCTGTTAAGACCACGGTAGAACAAGGAGATGTTCAGGTTGGTCGGAATCTTGTAAGCTTCGTCTTCAGTGAAGAGCACGAACATCGGGGCATCGTCGCCCGTAGCAACGGCCGGCGGGAGGATGTTCTGCAAGGCAACACCGACGAGGAGGTAGCCGAGCTTCGAAGAAGCGAGCGGGTTCCAGCTCAAGCCGATATCGGAGCCAACGGTCAGCTGGGTGACTTCATCGAACTGGTTGATGTAGAGCACCGAGATGTCCACACCGAGAGAAAGCAGCTGGAACAGGTTGTACGCATAACCGAACATGAATGCGTATTCACCGTAGGACTTGCCGCCGTCGATGGAAGCGCCGTTCTCGAAGAACGAGAAGCCGAGCGTGTGCTTGTAGTCCATCGGGAAAGTCAAGCTCAAGTATTCCTGGCTAGCTTCGCCGCTGATGGAACTGAAGAATGCAGCGCTGAATTCGAGCTGTTCCGTTTCGGAAATGCTCGCCGGGTTCACGTACATGGCGGTGTTGCCACCGAATTCGGCGAACCAGTCATTCTGCTGATATTTATGCGGAGCGTAGGTGGCTTCTGCAAAAAGAGAGCTCGCAGCCACAGTAAGTCCGAGGACTGACGTCTTGATGAAACTAGTATGCATCATCACCTACTCCTTTACTTGATATCCGTGCGGGTGAACTCGATACGACGGTTCTGCGCACGCCCTTCAGGGGTTTTGTTAGAGGCTACCGGCTTGGAGTCGCCCATACCGGAAGTCGTCATACGGCTTTCGTCAATGCCATTTTCAACAAGGAAGTTCTTCACGGCAGCAGCGCGGTCAGCGGAGAGCTGTTTGTTCTTGTCCTTAGAACCAACGTTGTCTGTATGGCCAACAATTTCGAACGTAGCTTCCTTGAAGGTTTCCATAATATCGACAACCTTCATGAGGGAGATGTAGGAATCCTGAGTAATCGTAGCCTTACCGGATTCGAAGTTCACACCCTCAAGCACGAACACCTTCTTAGGCGGCTGCGGGACTTCGTCCGGGCAACCATCGTCGTCCTTGTACCCGTTCTGGCTTTCGGCCTGTTCGGGGCAGCGGTCGACACCCTGGCACACGTGGGCAAAATTGGAGAGCATACCCTTAGCTTCAACCCACGGATCGCAGAGACCGTCACGGTCGTTGTCCGCATCCGGGCAGCCGTCGTCGTCCTGGTAGCCGTCGAAGTCTTCGGCTTCTTCGGGGCAGTTATCGATACCCGTGCAGACGCTTGCGTACTTGTCGGAAACGCCTTCTTCAGAGACCCACGGATCGCAGAGGCCATCGGCATCGCTATCGGGGTTGCGGGTTTCTTCGACAGCTTCCTCTTCCTTCACGACCTCGACAGTCGTAAGGCCGATATCGAGCTTGCCCTTACCACGCTTGAGCATCGGCGAGGTGGACTGGCAGTAGAAGTTCGGCTTCGAAAGGGAGTGGTTCATGAACTTCGGATCGAGGGAAACGTTGGTGCGGTTCACCTTGATGAAGTGGTTGAACGGGTAGTAGTTCTTGTAGATGTTGTTGTACTCCACCTTCGTCTGGCCGGCGGCCGGGTCGGCGAACACACCGTAGTAGTGGTTCTCCATGAAGATGTTGTTACGGGCGACCACGTTGGTCGGTCCCTTCAGCGCAAGGCCAGAGTAGCCGTTGCGGAGCACAACGTTGTGTTCGATGTAGGCGTCGAGGGACTTGGCACCCCAGGCAAGGATACCGGACCAGCGGTTGCCGTACACCACGTTGTTACGCAGATGCGGGAGCGAGATGAACGCACCAATACCCGTAGCATGGTTGTCCATCACGTAGCAGTGGTGGATGTAGGGCGCTGCGTTTTCGCAAAGGATACCTTCGAGACCGTTCCTCACAGTGAAGTGCGACATTTCGGCGCCCGAAGTACCCATGACGGTCGGGCCATTACGGCCACCGTCGATAATCGTTGTCAGCGGATCTTCACCTTTCAGGATCACGCCCATCACCAAGGTGATGTTCTCGTTATAGGTACCGCGCGCCACCTTGATAGTATCGCCGGCGTCGGCATTACCGAGAGCGTCGCCAATCTTCTGGAATTCGCCAGGCACGTTGATAATCCTTGCCATGGCGTTTCCTGAAAGAAGCAGAGCTCCGGCCGTTATTAAGACCAGTTTCTTTAGGGTCATACTGCTACGTTTCTCCAATCATAGAACACATATTCGTTAAACTTTTTCGTTTGCCAAATCGACAAATAAAAACCCACATGGGAATATACCTTCATAACGGGCATTAGTCAAACGTTTTTTTGCGTATTTAACCAAAAAAACGCAAAAAAATCGGCTAATCGTCCGATTAAAGGCACAAACTTGTCAATTAGCGGGGGGAAGGCTAGACTTTTCCTCCTCCTTCTTCGCCCCCTGGATCGACACGCGGATCTCCTGGCAGGTCTTCTTGATATCCTGTAGAACCTTGCGAGCACGCGTTCCGGCGGACTTGTTGCCGCGTTCGAACTTTTCGTACTCACGCTTGAAGTTTTCAACTTCGGTATCGAGGTCGTTGACTAAGCTCATAGGTAAACTCCCTAAAAAGATGCTTTTTGGAAAATAAATAAAGTTTTTCGCAAAAATTCGCTATTTTGTAAAAACAATTTTACGTTTACGGATTATTACACGATTTTTGGGAATATCAACAGGTTATCAACAGTCCAAAACGTCCCAAAGGCACTTTAGGGCCCGTTCACCCGCATCGCCCACGTTCTCCGAGAAATCGTTCACAAACATCCGGATATGCTTTTCGATGACCTCGTCGGTATCGATTTGGGCCTTTTCGCGAATGAACGGAGTCACGAGAGACGCGCGCGAACGTGCAAGCACAAGGCTACGCCGGATCTCGCTCTCGACCTGCGCGATCGCGGCAAAGCCGAGGCCACGCTTCGCAACGGCGATACCTAGCGGGATGGGCGAGCCGGTATGCTGTTCCCAGTAGGCGCCGAGGTCCTGCAGCAGGTGGAGACCGTCACGCTTCCAGGTGAATCGATGCTCGTGAATAGTGACTCCCTGCGCAAAGCGTTGTTCGAGGAGTCCTGAATAGACCTCGTTGAAGAGGGCATAGCGCACCTGCGGGGCCTTGCCGAACTCACGCCCGTACCAGAAGCGGAACAGGAGGGCGGCCGTAGTGTTTTCGCCTGGAAGGACGGTCTCCTGCGCAGGGTCGAAGGCGCCAGAACGCGAAGAAAGCAGCAGAGGACCGCAGCCGTACCCGATGGCGCCACCGCAGCCAAGGCACACGTAGTTCTCACGGAGTTTCGGATAGACGCGCGCACTCACCTTCGCCACGTCGAGTTCTCCGCGCAACACCATCTCGTTGAGCGTCTGCACGTCGGCAAAGTGAACGTCCCACTCGAAGAGGGATTTCTCGAGGCCGGCAACAAGCGCCTCGTAGATGTAGGTATCGTTAGGACAGGTGGAAATGCCGAGAGAAAGACGCATAACAAATGTGAGATGTGGGATGTGAGATGAGAGATGCTAAATGTGGGGTGTGTAATGTGAATTTCTTCATTTCACATTACACATTCCACATTGCACATTGTTTACAGATTGTCCAGCACCTCGCTTTTGAGTGCGGCCATGGCTTCGGGTATCTTCCACGTGGAGGTGTCGCGGTCGGTCGCGATGTTGCTCACGGCACGGAACTGGTAGGCGGGAACTCCGAATCGGGCACACACGGCAAAGCAGGCGGCGCCTTCCATAGTCTCGACATCGGCATCGAACAGGACGCTGCGACGGTTCGCGAGGTACGACGTCCCCGTACAGCAGTTTACCGAGACGCCCGTGGCAGAGCGCACCGATGCAAGCGACAGCGCAAGGAACCGCGGGGATGCCCCCCTGTAGAAGCAGTCCTTACCGGCAAGATCCTTCCAGGCGACGAAATGGCCCTCACGGGTCTGCACGCCCATATCGCCGACGATGTCGGTATCGACGCGCACCACGTCGCCTATCTCGAGCCCGCGATTCGGGTATGCTCCGCAAATCCCGACCTGGATTACGCGCTCGTAGCGGTTTTCGGCCAGGAACTTCGCCAGATTCACGGAGAACTCAAGCTGGCCTACCCCACACACGGCAATGTCGAAGCGGGTTCCGACCGGCTGGGGCATGGAAGAAGCCACTACGGCAGACACGCGCGGGTAGAGCGCGTTGAATTCCTGCTTGGAGGCAAAAGCAACCAGCGTCCCGTTCATGAGCGGAAGCTCCTATTCCTGCTTCTCGAGACCCGAGCGAATAGTCTCTTCCAGCTCGGCAACACGTTCCAGGCTTAACATCCAGGGTTTCTCGACTTCGCAGCGCGCAACAGCTACCGCGGTAGCCTTCACGAGGCATTCCTCGAAACTGAGACCCATGCTGTCGGCGTAGAGCCAGGCGGCAAAGAAGGAATCGCCCGCCCCCACGTTGTTCTGCACTTCGACTGCAGGCGGCTCGGCGGTAACGCTCTGGAACTTCTTCTCGACCAGACGGAACGCACGTACCGGCGATTCCTCGTCGGTCACCACGAGGTTCTTGATAGGAAGGCGCTCGAGCACAGCCGTGGCCGTCATCTTCCAGAACTGCGGGCTGGACTTGACCTGCGGGATTCCGAGGCGATCGAGCAGCTGGCTGTATTCCGGCATGTTGATCTTGAGGAGTTCCACGCCCTTCTCGAGCCAGGAGTCGATGTTCGATATGGCATCGACAAAAATTTTCTTGCCCGTAAAGTCGAGGTCCTCGATATTCTTCACGTTGAAGTTACCGGGGAACGACCCGCACAGGGCAACGCTCTGCGCCGAGTTCCAGTGTTCGTTCAAGGTCTGCACAAAATCGTCGTTCTCGAAATCGGTAATAACGGGCGACGGTTCGATAAGTTCGGTAGATTCGCCCTCGCTCACGATAGTCGTACAGATGCGGGTCTGTTCCTTGATCCACACCGGTGCCTGCTGGATACCGCACGCCGAGACCTCGTCGAATATGCGGGAGCCGTGGTCTGCCCCAAGGAAATGCATGAGAAGCGGGGTTCCGCCCAGGTTCTGCAGCACGCGGCAGCAGTTGATGCCCTTGCCCGAGGCATACTCCTCCACCTTCGAGATACGGTGGACCTCGCCAGGCGTAAACTTGTCCACGAAGAACAGGCGCTGCCAGGCGGGATTGAGACCGAGGATCAACGTTTCCTGAGGCATGGGACCTCCTAGAAATTCACCTTGTAGAACTTGCGCTTGCCCACCTGGATAACCAGCTGGTCGCCACCCTTGATTTCGATTTGGGACTGCGGGTCGGCAAGCTTTTCGCCGGCAATCTTGACGCCGCCGTTCTGGACCATGCGGCGGGCTTCGCCCTTGCTTGCAAACGCCTTGATTTCAACGAGCAGGTCCAGGGCACCGTAGGTGCCGGCCGCCACGCTGCACTCGGCAGCATCGCTCGGGATGGCGTTACCGCTGTGGATTTCGCGTTCCTTGGCAGCGGCGGCCTCGGCGGCTTCTGCGCCGTAGTACTGCGTCACGATGTCGATAGCGAGGCGGTGCTTGGCATCGTTCGGGTTCATCTTGCCCGCGGTGATGTCGGCCATCATCTGCTTGATTTCTGCAAGCGGTATGTTGGTTAAAAGTTCGAACCAGTTCTCGACGATGCTGTCGGCGAGGCTGTAAATCTTGTGGTACATCACGTCGGCCGGTTCGTTCAGGCCCACGTAGTTGCCGATGGACTTGGACATCTTGACCTTGCCGTCAGTACCGAGCAAAATCGGCATGAAGAGACCGATCTGCGGTTCCATGCCTTCGAAAAGCTGCAAGTCGCGGCCACGGAGCACGTTGAACTTCTGGTCGGTGCCGCCCAGTTCTACGTCGCTCCTGATGGCGACGGAATCGTAGCCCTGCATCATCGGGTACATGAACTCGTGCAGGCTGATGGGTGTGTTGGCCGTGTAGCGGTTGTGGAAGTCCTCGCGTTCGAGCATCTGGGCCACGGTGAACTGGCCCATGAGTTCGGTCACCTTGCTGAACGGGAGCTTGGAGAACCATTCGCCGTTGTAGTGGATTTCCACCTGGTCGCGGCGGACAACCTTGAAGAACTGTTCCTGGTATTCCTTCGCGTTCTCGAGCACCTGCTCGTGGCTAAGGCGCGGGCGCGCCTTGTTGCGGCCACTCGGGTCACCGATCTGTGCGGTGTAGTCACCCACAATGAGCACAACAGTGTGGCCGAGGTCCTGGAACTGGCGGAGCTTGCGCATCACGACCGTGTGGCCGAAGTGCACGTCCGGGGCAGTCGGGTCGACACCCATCTTGATACGGAGCGGGACTCCGGTATCGTAGGACTTCTGGAGTTTCTTTTCGAGTTCTTCCTGCGGCACGACATCGATAACGCCGCGCATCAAAATATCAAGCTGTTCCTTAACGGGACGAAATTGCATAATGAATCCTTGTTTCTTCGGAAGAAATATAGAATTATTTGCCATTCGGGCAGAGCGCATTTGTTGCATTTCCGATTTCTTTTATATATATTACCCGTATACAGCATTCCCCGAGGGACCCCAAATGTTATACAAGCACTGGAAAAAAATCTTGCTGGCTCTCACCGGTTTCTTCTGGGCCAGTTGTGACAGCGACCCGTCTTCGGCATCCGAAGACTCCCCATCCAGTTCCTCCATCGAGAAACCCTCCTCCAGTTCCGCAACGGGCGGGCAGGAATCCAGTTCCGCAACAGAGGAGGAAGGCAGTTCTTCCGGCGACAGCCCGAATGTCGCAAGTTCCAGTTCAAAAGCCAAGAGTTCCAGCAGTGAAATGATTGCGCCCAAGTACGGCGTACCAATGTCCAGCGGTACAATAATTGCCCCCAAGTACGGCGTGACAATGAGTTCCAGCAGCGAAATGATTGCCGCAAAGTATGGCGTCATCGCCCCCAGTTCCAGCAGCGAGTCGATTGCGCCCAAGTACGGAGTGATGTACACCTGCGAACGGAAGGGCAAAAAAATCACCTGCGAAGACGGTCTCAACTGTACGGAAGAGGTTACCGAAACCGCACAAACCCCGGAATGCACCGGCGACCAAGTTTGTGCCAAGTACGGAGTCGTCTACATCAAGGAGACAACCTACAAGTGCGATGACGGCAAGGTCTACAACTACGCAGAATTCCAGTCCAAGTACAACATCCTGGACGGAGCCGTGGACCTGTACGGGTGCCCGAGCGATATCTGCGGGCCGGTTGACACTGATGATGGCGCCACAAAGGACGAAACCTAGTACGGCGTCTGATGCATCTTGGACTCAAGAAAAGACTCGCGCTCGAAGCGCACCGCCTGTATCGCCATAACGAGATAAAGGCGCACCCGCTAACGTATTTCTTTTGGGAATGCACGTTGCGCTGCAACCTGCATTGCCAGCACTGCGGAAGCGACTGCGTCGCCGACGCTATCCCGGACATGCCCCGCGAAGACTTCATGAAGGTACTCGACGGGCTCGCTCCGCACATCGACCCCAGGAACTTTGCCGTGGTGATTACCGGCGGCGAACCCCTGATGCGCGCCGACCTCGAGGAATGCGGCAGGGAAATCAAGATGCGCGGCTACCCGTGGGGCATGGTCACTAACGGACTCGCGCTCACACCCGAGCGATTCACCAACCTGATGAATGCTGGGCTCCGCTCGCTTACCATCAGCCTTGACGGGCTGGAAGAGAACCATAACCTTTTCCGCGGAAACGCACACAGTTTCGAACGCGCCGTGCGCGCTATCCACATGGCGGCAAGTGTCGACGAACTCACCTTCGACGTGATGACGTGCGTAAACAAGAAGAACCTGGGCGAACTCCCCCGCATCCACAACCTGCTCGTTAACCTCGGAGTGAAGCGCTGGAGAGTCTCGAACGTGTTCCCGAAGGGCCGCGCGAAAGATAACCCGCTGTTCATGCTCACGAACGACGAATTCCGCCAGACATTCGAGTTCATTCGCGAAGCCAAGAAGCAGGGCATGATCAACGTGAACTACGACTGCGAAGGATTCCTCGGCAACTACGAGAAGATCGTGCGTGACCAGCCGTTCTTCTGCTGGGCGGGCGTGAACATCGCCTCCGTGCTCTGCGACGGCAGCATCTCGGCATGCCCGAGCCTGCGCGGCGACTACATACAGGGCAACATCTACAAGGACGACCTGTGGGACGTGTGGCAGAACCGCTACCAGGTGATGCGTGACCGCAGCTGGGCCCGGATTGGCGAATGCCGGAAATGCAAGTACTGGCGTTACTGCGAAGGTTCGAGCCTGCATTTGCGCGATGAGAAAACCAAGGAACTCGCCTACTGCCACGTGAAACGCCTTGAAAATGCCGGCGTCTAAAATGAAGAAATTCATTACAGCATTGTCCGCATTAACAGCACTAGCGGCAGCCGAGCCGCACACCCACGACGGGTTCTTTATGAACTATGCCGTTGGAGCCGGCTACCAGGATTATAAAATCAGGAGCGGCAACAGGGAAATGGAAATTGACGGAGTCGCTTCGGAATTTGACATGAAAATTGGGGCCGCGTTCAGCCCCGACATGATTGTTCATTTCACAGTTCTCAGCATCGAAAACGAAAATGAACTTTCTTACGAAGGCGACACCTATCCCATCGACGGCATCACTTCGATACTCTTCGGCGCCGGAGCCACACACTACACTCCCGCCAATGTCTTCTTCAGTTTTTCCGTCGGCTTCGTCCAGACAAGTTCAGCACTCGATGCCAATTTTGATTTCAAGGAAAAGAACAAGGGCATCGGATTGGAAGCGGAAGTCGGTAAGGAATGGTGGGTAGGCTACGAATGGGGACTTGGCGGAGCCATTGCATTCACCTATATAAAGAATTTCCAAAAGCAACACAGCTCGTCGGGTTACGGATTCAGTCTCATGCTTTCGTTGACTTACAACTAAGCAACTATTTTCCGAAGGCCGCCAAGTCTATCCCCAACTGCTTTATTTTGTATGTAAGAATGCGCGGAGTCGTGGAAAGACTGCGCGCAGCAGCGGCAACCTTGCCCTTACTGCTCTTGAGGGCATCGCAGATGATGTCCTTCTCGTAGGCTTCCACCATGCGCTTGAGGTTGCCGTTCACGGGAGTCCCGCTCGTCTCGGCCGTCTGGAGTGTGGTCGGGAAATGGTGCGGGTAGATGACGTCCTCGTCGGCCACGAGTACCGCACGCTCGATTCCGTTCTCGAGTTCACGCACATTTCCGGGCCACGGGTAACTCATGAGCATGTTGATGGTCGTGCGCGCAAGGCGGCGCACGTTCTTGCCTACGATGCGGCAGTAATGCTCCACAAAGTGGTCGGCCAAAAGTACAATGTCGGTTTTGCGGTTGCGCAGCGGCGGCACATATATCGGGAAGATGTGCAGTTGGTAGTAGAGGTCTTCGCGGAAGGCGCCTTCTTCGACCATCTGCTGCAAGTTCTTGGTGGTGGCCGCAATCACGCGGACGTTCACCTTCTTTGAGATGCGGGCACCAATACGTTCTATTTCGCCATGCTGCAACAGGCGCAAGAGTTTTACCTGAAGGTTCGGCGAGAGTTCGCCCACCTCGTCTAGGAACAGCGTGCCGCCTTCGGCCTGTTCTACGCGGCCGGGCGTTTCGGCAAACACGCCCACGAGGGCGCCACGCACACTGCCGAAAAGTTCACGGTCCAATACCGATTCCGGCATGGACGCGCAATGGACGCGGACGAACGGGCCCATGTTGCGGTCGGAACGGTAATGGATTGCTTCTGCAACGAGCCCCTTGCCCGTACCGACCTCGCCCACGATGAGCGCGGGGAGGGGGCTCTTCGAAACCTGGTCAATCTGCGCATACACGCGTTGCATCTCGCTGGAGCGCCCGATGATGTTGTCGGGCTGGAAGCGGTCCTTGAGTTCAAGCGTCAGGCGTTCGTTTTCCGCCTTCAGGAGTTCGTTCTCCTCGCGGGCCTCGCGCCGGAGTTTCACTGCAGCAGCAAGCATCTGCGCGATGATTTCAAGCAGGCGCAACTTTTCAGGAAGTTCGTCTTCCACCGGGTTCTGCACGTCGGCACTGAATGCGCCGATGACCTGGTGCTCCATGATGACGGGAACGCAGAGGAACGCCTTATCTTCTGACTTGCCGCGGCCAGTGCGGTCGAGGAAGTCCGGGTCCTTCGCGACCGAGGGAATGATAATCGGCTTGCCGGTCTCCACGACGCGGCCCGTGATGCCCTCGCCCACCTTGTAGCGGCCCTTGCGCGCCTGGCGGCTGCTCAAGCCCTCTGCGATTTCAATGGAAATTTCGCCAGTGTGGCGGTTGTAAAGAGTGAGGGTCGCATGCTCCACGCCCATCGTGGATTCCACCACTTCCAGAATCGGGTGCGCGACGCTCTCGAAATCGAGCGTCTGGTTCAGGATGGAACTGATCTTGTAGAGCAGTTCCAGTTCCTGGATTTTGGATTGCGAGGTGGGCATGTTGGCAACTAGTTGATTACAAAGTCAAATTTAGAAATTACTGTTCATTATATCTTTTGGTATTCTTCAGAAATCTTTTTAGCAATCCTACATATATTCTCGTAACCGCCCCCTTGCTTAGATTGCAAATAGACAGACCAACCTATCACATTACTTGAAGCATATTTTCCAAAATATACAGAAAAATTTGTCTTTCCGACAGTTACTTTTTTTTGATTATAGCCAATTTTTAAGCGCGAGACGACTTCTTCAAATACAGTTTTTCCATTCAAAAAAATAAAATCAAATTTTTTGTATTCAAGAATATCCTTTAAAAAAGGGATCCCTTTACTCAGCAATTCTGATCTAACGTATTCCGAAAGACTAGACCATTTAGGAGTAGTCGCCCATTGAGCCAAATCCAATGCAACAGCTGTTTTAGAGTAATAGGAATAAGTCGATTCGAATGACTTTAAAAAATAATCCATCTTATTAAACCACAAACGATACGGATTGTTTTCGAAATATTTTTCACAACCATCAACAACTTTTTTCGCATCAGCCTCTGTAAGAGATTCATCGTCTTCTTTTTTTAACAAATCTCTGTCATACAACCGTTTCTTATTCAACAGTGAACCCTTACTATCAAGAAATTCCCTATCACTTGGATTAAGAGAAATCGTGCAGACTTTCGCACTTTCAAGGTTACCAAAAAAAGGTATCGGGGTAGATTTTCGAGTTATTGACAAGCCACCTTGAATAGGCTCTTTTACTAAAGAATAAATTCTATTTGTTAAAGATTCTTCCATATAAATTCTTCTAAAAATTTTTTAAATATATAATTTGATTCCTACAACTACAGACTATTTGAAAAAAAGAAACCCCGCACTTGGTGCGGGGAGAGATTCACGATAAAGTCGAACAATTACTTCAACGCTTCCTGCACGAGGGCGGAAGCGCGCTTGGCGTCGAAACGGCCCTTGACCTTCGGGGAGAGTTCCTTCATGATCTTGCCCATGTCCTTCGGGCTTGCAGCGCCGGTCGCGGCCTTGATTTCAGCGATGAGGGCCTTGACTTCGTCTTCGGTCATTTCGGCCGGCATGTACTTGCGGTAGAGCGCGATGCAGGATTCCTCGGCAGGAATCTTGTCCATGAAACCGCCCTTCTTGAGGATTTCGATGGCTTCCTGCTTCTGCTTCACGCTGCGGGCAAGCACGTCGACGCACATTTCGTCAGTGATGCTCTCGGTAATCTGCGCGGGGGTGGCCCCCTGCTTCATGGCCTCGTTCTTGATGTCGGAATGGAGGGTACGGAGGGTGCCGAGCGTTTCGGCATCGTGTGCCTTCATGGCTGTCTTGATGTCATCAAGGATCTTTGTAAGGAGTGCACAGCTCATTTTTTTACCCTTTGCGGAACAGTCCGCGGTTGAAAACCTCTAGAAACACGCAATGAGCCACCGGCCATGGACCGACGACTCACGGATTCAGTTGACGCTTATCGTAAACGAACGACGACCAATACTGCCCGGCTAGCCGGGAGCGGTATTAGTAGAGGCGCTTGCGGTTCTGGTCAGCGATTTCCTTAAGACGCTTGCGACGGGCAGCAGTCTCGATGCGCTTCTTTTCTTCGGAAGGCTTTTCAAAGCGCTGGCGCTTCTTGACATCGGAAATGATGCCGTTCTTTTCGCAAGACTTGGTGAAACGCTTGAGAGCGCGTTCGAAAGGTTCGTTGGACTTAACAATAACGCCGATCACGATTATCCTTTGGTTAAATTAGAAATTCGTTTTTTGGATAGCCAAATATATTTATTTGAATAGTTTTCGTCAAGGGGCAGGCAGAACGACGCAAAACCGGCCATTTTCACGACATTTTTTTTATTATAACTTGCTTAACTTCAAATACTTATATATATTTTTACATGTAAAAACCACCTTTTTTCGGCAAAAAACGTTCATTTTTCCGGAGATTTGAATGAAAAAGACATGGTCGCTCACCCTTTGCGTCGCATCTCTTGCAGGAACGCTCCTCTGCAGCTGCGGTGAAAAGGAAGAAATCGTTCCCGAAATGCAAAACAACACGACGGCCCCCGTCGAAAAGAAGGCTGAGCAGGCCCCTGCGTCCGAAGAGCCCGAGCTGGTACCCATCCAGTCGCTTTCCCAGGACACCAAGCAAGAAGAAAAGGCCGAACCCGCCAAGGCCGAAAGCGCCCCCGCGGCAACCGGCAGCATCCAGCAGCAAAGCGAAGGCGCCTTCGTAATCCAGGTGAGCATCCAGCCCTCGAAGAAGGGTGCTGACGCCATCGTGAAGAAACTTGCCGAACAGAACATCAAGGCCTACGTCGCCGAGGTCGAGAACCCGGGCGAACTCGAAGGCACCTACTACCGCGTGCGCGTCGGATTCTTCCCGACCTACGCCGTAGCCCAGGAATACGGAAAGCAGGTCCTCTCGGCACTCAATTTCCAGTGGTGGGTGGACAACAGCAAGAATGACGAAGTGGGTAACCCCGCCGGTGAAGGTGGCGAATCCAGTTCGTACTATGCTCCTCCGCAGGACAATCAGCCCGAACCGGCCCCGGCTCCCGAACCGGAACCCGAGCCAGCACCCGCTCCCGCCCCTGCCCCTGAACCGGAACCCGCTCCGGCTCCGGCTCCAGCACCAGCACCGGCACCTGAACCCGAACCTGCTCCGGCTCCCGCTCCGGCACCAGAGCCCGAACCTGCTCCGGCACCCGCGCCCGCACCTGCTCCGGCTCCTGCCGCACCTCCGGCCCCGCCTGCAGAAGACTTCGTGGACGACTGGGAATAGGCTATTACAGTATAACGAAAGAACTCCGCCAGTGGCGGAGTTCTTTTTTTGACTAAAGACAGAAACTAGAGTTGCAGATCACCGCTTTCGTACCTGCGGTAGGCTTCTTCACACTGTCTATTAAAATCGCGTTCATAATCATCCAAAGAACCTTCGTCGTATTCATAGATATTGATATAGTTCCCGGAGCAAGTGACGTCCACGGAACCATCTTTCCAACCCCGTGCATTATCTTTCTGTTCGCTGCATTCCTCACTCGCATAAGCGCTATTGGCATACCACAATTCCGTCTCAACGCTCACGTAGTCGTAGCCATAGTCATCAACCTGCGCCGTAACCTTCGAGATATAGCTCGCAGAGCCAGAAAGACGTTCGTCCAGAATCACCGTCGAGCCAGAACGCGTCACATCGCACGAAAAGTCTCCGGTTGATTCCGTAGTTTCACAGGCAACCAGGCCGAAAGTCATAGCCAACAGCGCCAAAGCACTTTTACTTTTCATAATTCTTTCTCCTTAGAATTTGATTTTGAAAAAATAGCCTTTTTTCGAAATAGATGTTTTTCTAAATTTGGATTATGCCCACAAAAAAGCCCAAAGTTTTTGTTGTCCACTTAGGATGCGCCAAGAACCAGGTCGACGCGGAGAACCTCGTCGGCGAAATGCTGCACGCAGGCTTTGCGACTTGCGACAGCGCTGCCAAGGCGGACTACATCCTGGTGAACACCTGCGGGTTCATCGAGGCCGCGAAGGAAGAATCCATCAACGCGATTCTCGCACAAATTAACGGCAAGAAGCCCAAGCAGAAACTGATCGTCTCCGGTTGCCTCTCGGGCCGCTATGGTGACGAGCTTATCAAGGAACTGCCCGAGGTGGACTACTGGGTAGGCACGTACAAGCCGGGCGAACTTCTGAAGAAGATGGGAATCGTCGCACCGCAGACCTGCGATGCGGAGAACCTCCCGCGCATGAACCTCGGCGGGTTCAAGCATCACGCCTACCTGAAGATTGCGGAAGGATGCAACCGGCGCTGCGCCTACTGCGCGATTCCACTCATCCGTGGCAAGCAGGTGTCGCGCAGCATCGACGAAATCGTCGAGGAGGCCAAGGGCCTCGAGGCGCAGGGCGTGAAGGAAATTACCCTCATCGCGCAGGACACGACCTACTTCGGGCGCGAGAAGGGCAAGAAGGGCGGCACGCTTGCACAACTTCTGAAGGCGATTCTCGACAACACGAACATCCCGTGGATACGCACGCTCTACTGGTACCCGATGTTCGTGGACGACGAACTTTTAGACCTGATGGCAAGTGAACCGCGCCTCGTGAAGTACGTGGACATGCCTATCCAGCACGCAAGCGACAACGTGCTCAAGAACATGAAGCGCAACTACCGCAAAAAAGAACTTGTCGACATCCTGCACAAGATTCGCGAACGCATTCCAGGAGTTACACTGCGCACGACCGTGCTTGTCGGGTTCCCCGGCGAGACGCACGAAGATTTCGAAGAACTGATGGAACTTTTAGAAGACATCCAGTTCGACCACCTGGGCGGATTCGTGTTCAGCCCCGAAGAGGGCACGCCCGTGATGGAGATGAACCTGCCAGCCGTTGACGAGAGCGAAGCACGCGCAAGGCTTGACGCGGTGACAGGCCTGCAGGAAGAACTCGACGCGGAACGCGCCGAAGCGATGATCGGGAAAAAGGTCCGCGTTATCATCGACCAGATCGCCGAAGAAAGCGAATACCACTTCTACGGGCGCACCGAAGGCAACTCGATGGAGAACGACGACATCGTGAAGGTGCTGGAAGGCGACGCCGACGTGGGTGAATTCTACGATGCGCTGGTGGTGGACGCCGAACCGCACGAACTGATAGTCAAGATAGTCGACTAGTCACTGGACGATACTCCAATGCAGTGAGATGGCGAATCAAGTTCGCCATGACGATGCGGTTTTACTATATTTGCAGGCACAAAACCGGATGGATTCCGCGCACTGCGGGATTGCATTGGCCGGGCCCGTGTATCACAATGGATAGTGTCCCTCCCTCCGAAGGAGGTTATTCCGGTTCGATTCCGGACATGGGTATTAGAGCGCTCCGCACGGAGCGCTTTTCTTGTGCGCTGTTTATCGTTTATCGCGAGCCGTTTATGGTTTACAGCAACAGCATGATGCCATCGACGCCCAGCACCGTAATGCAGGCAACTACGGCAACACCCACGAGGCCACGCCCGAGGAGCGACGCGATAACCGCAGCGATGAGTGCGCACGCACCCGAAAGCATGCTATTCGTGGAATAGAAGATGGCCGGCACCGTCATCGCGGCAAGAACCGTATAGGGCACATACGCGAGGAACGAACGCCAGAAGCGGCTCTTGATCTTGCCCTTCAAAAGGACAAACGGCACCGCGCGCAGCAGGTAGGTGACACCCGCCATCACGAGAAGGAAGAGGCAATAATCATGAACCGTAATCATGCCGATTCCTCCTCATCATCCTTCACCGGGAAGAATGCCGCACCGATGAGCGATGCGACAAGCGCACAGATGATAATCGCAAACCCGACGGTGACACCGCTGAGCGCGGGTACGTACTTGAACGCGAAACTGCAGGCGATAGCAATCAATACGGCGATAAGCGTGGGGCGGTGCGCCTTCATCTGCGGAACGACGATGGCGACAAACATGCCGTACAGCGCCACCCCGAGGGCGTTCGTCACGATGGACGGGAGGATTTCGCCGCAGATGGCGCCGCAGAGCGTACCCGAGGACCACCCGATGTAAGGGAGCACCATGAGGCCCGCAAAATAGCGCGCCGTGACAGGCTCCGTCTGGCTTACCGCAAGCGCATAGATTTCGTCGGTGATGCCCGTAGCGAGAAGCAGGCGCTTGCCCGTACCGAAACTGGGCGCCACCTTCTGCGACAAGGAAATCGCCATCAGGCTATAACGCAGGTTGATAAAGAAAGTCGCGATGGCCATCTCGATAAAGGTACCTGCGGCATCCGCCATAATCTGGAGGCCCGCGAACTGCCCTGCCGAAGTGAGGTTCGTCATCGAGATGAACGTGACCAGCGGCCAGCTCAAAAGTTTCGAGCCCGCAATGCCGAACGAGAACGAGACCGCGAAGTACCCGAGCCCTATCGGCAGTCCGCCTTTTACACCATCTGAAAAAGTCATGCGCAAAATATAGAAAAAATCTATCACCAAATTATGCAAATATGCAAATTTACGCATTTTTATAGAAGGGGCCTGAAAAATCCCCGCCGGGCCATACCGCGACGGGGAAATTTCCGGAGACACCACTCTTTTATTTCACGGTAATCCTCGCCGTGCGCATCTGGCTACGACTTACGACCCGCACCATGTAGGCGCCCTGCGTCAGGTGAGCGAGACTGAAGATCCTGGAGCCATCGAACTGTTCGTCGAAGGTTTCCACCAGGTGGCCAACCATGTCAAACACCTGCACACGAACCATCGAGAAGCCCGGCTGCACAACCGTGAGTTCGTTGGCTGCAAACCCGAACTTGAAACCATTCTGCGCCGTAGCGGCAATCGCCTCGGACTTCGACTCTTTCTTCTTCGCCTTGAACTTGGCCGTATAGGTCACATCCTTCGTCACGTCGGCAATCTTGGCGCTCCAGCCTTCGAAAGTAAACGTAGAGTCCTTGGTATCCTTCTTGCTCGCTTTCGGGACCTTGATGTCGCTGGCCTTGGTGCCATACTCATAGTAGGCAGAATCCAACATCTTGCCTTCGGACACAAACTTTACAAGATACTTGTTTACCGTGCTGTCGAACAAGGCCGTGTAAGTCGCCTCTCCCGTCACGTCGGCCAACTTCTTGTCCCAGGCCTTGAACGTGTAGGTGTACTTGTCGGTAGCGGCCTTCGTGGTTTCGGGAACCTTTAGGCTATCGGCCTTCGTGCCGTAGGCGTACTCTGCAGAGTCAGCCTTGCCAGCAACAACAAACTTCACAATGTACTTGTTCAACGTGCTATCGAACAGAGCCGTGTACGCTGCAGGTCCCGTCACCTCGACGAATTCATTGTCCCAGGCCTTGAAGGTGTAGGTATACTGGGCCGTGACAGCCTTGGCCGGTGTACCTTCGTAACTGGGCATCGAGCCATATTCCCATTCCGCCGTAGCCAGGGTATCAAAGCCGTCAAGGAAGGTCACCGTGTACGCGCGGAGCGTGCTATCCCACACCACCTGGTAAGACACATCTTCTGTCGCAGCGACAACCTCCGGAGTAAACATACCCGTAAAGGTATAGCGATGCGATACAGTAGGCTCTATCTTTTTCGCATAGCTATCGCAGAGATGGCACTTCGGCATGTCGCCTTCAGAAACAAGCAGTTCTTCAATTACGTTTTCACCGTCGACAAAGGTGATGTTGTAGACCGGGAGATTCACGCAACGGACGTTGTCTATTTCGAGCGAGCCTTCCTTTCCGCTTTCGTCCTGGATATCCCAGTCAAACGCCTCAACACGCTTCATCGCATCCATGAGGTTCACCGCCTTCCCCCAGCCGCTCTGCTGCTTCAACTGCGTTGCGACAGGAACCAGTTCGGTCTTCCACACTTCACTTTCCGCCACGCTCTTCATGTGATAGTTGCCGCCAACATCATAGCTGGAGCGAACCCTGAAATTGTGCGCAGCGCCCTTGTAATCGTACTTGATGACTTCGCAAGTCGAAAGGTCACGGGCACTCACGTCGTTCACATTCATCACGGCACGTGCAAACGGAGTTTCAGCCGAATCCTGATTCAGCAGGTACGTCAACTTCGCTGCATTAGACGAATCGTCCGCAAAGGCGCCATACGCAACATTGAACTTGCCGCCATTACCCGCATCGCCGTCAAGCCAGAACTTGCCGTTCCACTCGTTGACACATTCCTCACCATCCTTGCAATTTTCAAAATCTTCAATAACGACGGTTTCGCCTTCCTCCATCTTGTAGATGAGGGAACTGTCGAACACGGCATGGTATGATGTATCTGCAGTCGCTGCAGCAAAGGTCCGATCCCAGCCCTTGAAGTAGTAGGCGAAGTTCTCGCTTTGTTCCCTTGCCGGGGTTCTTCCGGTATACGTAGGCATTTCCCCTTCGGGGAGAATCTGAGTCTTCACGAGCAGTTCGTCACTATAGAACGCAATGACATATCCATCCGGCCTAATGCACTTCAGGTTGTCGATGTAGAGGTATTCTCCCGGAAATTTGGTCTCGAGATTCCAGCGGACACGTACAACCGTACTTGCGTCCAGGTGGTTGGAGCCCCAGCCATAACGGTCCTTCAAATCGCCCGGTTTCACGTGGGCCACGGTAAGTGTATCGCTTGCCGGAATCAACTTATCCTTATCGGTATAGTGCATGTCGTCGTTGCCATCTCCGTCGGAGATCAACACGAACTGGTGGGCGGCACCCTTATATTCGTAGGTATACTCCGTACACGCACCGACGACCCCTACGGGGTAGAGTACTGTAATACCGATATTGTTCGTGCGGCCAAAGAAGCCGATACCGTAATTTGCGCCTTCTTCAGCATTGGCGGAGTCTATAGAGACATATCTGGTAACAGGAACCGTGCTTTCCACCGTGACAATGCTGTCACCTACAATCGTAGTGTCTACTTTGACGATGCTATCCGTCACTTCGAGCAGGTAGATGCTACTGTTTTCGTTACCAACCGTACCCGTCACCTTATCCCAGTCATGGAGGTAATAGCCTAACCCTATTCTCGACGTGTACACCGTATTGAAATCGCCGAGCAGGACTTCTTTTGCAATGCCGACTGAGGCTGCAAGCCCTATGGCCAAGGCCGAGTATACGAGTTTATGCGCCATATAGAACATCTCCCAAGTTGAGTATTAAAAAAAAAGATAACGCCCCTTACAGAGCGTCATCCCATAATTCTTTGTGAAGCACGAACTAGTTTTCGTTGTTGTGCATTTCCATGGTTTCGCGGTCCATCGTGTGCTGCAGGTATTCCTTGAAGTCACGGTCGATGTTCACACCGTCGAAGTCCATATCGTTGTCTTCCAACACGAACACGGCGCTCGGGTTATCGAGCCAGCCAACCACGTCCACGCCATCGAGTTTCATGGACTTGTCACCAGCGAGAGCGGCAACGTATTCGACCTTGGATTTCGGCACCCAGCCCTGGCCGCAGCTACCCTTGACCAGCACATCGGTATCACCGTCCTTAACGATCGTAAGTTCGTCATTGAACCCGGCGGTGCAGACCACGTTTCCACCACCCTTTTCCTTGGTAAGTTCAATGTCACCCAGCTTGGATTTGACCTTGTTCGGAGCGGCAAAGGCGGCTGCGACCATCAAAGCAAGCGTAATAGCGAAAAGCTTTTTCATATAGTTCCTCAAAAGCAAGGTAAAATATTCAACAATGCTATACGAATATACCTTTTATTTTTGCAATCCGTCACAATTTCTTTTAAATTTTTACATCATGAAGAAGATTTTCGCGCTTTTTTTCCTTTTTTTGGCCTTTTCGGCCGCTTTTTGCTATTTCCAGGCTAAAAATCGCATCAATGCGACATCCGAAAACGACAAAATTGTCCTTGTCGAGATACCCAGCGGGCTCCCTTCTTCAAAGCTCGGCAGCCTCCTGAAAGAGAAGGGTATCTGGACCGACGAACTCGCCTACAAGGTATGGAACAAGCTCAAACAGCCCTCCATCCAGAAGGGCTGGTACGAGATCCCGCCGCACCAGACCCTCGACGAAATCGCCGCAATCCTCGGCAGCGGCAAAACCGCCACCCGCAAGGTGACCATACCCGAAGGCCGGGCCTCGTGGGAAATGCCCGCCTACCTGAAAAAGGCCTTCCCCAACATCGACGAAAAGCGCTGGAACGACCTCGTCCAGGACCCGAAGTTCGCCCGCAGTTTGGGCGTCGACGCCAACTCGCTTGAAGGGTACCTGCTCCCCGACACCTATCCGTTCGCCATCGATGCCGACGAGAAGGCCATACTCAGGCAGATGGTCGAGGCCAACCTGAAACTCCGTGACCAGCTGGAGGCCGACCCGAGGCCCTCCAAGTGGAAGACCCTCGGCAGCTGGCACAAGGTGCTCACGCTCGCAAGTGTCGTCGAGGAAGAGACCGGCATCCCAGAAGAACGCCCGCTGATTGCCGGCGTGTTCCATAACAGGCTCGAGATCGGCATGCCGCTCGGAGCAGACCCGACAGTACGCTTTATCTTCAAGAACCTGACCGGCCCCATCTACAAGAGCCAGCTCAACAGCAACAGCCCCTACAACACGCGCAAGTTCAAGGGACTCATGCCCGGCCCGATATCGAACCCGGGGCGAAAGGCAATCGAGGCGACGCTCCACCCCGCCACGACGAAAGCGCTTTACTTTGTTGCAAAGGATGACGGAAGCATGACGCACTTCTTCAGCAACACGCTTGCCGACCACAACAAGTACAAGGATGTCGCCGCTAAGAATCGGGGCGAGTAAAGCTAAAACAGGTCGTAGTTGCCGACGCGGATAAAGAAGTCGTAATCACTGAACTTCTTGAGGTCACCGAAAGTATCGTCGTCCACTATGCGCGATAGCCCAGCATAGACATTGATGGACTTATAGGACAGCCGGAGCGCAGGTTCGAACACGAACTTGTGCTTACCCAGTTGCGAAGCCGGGTTTTCCTCGAAATCGTGCATGTAGGCCGAGAAGAGCCACAGGCCGGTCCCATGGTAGTGCAGCCCACCCGAAAGGCGCAGCAGGCCGTACTGGTGTGACGACAAATCCGCATCGATCCATTCCGTGCGCCACGGGGTCGCCCGGACTCTCGGGCGAATCGCATTGTCGAGTGCAGATATCTCGAAGGATTCCGGGTACACATAGCCGAATCCGTCCTTGTGGTACCTGTCCATCGCGAACGCGGCAGAGGCGGTCAACGCGACAAACGGTTTCGGCGAAAGCGAATACTGCACGTCGGCATACATCGTTATGAACGTCGGGATGATTTCATCGAAGCCGAAATCGAACCCGATGGAGGTAAGCCCGAGTTCCATGTGCGCAGAGACGCCATCACGGGAGAACCACGGATCGCCATCACCCGAGAGGAATTCGGCTCGCACCTTCTGCGATGCGGGATACACGTCGTACGCGTCTTTCTGGTAGATGCGGCCCTCCACCTCGTATGTCCTGTCGGCAAAGAGGAATTCCGCAGAGACATTCAGGTGAGCGTCCAGCTTGTAGTAGAGCGAGATAGAGATATCGCTCTTCTGTTCCTCGTAAATTCGCAGGTAGGCAGGGATCTCATCCATATACGATTTCAGCGGACGCAGGTGCATCCAGTCGAAGGCAACGGCAAGTCCCCAATTCTTGCTCCAGAGTCGGTCAATCGAAAGGCGCGGAGTGAAGCCGAAAGAGTTCCCGCCGTAAAAGCCCGCAAGCGTCAGCGCGATCTCCATTTGGTCGATATAGTAGAACGAGAGTTCGGCATAGGCGTTCGGGCCCAGCACATTCGAGCCGAAGCCACCCGCGGCGATATCGAATGTCGGTTCGATATTTGCGTCCACGAGCACGTCGCCATCGTGGAGCATGTTGAACGAGACCGAATCGCACGAAGGGAACTGCGACAGGCCGTAAGCAAAATTGGCGGGAGCAACCAGCCCCGTATCGGAGGCGTTCCAGTAGGACTTTACCGGATTGTGGGATTCCGAAGGGAGGCTGTCATATGTCGGCTTGAACTTGAACCAAGGAACAGAAGGCACGCGGCCCGACACGTAGTCAACATCGCGCTTGCCAAGGGACGTCATCTGCGAGACCTTCGATTCCAGCGCCGAGAAGCCGGCCTGTATCCAACCGTTACGCGAAGAGTCCGCAACCGTATGCGGGCGCACAATAAGGCCGGGTTGAGACCCGAGATGTTTGAGGACCCCTTCCCGAATGACGCGTTTCCATGCAGGCCCGCGGTATTCGCCGCGCAGCGGATCAGAGACTACGATGATGGCAAGTTCGTCCGGAGAATCTTCGGCAGGAAGCGCAAGGTTCGGGCAGAGTTCACCCGAGGCACGCTCCCCCGAAGGAGCGTTCGAAACGGGAATGTTCGACATGACGTTTTCGTAGGAACTGCCTACCACGCCATCGCAGCCTAGAACCGAGAAGGGAATGCGGAATTTTTCCTTGTGGCGCAAGAGCGATTCCTGCAGACGCAAGAACGCAAGGGACGATTCTATGGATGCCGTATCCGGAGAAAGCTTCTTTAGACGACGGTGCAGCGAGCCCGAGGAATCCACGTGGATAGAAAAGCGCTGGCGAAGGCTCGGGACACCTGTCTCCGAAACCGGAACCGCAAAGCGGGAATCATCCACGGGTTTATCCCCGTCAGCGGCCAGTACCGCATCCATATCGGAATTGAGAAGGATACGCTGGATATCGTCGGGAGAAACGCCCCTCGCCCACAGCGAACCGATGTAGGCTCCCCACGATGTTCCGACGACAGAATCGACGGGTACGGAATACGTCTCGATGGCATAGAGGACACCCAGATGGAACCACAGGGAATTCTCGCCGCCGCCAAGATACAGCACCGACTTTTTCGTAGACGGCAACGAAACCGAAGCTACAGCAGAATCAAGTGCGGAAGGGGACTGCACGACACTATCGGAAGGGGCTTGCACAGAATCCTGGACGACAGCAGAATCCGGCACGGCAGAAAGACTCTGCAACATGTCCAAGGCATTTTCCTGCGCAGGCTCCGCATGCAACACCGAAAAGGCCGCCAGGACGGCAGCCAAAAAGAACAAGCGCGAAGGGCTAGTCAAAGCGAACCGTACTAGAAACATACCTCTCCGCTTCTTCACGGGCCACATAGCCGGACTTCACAAGTTCCACAAGGCAATCATCCATGAGCATCATGCCTTCCGAGGCCGACGCCGCAATGATGGACGCGAGCTTGAAGAACTCTCCACTACGGATAAGCGTAGACGCATTCTGCGTGTTGAACAAAACTTCCCATGCGGGAACGGCACCACTGCCTTCGGCAGCACCAGGCAACAGGCGCTGCACCACGACCGACTTGAGGTAGGCGGCAAGCATGGTGCGGCAAAGATCGCGGTCCTGAGCAGGGACAGACGAAAGGAGAGAATCCAGTACGCCCGCAGAATTGCCCGCGGTAACGCAGCAAACCACCAGGGCGCCCGCCTCGGCGGCACGCAACATCGGGAGGAGAGCATCACCCTTGAAATCGCCCAGCCAGATAAGGTCGCAGCCACTGCGAAGCGCCTGCGACATGCGGGCTTCCACCGACCCAACAGAATCCTTGAGCACGAGGCTGTTCCCGACCGTAATCGGGATTTCCGCATTTGCATCAAGAAGGCTCACGCGCATAACCCGTGATTCGCACAGGGCCTTGACATATGCCGACGCCGTCGTCGTCTTGCCGGAGCACGCGGGGCCAGCAAAGACGACAAGGCCGGAACTCAGCCCCTGAAGACCCATGACAGAAGCGGGAGCGCCAAGGGAATCAAATGACGGACATTCCGCAATCAGCGGGCGGAACACGGCAGCATTGCCAAGCGCCTCGCGAAAATAGCGGACGCGCCACTTGACGCCAGCCCAAGGGCCGCAAAGCATGGAACCGTCGTCGCCCTCCATCGAGCCGAGGAACTCACGCAGCGCACCAAATTCAACAGCGGGAGCATCCGGCACGGCACACACCTTGCCGGCAAGGCGAACAGCGGACGGGGCTCCCTCGGTGACAATCAGTTCGCTGCCACCGACGTTCATCACATATTCCAAAAGGGATTCTATTTCTGTAGCCATCGAAACACCTCCTTATGCCGGCCTGTATGCCGCAAAGCGACGGCTGTCGTACGCGCGCTTCCAGGCTTCCGCGCCATCGATATAACCGGATTCCACGCACTTCTGCAGGGAATCGTCAAGTGTCACGCCCTGGTCCTTCTGGCTGCTAATCGCGGCCACCAGCTGCGAGATATCGCAACGACGGATCATGTTCGCAACAGTCGACGTCACGCGCATGGCCTCGACAGCAAGCACCAGGCCCTGGTTCTGCACCACGGGAATCAGGTGCTGCACGATGACGCCCTTCAGCTGGTCGGCAAGCGTGCAGGCAAAAGCACTGCGGTTAGTCTCGGGCACGGACATCAGCAGTTTGGAAATGAGCGCATGGATATTGTTGCCGCCGGTTACCGCAAACACGAGCGCGCCGGCATTTGCCGCCTGCAAGAGCAGGTTCAGTTCTTCCATGGATTCCAGGTGGTCAAAGCAGATTACGTCGGCACCGTCACGGATGGCAAGTTCGATGCCCGCAATTCCGCTCTTCACGTGAAGGCCGACTTCCTTCTGCGCAATCGCACCGTTCGGGTTCTTGAGCAAGCGCTCGATAGGGCGCTCGATAGTATGGATATAGCACGGACGGCTTGCCGCAATCATCTCGGCAAATGTCGTGACGGTCGTAGAGCGGCCGCTCGTCGAGGGGCCCGCAACAAGCACAAGGCCACTCGGCAGGTTCGCAAACGACTGGCAGAACTGCGGTAGGAACAAATTGTCAAACGAGACGGACTCGTTCTGGATAACGCGTATCGAGACACTCGGGTTGACATCGTCCCACGTGACAGAAATGCGCGCGCGGCCCACGCCGGGAAGGCCGAAGGTCTTGCTGAAATTCTTGCCCGCAACAACCTTGTACCCATCGGCAAAACCCTCGGCGGCTTCTGCCAGAAGTTCCGCGACACGCGTCTTGTCGAGCGCCTGCTCGGTCGCCGGGAATATCGCACCGGACTGGCGCATCATTATCTGGCGGTCGGCAAAAAGATAGATGTCCGTAGCCCCGAACTTGCGGGCGAACGCGATGACCTTCTTCAGGTTCATTGTCGGCAACAGCGTCTCGGGCGCCATGACTTCGGAGCCTTCGCCCGATACAATCGCAAAGCGCGAAGGCAGTTCGCCGTTTTCAACATCGGCCTCTTCCGCATCGCTTTCCGTAGAGATGCCGATGCTCGAGATGCTTGTCGTCTCGAGGCCCGAAACCTTCTCGACAACCATGTTCGAGGAGGAGGATTCGCCATAGATGTTGTTGCCCTCGATCTGGAGCGCGGGCTCCGATTCCGGTTCGGGAGCCGGCGCGGCGGGTTTCGCCTGCACGGCGGGCTTTGCCGGAGCTACAGGAGCCGCAGCGGGCGCAGCCGGCTGGGCAGCGGGCCTTGCAGGAGCAGCTGCTGCATTTTTAGCCTCGAGGTTTTTAACGAAGGCAAGTACCTTCTCGTACATCGCCTGCTGTAGCAGGCCGGCCCTCACGAGCACCAGGCCAATATCAACCTGGTCATTCGCCTCGGCCCAATGCGCATCAATCTGGTCCTGCGACACCACCTTGTTGTGGACCAGGACCTTCGCCATATACTGGTTTCTCATAGGAAATCCCTCCGGCTAAACCACCAGCTAGCAATCGCGAGGAAAACTCCCACATAACCGACTGCATAGACGGTGTTCCAGAACAAGTACATATCCGGGAGCGCGACACCGTGCACCACATAGCTTGTCACGTTGTAACGGTAGAGTCCCGGGAAAATCGCATGGATCACAACCGCAGCCTTCTCGAACAGCGCGGTTGAAGTACCGCCCATCTCGCCCATACGGCTTGCGAACCGCACCTGTTCCAAAAGCTGGTTACTCAGGTGGCCCGCAAAGTAGACTCCGAGCGTAAACAGAGCCGAGAGCACCGTGCTACTGAAACTGCTGAACAGGAGCGCCACCGCGATAATTACGGCCATCTCGCAGAAGATGAGGTAAATGGCGGTGAGCAAGTTCGCCGTCGGGTCGGCGTTGATGATGAACAGCATCGCATAGAAAATGCACGTGAGGATGGTAAGGTGGACCGCCACCACGGCCAGAAGGCCGAAATACTTACCCACGATAAACGTCACACGGCTAATCGGCTTCGAGAGCAGTGTGAGCACGGTACGGCGCTGGATTTCCTTCTGCACTAGGCTGATACCCACGAAGATGGAAATCAGGAGGCCCGAAAGGCTCATCACCGAAAGTGTTGTCGACTTGATCACGTAGGCGCGGTCGAATACCGACCATTCACCAAGCACGATACTGAAAAGCGTAAGCGCAATCGCGAGGAACACGATGTTGTAGAGGATCTTGTCACGGATCGATTCGCGGAACGTATTGTGCGCAATAATTGCAATATGCTTAAGCGTCTGCACGGGCAATTTCCTCCGTCAAAATGTCTTCAAGGCTCGGACGCTTGTGGTCCATCTTCTCGACAGCGATTCCATTAGAGAGGCAGTAGCCGAGCAACCTGTCGCGGGCGGCATCGTCTTCGCATACGAATTCCATCGGATGCCCTGCAAGCGAAATTCCCTGAGGCAGGTCGCTCTCGAGAATCGCCTTGCGCGTACGCACGTGGTACTCTACGCCGCAGGATTCCGTTATCTCGTCGACCGTCCCTTCGCGAACAATCTTGCCATCCACGATCATCGCGACCTTGTGGCTAATGCTTTCCACGTCGCTGAGCAGGTGGCTTGAATAGAAAATGGTCACGCCATCGCGGTTGAGTTCCATGATGGCTTCGCGCACGTCGCGGCGTCCCATCGGGTCGAGTCCGCTCATCGGTTCGTCGAGAATCAGCAGTTTCGGCTTGGAGAGAATCGCCTGCGCAATCCCCACACGCTGCATCATGCCCTTGGAGTACGAACGCAGGCGGCGATCGATCCAGTCCTTGTTCGCATGCAGCAGGTCGAGCGCCCAGCCGATACGTTTGTCCAGTTCCGCACCGTCGAGCCCGACGAGCTTGCCGTAAAAACGCAGCAGTTCGCGGCCAGTGAGGTAATCGTAAAAATACGGCTGCTCCGGAGAATAGCCTATGAAGCGGCGGCTCTTCACGTCGCGCGGGCTGATGCCGTTCACCAACACCGTGCCCGATTCATAGTTCAACAGGCCCGTCAGCACCTTGATGGTCGTAGACTTGCCCGCACCATTGGGGCCGATAAAACCATACACCTGGCCCGGTTCCACACTGAAACTCACATCCTTGAGCGCAAGCTTCGGCTTCATCAAGAAACCGCTGCGGTAAGTCTTGTGCAGATGTTCAATCTTTATCATCAGATCACTCATAATTCACCTATGCGTCCTTGCCATCTTCCTTGGCAGAACTCTGGAAGGCACGTTCCTCAGCCTCTTCAATCTCTTCGCGGCGGCGATCGGCGCGACGTTTCTTGTTCACAAAGAAATAGATGAGTGCGCCAGCAACATAAATCACGATGCCCGCGTAACAGACCGGATTGAGGGAATAGCCTTCGAGTCCGGGGAATGTATTGTAAATCAGGTTGTGCCCGAAGCCCGAAAGGCCAAGGACAATCAGGGCGAGGCCCAGCACGCGGAGCACGAAAGTCGTAATAATCAGTTTTTGCATATATACCTCAAAAACCGCACCTCGCGGTGCAGCGTCTTTTTTATGAAAAATACACAATTACGGGCGAAAAAGAACGCCCGCCTTGCAGGAAAAATGCAAAAAAGGTGGGTATCTACTTGATGCGGTCGCCGCAGAATTCCTGACGGCCGCATTTTTTGCAGTGCGAGCCCATCCAGAGCGTATCGAACTGCTCGATGGCAGGCTCGACAAGTGCAGGATCGTTCGTGAGGATACCCGCCTCGAAATTGCGGCGCAGGGAACTCTTCATGCCGATGCCCGCACCCGTGAGGTTCGCAGACCCGATGTAGGCCGTCTCCAGGTCGAAAATCATCATCTTGAAATGCACCCGCGGGCACATCACGCGTTCCAGGTCGGTTGCGAGAATCTTGAACCGGTCAAAATCTTCACGGAAGTTCGGGCCAGGTTCCTTCGCATGAATTAAGCGCACGCCCACCCCGCGTTTCAAGAGGCCGGCAATTTGCCCCAGCAGGGGAATCGCGTCGCCATCCTGCTTCACATAGACATCCTTGATATCGGCGGTACCGATCCACAGCGTATTGCGGACCTTCGCGATGCGCGAAATCACCTCGGAGTAGTGTTCCTCGTTCTGGATGTACTTCGTGAATGTGGACATAGAGGGAAATCTATTCCTTGTTCTTTAGGCAACGAACGGAAACAGGAGTCTTCTTGTTAATATCTTCAGCGATGTAGGGACCTGCATTTTCCGTCAGTTCCCATTGAAAAACGCCATTTTGATAAACTTCCGATTCGGTTGTAGACCAGAAGCGGGTGTAATAATCACCACTTCCAGCCGAGGTTCCGGCAGGAACGACTGAAAAACCGAACTCATCTGTAATTTGCTCGTTATAGCCAAAATTCCATGCGCCCTTGGCCTTTAAAGCCTCCGCGACCGTGCTAGCCTTCTTGTTCTGCTCAACATAGGTGTTTAGAGTTTCCCAATCTTTTTTACTGGGAATTCTCCATCCCTCGGGGCAGATGCCCTGTACGGGATCATTCAATAATCCCCTAGCCTTTTCATTCTGGTATTTCTGCGGCAAGGCAACTGCGGTCGTCCATAGATACAGCGTTCCACCCTTTTCACAATTTATGGGTTCAAGCCCCTTGCACGATGCACCTGTAATAGAATCCGTATCGTAAGACAGATTTTGGGCGAACCAGGTTTGCGTTCCGATATCTACAATCTTGTACGTCTTCCCGTTCCGATCATCCGTAAAGGTCTTGTAGTCAATATCTGGATTTGTATAATCGATAGTTTCTTCATCGTAAATCGATGCCAGACGCCAGTCCACCCCGCATATGTATTTTAATCCTTTTTCGTCTATAACGACCTCATCCTGGTTTTTAGCTGTACAAGACTTCTTTAAACGGATCTCGATATCAGAGGCTTCATTCCATGTATGGAAATAGCATACGTAGTAAAGCATCGCTTTGTACTCGTCAACATACATGGAATCCATTTTTCCGAGATTGTCGTCGTTGCATTCTTCTAAGGCTGAACTCGAACTGCTTTCTACTGTCTTGGAGCTGGAACTGTACTTCGGCAATTCACAGGGGCCCGGAGGGTCTCTTTCCCACGCGAAAGCGGACATCCATGTATGCGGATCCATTCCATCGTGCTTGGAAAACAGTTTCGCGAGAGTCGTGTCGAGATCCGTTTTAACATCTTCTGTTTCGGGGCACCATTTACCGTCCAGACAGCTTAGGGCGTATTTCCAAAAGAGATAATCCCACACTTGGAACGATTCCGGAGAGGCCAGCACATAGGGCAATGTATAAGCGTGGATGGAATCTATGTCAACCGGACAGCCGACGGAATCTTGCGGAAGGAACCAGCTTGGACCAACATGAAGGGTGTCCTGGATATAATCGTAATATATCTTGTGCACAACCTCGTCGGTTCCCCTCTTGTGGACGCGCATTATTACAAGATAAGACAACATGTCGTCTTCGCGTAAAATATCAATTCTTCCGTTGCGTTCGCCAATGTAGGGCGCTTCGATGGTCTTCTTGAAAGAAACGGGGAATGCCTGGAAGTATTGTACCGAATCGACCTTGGCCGGGACTTTCCATGACTGGAAATACAGGGCGCAGGCAAGCGAAAAGTCCTTATGTGCATCCGTAAACGAAGTGAGCGTGACACTGTCCGCGTTTATGTGAGCGAGAGTTCCTAGACGTTTCTTGTACTTATCGAATGACATGGGAATGATGAGGCTGTCTTCACCGCTCATCAGCTTGCACCGGGAAAGCGTCGTGTCGCCTTCGAAGTATTGCGGTGCCACGCTGGGCGTTATGGTGAGGAACAGGGAACCGTTCTTGTAAGGATAAGAGTCTATTCTCGGGGAAAAGCTCAGGTAAAAACGGTCAGTATGCTTGAATATTTTTCCGGGCTTTTCGGAAGGGACGATATCGAACATGACCGTCGTCTGGTTACAGGTCGACACTGCCGAGATTTCGACGGTGTGCTTTTTTTCGTCGGGCAGGGGAAGCGCCTGCCGTCCCCATTTCGATTCGACCGTCTCGACCTTTTTACCGTCAATCTTGTATGTCAAGGAACTTGAATCCTTACATTGGTGGAATCTTGGCGAAACATCAAAAACGACGGTGTCGATATAGAAGTTTCGTTCAATGGTATAATGGTCGCCATCGCCAAGTTCTCCGTTGAAGAGATAGGAATCCTGATACGCGGCGAGTTCGTAAATAGCGTCCGTCCCGTTATAATGGAGAATCCTCACGGAAAGCGAATCGGAGTATTCTATAGGCTGCTCGGGTTCCTTCGGGCCGTCCGAAGGGGAGTCGCTACACCCGACAATCCATGCACATAAAGAAATCAAAAAAAGAATCTTCTTCATAGGTCAAGCCAATTCCGTTACTGGTACTGATAATAGCCGTCGTTATAGGAATACAGGATAATCGAGCCCGGGTTCAGGTTTGCGTTTCCCTTGGCGCTCGGGATAATCTTGATGGAGTTCGTGTTCTCGCAAAGTCCGAATACGGTCTGGTTGTCAAAAGTAAAATTGCCCTCGTCGTCGACATCGACTTCGGCGCCGGCATTCACCTGCAGGTGGCGCAGTGAAATTCTCTTTTCAAAATAGGCGGTGTCGAAGCCGTTGATATGGAGCGTCGAGGAATCCGTACGCTTTACCATCCGCGGCAGTTCCGTGTCGGCACTTACGGAATCGACCGTAGCGTTACCGAAGGTACCCGAAAGCGACCAACTGACCGTAACAGGTTCCTGTACGGGAGCCTCGGACGGATCGTCCGAAGAACATCCACAAAAAACGAATAGTGCTATAATAAAGAAAAATAATGATTTCATCTGACTTCTCCTTCTATAAAAAAATTCAGATAACAATAAAAAGAACTAACCCTATCGCCTTGTTCCTAGGCGACGGATCTATCCCTTGATATGAATTGCCGAAGCAAACTCCTTCAAGAGAGCCGGGTCTTCCACCTTTTCCCACAGCGTGCCGGTCACGATGATGTTCGCGCCTGCAGCCACGCGGATGGCGGCCGTCTGCGGGTCCTTGATTCCACCGCCGGTAATGATGGTCATCTCGGTCGCCTTGCGGGTGTAGGCGATGTGTTCCACGGGTACGGGCTCTTCGGCGCCACTGCCCGCTTCCAGGTACACATAGCGCATGCCCATGAGTTCTGCCGCGATGGAGTTCACCATGCTGAGCTTGGGCTTGTTCGCGGGTACGGGCATGGTACCGCTGATGTATTCCACCGTCGTTCGCTTGCCGCTGTTGATGAGCTGGTAGGCCGTCGGGATGGCTTCCATATTGAGCGCACGAACGAGCGCGCCACCGCGCACCTGCTCGTCAATCAGGTAGTTCGGATTGCGGCCACTTACGAGAGTCATGAAGAGCATCGCATCGAAACCGGGAACCACCTGCGAGGCACCACCCGGGAAAAGGACCACGGGCAGGTCTACCGCCGCCTTGAGGGCAGCCACCTGCTTGGGGAGCGTGAAGTTCCCAAGGTACGAACCGCCAACGAGCAAGAGGTCGGCGCCGTTCTCGGCGGCCATCGAACCCGCCTTAACGAATGCGGCCTCGTCCGAAGTATCGGGGTCGAGCAGCACCGCAAAAAGGGCACCGCGCTTTTCGATTTCAGCATTCAAGCGGAGTTCGGTCTTACCTGGTTTCATAATAAATCCTTCGTTCCTAAACGGAACATGTACTATAAAGATACAATATTTCGGCGCAGCAACCACCTGACCACCAGGCGAGTCAACGCTTTTCGCCCGATATCCACCCCCTTCTGCTTCACAAAAACGCAAAAAGAAGGCGGGCCTCAGCCCGCCTTCCTGCTCCCCCCCGTTTGTGGGTCCTCTCCTTTCCCCCTAACAGATCTACAGCATATCAGTTCTTCACGCAGCGGACAGGCATGTTCATAAAAAGCCATTCGTAATCGAAACCCGATCGAATATACATGGTTTCATATCTCGCCCAACCATCAAGAATACCATACCCCGTAACATCCACAAACCATCGATTATCATACCCATACGGGGGTTCATACTTAGAGTCGTAATCTTCAGGAGTTTCCAAATCCCCATCCGCCCAATCTTCCTTATAGAAGGGGACCGCATAAATTGGAGCGTATACATTAAGGAAGCGATTTCCAGCCTGTTCCCATTCTATTTGAAGACTGGTATGGTGCCCCTCCCAAGTCGGCAACAACCGCAGACCAAAACCAACAGGTCCATCCGTATATTCGGACTGCAAAAGGTACATCACGACTTCCTTTTTCCCTACATTGAATGCATCCCCTACATACTTGTACAGACCGTTCCAATCGTCCGCCGTCGCAACATGCCAACCATCGGGGCAAACCCCCTGGTGATTCACCGAATCAATCATTTCCATCGCCATTTGGTATTTATACTTGGCTTTGCGCTCATCCACTGTTGCTTCTTCACATGTCGCAGACAAGTCCCAGGGGCTGCCACAGCGATAATCAAGCGTTGCAGAATCAACATTAGGCCAATCCTGATATTTCGCCACACATGCTTCATATTCCTCAAAGCCCGGACGGTAGTATTCCTCGCATTCTTCCTTGGTCCAAACGATTGACGAATCGAGAGCAAGTGCATCTCGCCACGTATAGAGCCTGCCGTATACTTCGCAGCGGCGATCTTTGTCATCAAGGCAACGGGATTTTCCATACTCGTATTTGAGGTTTTCTGCCATCCATGTCTGCATCTTTCCGTCGATATTGTAAGTCACCGTCCGGTACGTCCTACCATCGCGAGAATCCGTCATCGTTCCGTTTTCCGGATGTACTTTTCCGGCCTCACCCATCTCGATTCTCCAGCCTTCCGATCGGCAGACCAGGTACATACTTGTATCGGCAAGCTTTACCGCATCCCCTTCGCGACTTTTCGTGCAGAAGCCTTCACCCGCAACCCTCATATACACGCCTGCCAAAACCTTCGAATAAGCAAACTCTTCTTTATAGACTGATAAAACTTCTTCCTCTAATTCCGAAGAATCCAGCACATCATGGTTCATGCGGGAAATCCACCATTTCCAAGAAAGTTCCTTGGAAAGCCGCGACATAAAGCGTTTCCTTGTTGCTGAATCCAATTCATCCAGGCTTCCGTTCCGTTCAAGGACACTCTTAACCGAATCAACGGAATTCCATTCTGTCTCCCCCAGCCTGTAAAACATCGTCGAGACAGCAGCTTCTGTCATGATATATTTTTTATTTTCTAGGATTTCGCCGCTTTCAAATCCATTGAACCCATCGGTAATGCCAAGCGCCTCCAAAGCCGCACTTTCCGAAAGAAGATCAAGACTATCGTGAGCAACGCCTTCCTTTGCCAGATAACGCCAAAGCGCCGTCTTGAAAGTCGTCAACAGATTCAGGGTCACTTTTTTTGTTTTCCTGACATCGGCAATAGCCACGAGATTGTCCCAAGAATCATCATCATTCCGGCCAAGGACTCGTACCAAAACATACGGGCTCTCAAGAGCAACATTCTTGAAGCTGAAATTGTCGCCATCTTGCCGGAGTGTATCAGAATACGAAACTCCCGTTTCAGCAAAGCTGGTCGAATCCAGTTCGTAAAGCCACGCAATAGAACCAGGCCGGAACCCTTCTATGGTAAACGCGCTATCCTGTAGGGGATCCGAATTCGCCAAAACGCGGTACGCAGCAGCCCTTAAGGTAATATCCTTGATATCCGCATACACACCTGTCTCTTCGGCAGAGCCTCCCGCTATCGGCTTGTCGTCGGTAGAGCACGCCGCAAACATCAAGGCGAGCGGCATCACCACACTGCAAATAAATTTGCTACTCATTTCAAAGTAATTCATGATCTCCTCCTAACCCTTCTTGTTTCCGTTCTTGTTCGTCATCGGGAAGAACTGGATGTTCATACGGTAGACTTCATCCGTTTCGTCTTCACGCGTGGCAATCGCGACAACCCTCTTGCGGAATTCTGCGATTTCCTTGACAATTTCTTCGTAGGCGTTGCGCGTAATACCAAGCGTAAGGCCCGAAAAGTTGCGTTCATCCTGCGGCACGTTCTCAATGGCCTCGAGAGCAATTTCGCCCATCTGGCGATGAAGCCCGCGCACGGCCACCGGGGTCACACCCATCGGGCCCGTCGTCACGGACTTTTCAGTCTGCTTGTAATTACCGGCTTCGTCTTTCTTGAGCAGTTCCGCACTCACGAGGAACTTGAGCGTTTCACTCACCTCGGCAGCACTCACCTTCGGGCGGCAAGCATGCGCGAGCGCCAGCGGCTTTGCCCCCGGCATGGCAGGAGCAAGCTCACGAATCACCGGATTCTTCCAGTCACTAAAGAACCGGAAGGAATCCCCTTCCAGGATTTTCACCTTGTGTGCATCGGCAATCGCGAGCATCCTGCTGAACGCAGCCTTCTTCTCGGCATCCTTCTTCGCATGGTCGAACTTGACCATCTCGCAGAAATATTCCTGTTCAAAGCCCGCAAGTTTCATCGCCTGCGCAACGCGAACAGCCGCCTCGCCACTCAGGTTGTAACGCCCCTCGCTTACGTACTTCAGGTAGACCGGCGAAGTGAACCCCGCCGCATTCGCAAATTCCGGCCAAGTGAACGCAGATTTTGCCTTTCTCTCGGCATAATAGTCCGCGATATACTGGCGGTAGCCCGTGTATTCAAGTATATCCTTCATTTTTCCTCCAAACAACGACCGCACCGATTGCTCCCCTCCTGATTTATCTCAGGTTTATGGCCATGCGGGCCGTTCCGAGATTAAATATAAACACTATTTTTCCAAAAGTCAATAGTTTTACAATAAAAAATCAAAATTTTTGTTTAAATTTCACAATTTTACAAACCTATTTTAAAATTTGCCATATTTACACGATAAATTTAGAATATAAAAGAAGGCGGGCATAAGCCCGCCTTCCTGCTCCCCCTATTTGGGCTCCCCCTTTCCTCCTAACAGAATCACAACATATCAGTCCTTCACGCAGCGGACAGAATGTCCATACTCAAAGCCTGTAATTTGAGTAACATTTCCATACTCATCAGCAGGGTTTACACAATAGGGAAGATGATTCTTGCCATTTTCTTTACTCCTTATTTTAAACGGAGACTTATGACCGTCGCCCCACGCAGAAAAACAGCCATACGCCCCTAAGCCAAAATCTCCTGCTACATGCTGCGGATTAGTGCCGTCAACGTATTCTGTACTGTAGTACCATTCCGGAAGATCCCGACGGTCGACACGGCCAGCCGGCAACATATTGAACCCAAAGGCATCTTTTCCATCAGATCCCGCCGTCCATGTCGTTGTTTTAAAGGCCGCAGACACATCATCGGCATAGCCGATTTCATCAAACGCGTAATCAATCAAATTCGCCCAATCATCCGGAGTTGCAACATGCCAACCCTCCGGGCAAACACCTTGAACATCCGCCGAATCGAAAGCATCAAACACACGATCTCTCGCTTCTTCATAGCCTTTGCAAAGTTCATCCTCATTACCAGCCTCCGAGGGAGCCGGATAGAAGCACGCCCATTCCTTCGCAACAAACGCCGTATCCCTAGGAACCTTGAACGTTGTCCACATCGAATACAGGCGCCCGTAAGTTTCGCAATTGGACGGGTCATCATCGTAACACCAAGAGCCGTCAACAGCATAATTCAAATTTTCCGCAAACCAAGTCCATGTCGTATCCTTGTATGTAAACGAAAATGTCTTGTACTCCTTACCATCACGATCGTCCGTCATCGTTCCAAGATTTTTCTGCAATTCCTTTTCACGAACCCTCCAATAATCGTCTTCACATACTACATAGACATAATAACCATGATCAAATGATTCTCCCTGACGACTCTCGGTGCAATCGCCCTTTCTGTACGCAATCTTTATTACAACATTAAAGAAGTACTTTTCTGCCAATTCCGCAACAAGGGTATCCGTTGAATCAAGCCCCAAAAGCACAAGGAATTCCGGCTCACGTAGCAAATGGAACATCATCTCCGCATGTTTCTGGTCAAAATAACGCTCGTAAGTAAGTGCTCTCCAATTGCCATCCTCAGCAATGTCGGCAGCCGCAAGGTCTACCGCCGCAAGGGAACCTTCAAACAGATAACTGGTCATAATGAACACAGGGAAAATGGAACTCGTTTTTTTTGAGTAATCCACCTTGTCGAACGCGTCTAAAGTTTCGCGTATTCCAAGCGCATGTAACACATCCGTTTCAGCCTGGGTCTTCGCTTCTGCAAAGGTTAGCCCCGATTTTGCGAGGTTAAACACGCGGCCTGTCGCCAAGGTCGTCAGTATATTAACCTTCACATCTTTTGTCTTGCGCAAATCCACAACGGTCCTATAAGTAGTCTCGGCCAGCGAATCGTCCGGATAATACGACAACATACCGCCAGGATTCTTCACATTCAAAGCAATATTTCCAGTAACCTCGACAACAGCGAACGGGCTCTCGGGAGAAACATCCTTCACTTCGAAATTACCGTCATTATCCGATTGCGCCTGTGCAAACGGTTCTTCGGAAATTTCAAATGTCGCCGTATCGACTCCGAAAAACTTTACCCGGGCTCCCTCGGCATAAGCAGATCCCGAGATAACCGCAACCGATTCTTCATCGTCGGATTCCACCTCCTGCGCCTTCACATACAAGTTCAATGCACGACCGGCAACCGTGATGTTTTCAAGCGAAGCGGTTTCTTCAGTGTAGCCACCTTCGTGCACCAACGGCGATTTACCGTCATCTCCAGAACAACCCGAGAAGATCACGAGAGGAACAACCGTCATCATCAGGCAGAATGCAGGCCCAACAAAATCATGCAGCAGCGTGTTTTGTTTTGAAATTTTCATGATATCCTCCTAATCCTTTTTTACACACTTTTTTGTCATCGGAAAGAACTGAACATTCAAACGATATACTTCGTCCGTATCATTCGTTCTCGTTGCAATCGCAATAATTCTTTTGCGGAATTCTGCAATTTCTTGAACAATTTCATCGTAGGCATCATGTGTGACGCCAAGCGTCAAGCCCGAAAAATGGCGTTCATTTTGCGGTACACCTTCTATGGCCCCGAGAGCAAATTCACCCATCTGGCGATGCATTTCGCGAACCGCTACCGGAGTCGCATCCATGGGACCCGTAGACACGCCTATTTCGGTCTGTGCATATTTCCCGTCTTTGTCCTTTTGGAGCAGGTTCGCCTTGACAAGAAAGTTGAGAGTTTCGCTCACTTCGGCTGCGGTAATTTTAGGGCGGCACGCATGCGCGAGAGCTAGCGGCTTTGCGCCCGGCATAGCGGGAGCAAGTTCGCGAATGACAGGATTTTTCCAGCTGTCGAAATAGCGGAACGAGTCCCCTTCCAGAATTTTCGCCTTGTGCGATTCCGCGATAGAGAGCATCTTCTTGAAGATTGCCTTTTTCTCGGCATCCGTCTTTGCGCGGTCAAACCGGACCATCTCATAGAAGTATTCCTGTTCGAATTCCGTCAGATTCATGGCCGCGGCCACGCGTTTCGTGGCGGCATCGCTCAGGTTGAAATATCCGTCGCTCACATACTTAAGGTAGACAGTCGACGTGAATCCTGCCGCCTTTGTGAAGTCCTGCCAGGTGAAAGCCGACTTGGCCTTTTTTTCGGCGTAGTAGTCGGCAATATACCGGCGGTAGCTCGTGTATTCAAGTATTCCCTTCATTGTTCCTCCTAGCATTCTAAATATAACCTCCGAAATAAGAAAAATCACTTTTTTCTACAATGTAAAATTAGCGATTTTATTAAAATTTCGCCATTTTTAAATAAATTTCTAAAAAATCATCATATTTTCCCAATGTAAACTTCCAAAAAAAAGCGAAGCAACTCGAAAACTGAATTTAGCGCAAAAAAAAGAAGATAGGCGCAAGCCTATCTTCCTTCCCCTCCTAGCCCTATTCCTCCTTTTTAGGGCATTCCCCTCCTATTTTTGCAATTTAAGGTGTTTAATCCATGACGCAACGGACGAAACCCGTTGTTGCCGGTCCATAATAATGTTCAATTACAAAATGAGAGTGGCTACCAAGACGTTCCCCCGAATAACTATAACTAACAATCGTTCCGAACACACCAGCCCACGACATGCTAACCTCCGGCTTAAGAGCACTTTCAGGCAAGAACGTCGGAGCGAACAGGTACTTCATCGGATAGAATTGTATCTTGAACCAACCATTAGCCCCTCGCACACGAGCCACCATATCCATGCCGAATCCCGTCGGATTGCCAAAGGACTGCATCAACCAGTTTGTTTCCTTGCCCAACTCGGCACCAAAGTTATTCCTCAGGTACGAGAACAGAGTTTCCCATTCTTCGTATCGAGCCACATGCCAACCTTCGGGGCACATGTTAAAATTCAGGACATCCAACGAATCGGCAATCATATCCCACTTCACACTATCGTAATCGACATAGCCATCTTCGTCTTCCCAGGCTCCCTTAAAGTACGCAGAATCCAGCATAGACACGAACGAATACATGCGACCAATGGAACTATTCGATGACACGCCCTCGAAACATTCGTCATCAAAACAGAATGACCCCTCTGCCTCGTACTTCAGGTTTTCCGCCATCCATGTCTGCGACATTCCATCCAGATCGAGAGTCACAGTCTTGTACACCTTGCCGTCGCGGGCGTCCGTCATCGTTCCGAACGTGTGATTGATGCGGGCGCCGTTCCTCTCGCGAAGAGCAATATCCCAGGAACCGGACGCGCACATCAGTTCAAACAGATTGCCCGAAATATCGGCAAATGTTCCCTCCTTCTCGGCCGAGCATGTTCCATGCTCAAACACAGACGCAAGCAGGTTCGCATAATAAGTTTTCTTCTGCAGGCATTCTTGGTAATACTGGGCAGAGCCCTCACCGCGCCTTTCAAAGCTCCAAGGAGAAAATTGCACAACCGTGAAAATATTCAGGCCCTCTATCGACGTTTCAAGCGCTCTCCTTGTCGAATCCGACAATCCTGCAACCGAACCCGCCGCGCCAAACTCTTCTCCAACTTTTTCCAGAAGATCATACGGGACACCTTCACTCAAGGCAGCCTGCCGTATGGCTGGTGACTCGCCGAATGCAAAGGCACTCATGAGTTCTGATTCAGCCTGCGTTTTCGCTGCGGCAAACGACGAACCGGACGCGACAAGATTCGCGATTCGGTAATACGCCAAATGCGACATAGCGTCAATAGCAAAAGAACCCGAATCTCGCACGTCCACAATCGCCTTGAGTGACACCTCCCCTGCAACAGCCTCTATCAGGACTACGGGACTTTTCAACGTGATGTCCTTAAACTTGAACGATCCGGTAGCTGTTCCCTCGTCACAGGGATTAGTTACTTCGCCGGTCAAGGTATCCGGTTCTGTTGTACAGATATTGGCCGTAATGGCCACACTGTCCAGCGGTTCCAAGGTTACCGTATCCAGTTCCGATAAACGGGCTTCGCCCCCATACAGGAAAAGATTCGACGGAGCAGACACCGCAATTTCACCGGAACCGCCATCGCTTTCAAGGGTGCGTGCATAATAAGCCCGCGCCGCTACCGTGATATCTTTCAGGGCGTAAACGCTCGGCTCTTCCGAAGCACCGCCCGAGACGGACTTGTCATCGGAACACGCCACAAGTGCGCTCGTCTGGAAAGCCGCGAACATCATGGCGAGCGGCATCGCCATACTGCAGATAAACTTTCTGCTCATTTTAACATTATTCATGATTTCCTCCTACCCTTTTTTAAAACCTTTCTTGTTCGTCATCGGGAAAAACTGCATGTTCAGGCGATACACCTCGTCTGTCGCGTCATCCCGAGTAGCGATCTCAATAATTTTCTTGCGGCAATCATTAATCACTGCGACAATCTCGTCGTAAGCGCTGCGGGTGATACCCAAGGTCACGCCCGAAAAATGACGTTCATTTTGCGGCACGCCCTCAATGGCGTCAAGCGCGATTTCACCCATCTGGCGGTGCAGCCCGCGGACAGCGACGGACGCTGCCGCCATCGGCCCAGCCGTCACAATCTTATCGGACTGTTTGTAATTGCCGGCGGCATCTTTCTTGAGCAGGTTTGCCTTGACCAAAAAATTCAGAGATTCACTGACTTCGGCGGCAGTGACCTTCGGGCGGCATGCTTTTGCCAGAGCAAGCGGTTTTGCCCCGGGCATAGCGGGAGCAAGTTCGCGAAGCACCGGATTCCTCCAGCTGTCGAAATAGCGGAACGCGTCGCCCTCGATAACCTTGGCATTGCTCTGCTTTGCAATGGAGAGCATCCTGTCAAAGATTTCCTTCTTTATGTTGTCCGTAATAGCATGGTCGAACTCTACCATCGCGCGGAAATACTCCAGCCGGTTCCCGTCAAGCCCCATGGCCTTGGCCACGCGCTCTACGGCTTCTTCTCCCAGGTTGAATCTCCCCTCACTTACGTATTTCAAATGGACCGACGAGGAGAACCCCGCCATCCTCGCAAACTCGCGCCAGGTAAATGCGGATTTCACTTTCCTTTCGGCGTAAAAATCCGCGATGTACTGACGGTAGCCCGTGTATTCAAAGATATCTTTCATTTTTCCTCCTAACCGATTCCCTGTTTCTGGGTGGGTTACGCTCTAAATATACCTCTTATCCTGCAAAAGTCAACTTATTTTACAATACAAAAATATCGTTTTTATTAAAATTTCAGCAATTATAATAAAAATCATAAAAAAGTTGTCATTTTCAGCAACACAAGAACAAATAATCCGCCAAGGGAACTCCATTACCTATATTTATGGCATGGAACTTTTCACCAGGGTAGACACCTCCGCGGCCGACTTCAGGATCGACTACACGAGCCGCATCGCATTTTTCGGGTCGTGTTTTGCAGACAACATATCGGCGCAGTTTAGCGCGCGCAAGTTCAATGTTCTCGCGAACCCGTTCGGGACGGTGTACAACCCGGTATCTATCGCAGGGCAAATCAGGGCGATTGCCGACGGGAAAGTTTTCGGGGAGGGAGACGTCTTTCAGGATGCGCGAACGGAACAAGATGCCCGCGGGCCCTGGCACAGCTGGGATGCGCACAGTTCGCTCTCGGCCGCAACGCGCGAGGAATGTATCTCGAAACTGAACGCTGCCGCAGATAGCGCGAGAACTTTTTTGCAGCAGGCCGACACCGCATTCATTACGCTCGGGACATCGTTCGTGTACTTCCTCAAGGATGGCCGCGTAGTCGCAAACTGCCACCGGCAAAATCCCGCACTTTTTGAACGCAGGATGATTACGGTCGAGGAAGCGGCACGGGCGCTTCGGGAGATCGAGCGCGATCTGCAAAAAATCCGCACCGACATCCGCATCGTGTTTACCGTATCGCCGCTTAGGCACATGGCCGACGGGGCGCACAACAACACGCTATCCAAGGCGACTCTGCAACTCGCCGTGAACGAAATCGTAAAACGCGGGTTTGGGACCGCCGTAATTCCGGCAACATACTTCCCGAGTTACGAAATCGTGATGGACGAACTGCGCGACTACCGCTTCTACGATAGCGACATGGTTCACCTGTCCAAGACCGCAGAGGAATACATCTTCGAGCGCATGGTCGATACCTACTGCAACGAAAAGACCCGCGGAAACATCGCGCGCGTTGAAAAGTTTATGAAGATGGCAGGCCACCGGATTGTGGATATGGGCTCCCCTGCAGCAGAAAATTTTTTGCAGAAGATCCACAGCGAGGCAAGTGTCCTGGAATCACAAATTCCCGGACTGGACCTTAAACTGCCGTAGGGCGGTATCCCAGTAGTTTCATGCTATAAAGCGCGGTACCCTTGCTGATGCTACGCACACCCGTCGCGTAGCCGAATATCTTGCGCAGGGGGACATCCGCCTTCAGGAAGTGCGTCTTGCCGTCGCCCGCGATTTCTTTAACCTTGCCATCGCGGGACTGGATATCGCCCGTCACGAGGCCCGCAAAATTCACGGGGCATTCCACCGAAAGTTCCATGACGGGTTCGTGCAGTTGTACATCTGCAGGCTTCACGAGCTTGATAACGGCATCGCTACACGCCTTCTTGATCATGGGGGGTAGCGCCCCTTCGGTCCACGTGAATTCATGGACTTCGAAGCAAACGCCGACAAGCGCGCCCTTACCCAGGACACCTACCTCGGTAGATTCCAGGAGGGCGGAACGCACGCCCGCGAGGATTTCGCGCGGAGCCGTCTCGAGGAATTCGGCAGAAAGCCGGATGTCGTGCGCATCGCCTTCGAGCGGCGTTGCAGACAACTTAATTGAAATCTTATGAGGGCCAAGCTGGAAGGTATTCTCGACGGGCCCTACCGCATGGCAAAGGCGTTCTTGCCAGCGCACCTCAGGGCTGCCGGCCCGCACTTCGCACCCGAATTCGCGCTTGAGGCGCGCGAGCAGCACATCCAGCTGCACCTCCCCTACGGTATGCAGGTACCAGAAACCGCCATCCAGGTCGTGCTGCACACGGAATGACGGGTCCATGCGGGAAAGCGTATTCAGGCTCTTTTCGACATGCGCGTAGTCTTCGGCACCGATGCATTCCACGCGGGTCTGCAGCAAAGGCTTGTAATTATTGCGAATAGACGGTTGGGCATTGTCGCTGGGCGACTCTTCGGCCTGCAACGACGGCGAAGTTCCATCCGTATAAATCACCTGGCCGAGTTCCGTCTCGAACGGAGTACGCATCGCGTAGATGTCACCCGAACGGATTTCGTCGACAGGTTGCAACAGGTTCGCCTTGAGACGCGAGAACTCGAAACCCGCAGGCCAAGCCTTGCGTTCCATGTCGGTATGGCTACGGAAAAGCGAGATTTCGCCCACGCCCTTGAAATGCCGCAGGCGTATCACCTGGCCAAGTTCACCTTCCGCAAACTGGGGCGGTTCGGGCAAGAAGAACGTGAGCGCTGTAATCAGGCTGCGCACGCCGTAGCCTTCCATCGCGGATCCCGCATAGCAAAGCGCATAATCGTCACTCTTCACCAGTTTGCGCAGCCCGCGCAAAAGCATCTTCGGCGGGACCTTTTTGCCTTCCATCGCCAGCTGCAAAATCTCGTCATCAAAACTGCTCGCAAATTCAACAGCCTCGGCATAATGCTTCTTGAGTTCGCGGGAATTGTCCCAGCCGTCTTCTACGTTCCAGACGTCGTCAATTTCTTCGGCTCCCGATTCCGAATGCACGAGCCTGCTCTGGCTCAGCACATCGAGCACGCCCGTCATGCGCCCATCCTGGTATTCAGGGAGCGTCATCAGCACCGGACGCACGCCCAGGACCTCTTCTATGTTGATGAGGGTCTCGTCGAGCGAATAGTCGGGATTGTCGAGCTTGTTCACATACAGGATGGTACGCACACCCGCTTCGCGGAGCTTCTTGTAGGCCGCAATCGTCTGCGTCTCGACACCGCTTGCTGCACTCACCACAAGCACTGCGCCCTCAACCGCCGTAAGCGCCATATCCACTTCGGCACCGAAATCCACGTGCCCCGGCGTATCGATAAAGTTGAACCAGGTGTTCTTCCACTCGAAATGCGCGACACCGCTTTCAATCGTAATGCCACGTTCCTTTTCTTCGGGCATATAGTCCATCGTGGCGAGGCCCTCTTCGACCTTCCCCGGCCTGCGGACTTCGCCCGCCGCAAACAAGATGCGTTCGGAAAGGGTCGTCTTTCCGGCATCGACGTGCGCGAGAATCGCTATGTTGCGGACAGATTGCGGCATACCCTCAAATCTAACAAAAAAGGAATTCCCTTTTGAGGAATTCCCTTTTAAACGTTGTCGTCCGAAATTACTTGCGGATCTTCTTGGACATGCTGGCGAGGAGCTTGGCCATATCCCTGCCGGTCTTCTTTTTCTTTACGCTCTGGCTCTTGTAAAGCGGAGCATTCATGTAGAATTCGTCCATAAGGTCGTCGATACATGCAATGTCGCTCGTGCTGAGGGCATAGCTGTAGTCTTCCATCTTAAACGTGAGGGCCGGATCCTTTTCGGCATCAATCGTGAAGTCGTCATAGGCGGCCTTGCAATCGTCTTCGTAGTAGGCGAAGCGGAGTTTTTCGGTCACGTCGCACTTGATGCCTTCGTAGGAGAGATTGTACGAAACAGACGTGGGCTGGTTGGAGACGAGGGTGATATTGACACCGGCAGCATTGACAGAGTTGCAGCCGTAGGTAACACGATCCCTTTCGTTGATTTCGAGGAAGTTGAGGATCTCGTCGGCAAAGTCGAGGTCGTCGACAAGGCAGTCCGTATTGATGAAGCCGACATTGGTGTAGGTATTTTCACCAACAACAAAGCCGTTGATGCTGTACTTATCAGCCTGGTCAGCCTGGTAGAGCAAGCCGGCCGGATACGGAAGATCCGGATCGGCATCGTAGAACATCTCGATACCGAGGCTATTCACGTACATGTAAACAGAATCGCGTTCATAATAATCGTAGAATGTGAGCGTATATTTGAACTCATAGTCGGGCTTCCAGACCAACTTGAAGTTTTGTTCTTCACAAACAGAAGAATAGACCTTAGCCTGTTCCGAAGAGCTGTTCCAAGTGTATGCCATCACGTCCTTGATGTAGTATTCAGTCGGAAGGTGACGAGTCTTCTGGACATCGCCGACATGGAAATCACTTTCGACTCTGTTTGCTCCACCATTATCGGAAGTCGTATCAGTCACTGTCACTTCGCAAGCGGAGAACATCAAAAGGCTGATACCGAGGATTAAAAGTTTATTTTTCATAAAATCTCCTTATAATATTTGAGGCACAAAATAGAAATTAACGGACTAAAGCGGTTGTCCGCCGCAAAAAAACGTTGTAAAAAACAGCAACTGCCCCCTCCCGTCAGCCCTACTTCACGCAGCGTACCGAAAATCCGAAATTTTTCGCCTTCGAGGTATAACCGAAGGCCATCGACTTGTTCGTCAGGTACCACACGCGGGCTTCACCCTGCCCGATATCTTCCAGCGCGTCATCGGCGCTCCAGAAGAAGGCGAATTTGGCGAGATTGCCATAGGTGGCGTCGTCGAAACGGTTGCCGGCAGGCATGGCACCAAACTTAAGCGTATCGTTGCCGTTGGTATCGCCCTTCCAGCCGTAAGTCGTCTTGAGCAGGTAGCCCGCATTGTAGTCGGCACCGGCGGCATTCCAGAGGTTCTCGAAATCTTCGTGCTTCGGCAGGCGGAAACCGGAGGGGCATGCACTGCGGGCGGCATCCCACGAATAAAGGCGGCCATAGGCCATGCAGTTGTTCTCGTCGTCATCGAGGCAATAGCTACCTTCGGACTTGAAATTCAGGTTGTCGCCGAACCAGGTGCGCTCCCCGATTTTCACAAGGCGGTAAGTCTGCTTATCACGCGGGTCCTTGAACTCGAGATTTTTGGACTTGGCGGACTTAGTTTTTGCGGGCGAAGCCTTCGCCGGTTTAGATTTTGCGCCGGACTTCGCCGCAAACGAGTTCGTGCAGGCAAGCGCCACCGCCAAGCACATCACAATCAAACGCAGCATCGTCATTCTCCGCGCCAGGTTAACATTTAAGATTCAAACGGACGCACTCGTAACGTGACTCCGAGTTCTTCGCACAGCTTGCGACAGATTTCGATTTTTTCTTCGGGCATCACCTTCTCGACGACAGTCATGACCACGTTCTTCACATGAGCCTTCGCAAGCACGGCGAATTCCTTGAGCGCATCGTAAGACTTGATGCCGAACTTGGAACGCGTGAGCGCCAAAAATTCCTCGGCGTCAGGGGCATTCAACGAAATCGAGACGGTATCGAAGCGGCCTTCGAGTTCGGGCGTGATATCCTTGCCGTGAATCAGGTTCGCAAGGCCGTTCGTGTTGAGGCGCACCTTCAAGTTCGGGTACTTCGCCTTGAGCTTGTCAATCACGCTGCACACGTCGTAAAGGCGTTCAAGCGGTTCGCCGTATCCGCAGAAAATCAGTTCGTTGATGACGTTGAGGTCGTACGCGTCAAAAATTTCCATCACCTGGTCGACACTCGGGTCACCGCCCTTGAGCCAAAGCGTATTGCCTTCCATCATCTTCTTCGTCTGGCGCAGGCAAAAAACGCAGTTGCACGGGCAACGGTTCGTCATGTTCACGTAGATGTTCTTGCCGGTAATGTCGCCACTGTTGGCGATATCCAAATAGCCCGCCTGCCCGACGGTCCCAGTTACAGTATAAACTATCATTAGGCCCCCTTAGTCTTCGATGAGGTCGCGAAGGTACATTTCGACGCTCAGGCCCCAGTGATCGGGAACGTTGTTGTCTTCGCAGTAGCGGATGCACTTGGATGCGAATTCGGCGGCCTTCTTTACCGACTCGTAGAAGTCGTGGCCGTTCAGGTACATGCCGGCGATTACCGCGCTAATCACATCGCCCGTTCCGCTGCGGTCGCCACCGATGCGGTCGGCCATCACGATTTTCGCTTCCTCATCCTTGCTATAAACGTAATTCATAATCTGCGTTTTGCTGTAATGGATTCCCGTAACCACAATGTGCTTGGGCCCCTGTCCAGCAAGCGTCTTGCACATGTTCTCGATTTCGGAGAGGGAGAGATTCCCGTCGCGGTAGTCGCAACCTGTGAGCGAGCAGAGTTCGGTGAGGTTCGGCGTCAAGAGGTCGGCGTAATGCACGAGCGCGCGCATCTTTTCGCAAAGTTCCGGCGTATAGGTGGTATAGAGCCTGCCGTAGTCGCCCATCACCGGGTCGACCAGCGTGAACACGCCATTTTTCTTGAACGTCTTGATAAAGTCGATAACGATGTCCACCTGTTCTTCGGAGCCGAGGAACCCCGTGGCGATGGCGTCGAAACTCATGTCCAGATCTTTGTACGTCTGGATGTAGTCGCGCATCTTGGGTGTGTAATCGTCAAAGAAATACTTGGGGAACTGCGTATGCGTGGAAAGTATTGCCGTAGGCACCGCGACCGCCTGGATTTTCATGGCCGAGATGACGGGTGCCATGACGGCGACCGAGCAGCGGCCGAATCCGGTAATGTCGTTGATAAGCGCAATCTTCTTCTGTGGCATAGCAGTCTAAATCTAGAAATTAATTACGAGTTGCGGCTCGACAAGACGAGCACACGGCCATAAGCAAAAGCAACAGACACGATAACGGCAAGGAGCGTGGGCCCGAAGAAAACGGATTCCTGGTGCGCGGCCACCTGATACACAATAAAGCCTGCAAGCCAAGAGAAAAGGTTCCAGAGCCAGAATCCGAAAGATCCGCTGCGTGTATCCGCATCACCCTTCCCGAAGTAGAACGAGACGAGCAATACAGCAGCCATGGGCGCAAATACCGAGGCAATCAAGTACAGGAAACTAATGTAGTGGTCCATGATTCCCGAGATAGCGAGAGCCGCACTCAAAAGGGCTACGACGACGCCCGCAACCTTCGGGTTGATTTTGCCGTAAATCGCCTTCGAGGATTCGCCTGCAGAATTTGCCGCAAGGAAGTTCGTCGTGACGGTAGAGAGCACCACGATGATAATGCCCGGAATCCCGAGGCCTGCAAGGAGGATGGCCTGCGCGATGTTGTTGCCGGCGCCAATGCCAGCAATCTCGATACCGAGAATGTACATCCAGAGGCTCGCGAACGTGTAGGCCGCCGCAGAAACCGCCGTTGCCTTCACCGGATTTTCAACGTCCTTCGTGTAGTCCGAAATCACCGGGAGCCAGGAGATGGGCATGGCGATGGAAATCTCGAAGATGTTCCAGAAACCGAGCAGTGCGGCAGAAGTTGCAGCCCCTGCAGTAAGCGCGCCAGATGCACCGACACCGAACAACTTAACTGTAAGTACGGCAAGCAATATGGCGAGGGCGGCCATCACGACCGTGGTCACGGTCGCGGAGCGCCTGAGCCCCACAAAAACCCAGATGGCAATCAGCACGGCGAGAATCACGCAAGTAATCGGGAAGGAGATGGGCAGGCTCAGGCCCGCTAGTGCTGAAGCGCCCTGCGCATTCAGCACGGCCACCCACGCGAGCAGCTGGAAAACGTTCAGCGCGGCAAAGAACTTAGAGCCGTACTTGCCAAACGAAGAAGCCGTAGTCTCCATCGCGTTCACGCGGACGCGGGCACCGATAAGACCCACGAAGAACAGCAAGATGCCACCCAGCACGTGCCCGAGGATTAGCGGAAGCCAGAGAGATCCCGGCGCAGACGCCGCACCGATTTCGATACCCGCCTCGATTTCGGAAACCGAGATGGCGACACCGAACCAGATAATTCCATTCGAAAAGAGACCTGTACGTTTTTCCATGATGCACCTCCATGAGGTTCTAAAGACGGCGCAAAAATAGAAATGCGGTCCCTGCATTACAAGGCCAGCAACAATACTACTTTCTTATACAGGGTTATAGATTCTGCCTATAACAGTACATTTTCGTCATTTGCAAAATCACGCGCCAAAATCCTGATCGTCAAGAGTAAACTCGTTCTCGACCGCATCCTGCTTGCGTTCCGCGGTCGCATCAAGCGCCTCCGCATGTCCGCGCAACGCAGCGAACGGATGGAAAATCTTTGCACGGTCCGCCACGCTCATGCGCGGATGTTTCATGAGGAAGTTCCAGTCATTCCGCGGGTACGGCAAGTCGATGATGTCCCTGTAGTCGTCACGCACGGTGACCTCCGATTTGCCCGTTACGCTCGATGGTAGTTGCCCCCTCCTGCAAGTCCATGCCCTTCACGATGGCATTCTTGCCAAAACGTTTCTTGATAAGGAGTTCGGCCTTCAGGCGTTTCTTTTCGCGCTGCTGTTTCTGCACATCGGTAAACAGGTCGTACTGCTCGTAACTCGCGTCCACGATGTCCGCCGCCACCAGGTTCAGGCGGCGCACCGTCAGTTCCGGGTTCACGATGCGGTCAAAAAGTTTCATCACGGCTTCCGCCATCACAGCCTGCGAACTCGTATAGTAGCCGATGTTCGCTGTCCCGTGAGCAGGCTTCGGAATTGTCCGTCCATAAAAATCCACCACGGTCTCGCCATGGTAAATTCCCTTATCCACGTTCTCGCGGTCATAACCCACCGTAAGCACCAACGCATTCGTCACCAGGTCATGCGATACCAGCGTCATCGAGACGGTATCTACCATCTCGCGTACCACAAGGCGTGCCTTCTCGAAGCTGTACGGATCCTGCAGAACCTGGCCCTCGCCCGTACTCTGGCTGCGCGGCTTCGCCTTCTTGATGTCGGCAATCGTGCAGGGCTCGTAACCCCAGGCATGGTCAATCAAAATCTCCGCATTCACGCCGAACATCTTGTACAACGCTTCGGGACTTTTGACACTGGCGCGCGCAAGGTCGCCCATCGTGCGGATTCCACGCCCACCATTCAAGTAGCACTTTTCCAAGCGCGCCGCAATCCCGCGCCCCACCTGCCAAAAACTCGTTATCGGCTGGTGCGACCACAGCTGCCTGCGGTAGCTCATCTCGTCAAGTTCCGCGATGCGCACGCCATCTTCGTCGGCATCCACATGCTTCGCCATGATATCCATCGCAATCTTGCACAGGTAAAGGTTCGTGCCGATTCCGCCCGTCGCCGTAATCCCCGTAGTCGTAAAAACATCCTGGATAATCGTCTTTACCAGTTCCCTTGCCGATTTTTTGTACAACTTAAGGTAACGCGTCAAATCCAAGAAGCACTCGTCGATGGAATAGGCATGGATATCCTCGGCGCTCACGTACTTCAGATAAACGTTGTAAACCTTCGTGGAATACTCCACGTACTTCGCCATCTGCGGCTTGGCAATCAGGAATTCGACCTTCTCGCCCGTACGGCGTTCCACCTCGCGCACCTTCTGGTTCACCTCGAAAAGGCGGGCACGTCCCGGAATCCCGTAGGCCTTGAGCGCAGGCGTCACCGCAAGGCAAATCGTCTTCTCGGTGCGGCTTTCGTCGGCCACCACGAGCTTCGCCTTCAGCGGATCCAGGCCCCGGAGGATACATTCCACCGAGGCGAAAAAAGACTTGAGGTCTATGGCAGCATACGTGCGGGCCATACGCGTCCTTGAATTCTCAGGGCTAATGCCGTGGAATAACCTGTTCGAAATCCTGCACAGTAAGGTAGCTCACATCGGCCCTGCTCAAGTCCGGCGAGGCGGCAAGGCGATTCGCCTGCTTCTCGATAACCTTCTCGAACAGGTTGCGTACAAAGCGTCCGTTGCCGAACCGGCTGTCCTTCTCACGCACCGCATCGGCAATACAGCGCTTCATGGTGGCAGAGGCAGCTTCGCCCATCTTGTAATCGTATTTCGAAAGGAACGACCTGAAGATCTGCGCAAGTTCGTCTTCTGTGTAATCGGGGAAGTTAATATACCTGTTGAATCGCGAAGAGAGACCCGGGTTCGAGTTCACGAAGCGCTTGATTTCCTCGGTGTAACCGGCGATGATGACCACCAGTCTCTCGCGGTCGTCTTCCATGCGCTTCAGGAGCGTATCTATCGCTTCTTGACCGTAGTCGTTCTCGGCGCTCCTTGCAAGCGTATAGGCCTCGTCGATAAACAATACGCCGTCCAGGGCCTCGTCGATTACCTTATTCGTCTTGATGGCGGTCTGCCCCATGTAACCGGCAACCAGATCCGCGCGCGTCGCCTCGACCAGGTGGCCCTTCGCGAGCACGCCCAGGTCCTTGAAAATCTCGGCCATGATACGCGCAATCGTCGTCTTGCCCGTTCCGGGATTCCCGGAAAATACCAAGTGGTACGAAGTCGGAGGGACAGAAAGGCCCTTCTTCTTGCGTTCATTCTGTACGCGGATGAAGTTGTAGAACGTGACAACTTCCTTCTTCACCGTCGAAAGTCCAATAAGCGAATCAAGCTTTTTCACCGCCTCGCCATTCGGGACATGATCCTCTTTCCTGGGACGCATGTTCCGGGCGACAGCCTCCTTCAGAGGAGTATTCTTGTAGTTCACCGTGCGCGTAGAGCACTTCACGAACCCCGTACGGCGCGCAGCCGAGCGGTTGTTCCCGATATAGCGTTCCAAATACTGCAACCATTGCACCTCGTCGGGAGTGAGCGCACCGTCGATGTTCGCGAGCGCCGCAGAATAGTCGTACATGAGACGCATGTACTTACGCACCGCATCCGGAGAGTATCCTCCGAAGATGGCAGCAAACAAGAAAAGTTCACCCGTAGATTCGAGCTGAGCATGGTTCATCTCTAGACTCTGGACCAAGGGACCCATCTCGATTTCCTTATCGACAAACGACTGGAGTACAAGGCGGTTCCAGTCCGTAGAAGCCGGAGCATTCGTACGCAGGCGCAACAGCAGCGAAACAAAACCGCACGACTCGAACTCGTCGAGGCTCATCTCGTGCCCGAGTTTTTCAGAAAGGTAGACGACATCCGAAAGGAAAATGGTCGAAAGTTCCTGGAACGTGTCGTTGCCCTCGCCCAATTCAAAATGCTTGCGCAGGATTTCGGCCACACCATCGTAGTGGATGAAGTCCTTGAAGAATGTCGAGATGGCATTCACCGTCGGTGCGAACCTCGTCATGTACTTCGTGAGTTTCGGGTTTATCGTGCCATCCTGCCTCACGGCGACGGCATACTGCGTATCGCCCGCCAGGGAATGTTCCAGCGGAGAAGTCAGCGCCTCTTTCATCAGGTCGGCAACCTGCTGCGCCGTCTCGTTCGAGCGGAAGCGGGTCCATATGTGAAATCCGATGAGTACGACAACAAGGAAAAGCGCGATAAAGAGGAAATACGATGTAGGGCCCAAAACGGCGGTAAGCTTGATGATTGCCATCGAGCCGACCAACATGACAATCATCATGGCGGCGGTTAGTCCCGAAAGCATCGCGCGGTTAGTCTTCTTTCTCGGCATATCTTTTCCAAATGTATAAAAACCTATTCCCGATGTTCGTACAGATACAGGTTCGCCTCGGGTACAGCGAGTTCGGAGCCCTTGATATGCCATTCGTCGTCGTTGCCGGTGCGATACTTCACCACGACGCGGTAGCGGTTGTCCGTCTGCAAGACTCCCTGCGGAACCGTCCAGAAGTTTTCTGTGCCGACGACCATTTCAAGTTCATAAAAATCGTTCGTATCGACCCCGTAAATCGTGATGGACTTGACCATGTCCTTCGGGTTACGCACCTGGACAATGCTCCAGAAAGTGCTTGCGCCTTCCTTGACCCAGAGCGACGTAGAATCGCCCCACACGCCATCGACGCCTTCGCAACTCACGAACTCCCATTCGCCATAGTAACGGCCCACGCGGTCGCCCATGATATCGGCAGCAGGAGCTCCGCCCAGGTCGACACCGCAATTCGCGTCGGGACAGCGGTCGGTAATGCGTACCGTCACACGCTTCCAGCCATCGGGAGTCTTCGCCTTCACGCGAACGCAGCCACCGCAGGCCGCACCGCCATCCCACGGGCCCTTGTCATCACCCGAAGAAACATTCACATGGATAGCCGCGTAATACTGGATATTCGTTTGTCCATAGTTGCAGGCACCACCGAGGCTCGTTTCTTTTGCGGTAATGCTCCCGTAGGTAGTCACGGAACCCTTGCCGCCGTTTTCAGTGAGTTCCGGGTCGGCTGCCGTATAGCTATCGCAGTCGGTGCACTTGCCATCGTCGCCGTCATCTTCGGAAGATTCCGGAGCAGTTTCGCTGCTGCTAGATTCGGGCCCCGTTTCGCTGGAACTGGAAACGTCGCCGGAACTGGATTCGGGAGTATCGCTCGATGCCGGCGTCTCCGAACTCGACGACTCGACCTCGGCGGAACTCGATACCGGTGCGACACTCGAAGACGAACGTTCAGGCGACAGCGCGGAACTCGACAGAGCCTGCTCCGATGAACTTTCCGTAACTGAGGCATCCGTACCGGAACTGGAATCGTCACCGCAGGCGACAAACGCCGCAGTCAAAAGCGCACATAAAAAAACAAGGACATAAAGTCTCATGTAATACAATATAAAAAAGATCCCCGACCAGGTCGGGGATGACATACTGAGGTCGATTTCGGTTGACCTTACCAGTCTTTTGCAGGTCTGGCCTGGCCGCGGACGGGTTTCCACGGCTTGCGTTCACCGTTCTGTTCGTCGAAATCCTTCAGGAGCTGGGCCGCCTCTTCGGGGCTCATCTCGCCCATCTGCACGGGCTGTTCCTGCTCGTCTTCGCCACCATTGCTTTCGCTGGAATTCTCTTCAGGCTGTTGCGGCTCGGGCTGCTGCCCGCCATTGCTGTCGGAACTTTCACCGCCCTGGCTGCTGCTGGACTGGCCGCCGCCCTGCTGGTCTTGATTCTGGTCATCGCCCTGGCTCGAAGAACTCTCGGACCCGCTGGAATTGCCATCGCCGTTCTGGTCCTGGTTCTGCTGGTCCTTATTTTGGTCCTGATTCTGATCTTGGTTCTGATCCTGATTCTGGTCCTGGTTGTTATCCTGGTTCTTGTCGTTCTTCTTGTTCTCGTTCTTCTGTTCGTCCTTGGCCTCTTTAATACGGTCAAGGAGCATTTGCAGCTTCTGGTCGTTCGGGTAGTATTGCAGGCCTTCGTTGCAAGTAATCTCGGCAGAGGGCAAACGGTTTTCGATATACTGGAAGGCGGCATCGCTGTAGTAGGCGCTCGCACTCTTCGGGGCGGCAAACGCTGCGGCAGCAAGAGAAAGCACCGCGACTATAGGCATCATCTTTTTCATCAGATTACCTCCAGGTCGTTGTCGGTGTTGCTAGCGTCAATCTTCGCCTTGGGCTTGCGGCCCGCCTTGATCTCGATGACGTCATCGATACGCTGCACGTGGCCGCTGAGCTGGCCCGCAGTCTCGTCCTCGGCAATCAGGTTCTCGAGCATCTCCTTCGCCTCGGCGTACTTGCCGTCCTTGCAAAGCTGGAGTGCACGCGCCAGGACTTCCTTCGCCTTCTCGGAAAGCGGCGGCTGTTTCTGGTTGTTGTCCTGATCCTGATTCTGGTCCTTGTTCTCTTTCTGCTTGTCGAGTTCTTCCTTCAGCTTGCGCTGGACAATTTCCACGTTCTTCTTCGCATTCTCGAAATTGTTGTCGAGGTCGATGGCCTTCTTCAAGTAAGCAACCGACTCGCGCCACGCGGCAATGCGTTCGCTGCCTTCGGCGGCCTTCTCGCCCATACGGAAATGCGTATTCGCGAGGTTGTAGGCGGCCTTCGCGGCCATCTTCTTATCCGGCATGCGCACGGCGCTCTCGAGTTCCTTCTTGGCTTCGTCGTAGTTGCCGAGCCTGTACTGGCACGTACCGATGTTGTAGAACAGGAGCGGGTTAGCGGGTTCGGCCTCGCGGGCCTTCATATACTTTTCCAGGGCGCCGGCATAGTCGCCCTTGGCAAACAGTTTGTTGCCGTCATTAATCGGGCGCGCCAATAGGGCCGCCGACAATACACATACTAGTAATACAAATAATCGCATATCCAAATCTCTGAACTGAGTATAGAATATACAAAATTGGTTTTCTAGAAACTACCCATCACAAAGAACATCGTCACCACCGAACTAACGGCGAAAACGACGGCTGCCGTGATGCCCAGGACCCTGGATTTTGTCGAAGAACCGGGAGCGGAAATGCCCATAGTCATGAACGGGATAACCGACAGGAGCACGGGTTCGATAAAGCGGAAGTCGTTGCTGCACGAATACGGGTACTTGAAGCGGAGGAAAGCGACCGCGAGCACAAACGCCACAATCTGAGCCGTGAACAGCAGGCTCGTGCGCGAGACCTTCTTTACCCAGAAACCGCGGATTGCGTATGCAAGCAGCACAAAGAAAGACACATTCGTCGCCTGCGCGAACGTGACTCCGGCACCCTGCTTGAACAGCACGAACTCACCGAAAAGCGAAGTCTTCATCAGGTAATTCAGGAAGTACTGCCGTCCAAGTTCGTCGTCCCAGGCATTCGTAAACGGATGACCGATCATCTGCTGCCAGTCGATATAAAGGAAATTCACGATGTTCTTGCCGACGGTAAGCCCGTGGTTAAGGGAATTGGCGTTCCCGACCAGGCCGCCATCACTCATGAGCGTATGGACAAGGTAACCGCCGACAGTCAGAACCATCACGGCAATCGCCGCAAGTTCCGTCTTCTTGAGCCTGAGCCAGCCAACCGGCCCGAAATACCCGAACAGGAGAGCAAGCATGCACACGCCCACAGAAATCGCGCCCGTGCTCTTTGTCCAGATGGCAAGCAGGCTCGCCACCGCGGCCACCAGCAGGCTCCTGCCGTCGCGTTCCTTCACATACTTCACGCTGCCCCAGAGGCACACGATATGGAATACATAGAAGAGCTGGTCGTTCCCGATTCGCGAGCACGAGATAATCATCACCGGCCAGAAGGTCCACAGCAGCGTGGCAATATTCAGGGGAGTCCCGCACAGCCATTTCTGCAGCACGAAGAATCCCATAATCAGTATGATGAACGAGAAGAACAGGCTCACCATCTGGAGCGCCTCATCGCCCGTCATGTTGAGCAGGCCCGCGAATCTCCATGCCGGGGAGACACTCGCGAAGTAGACCGGCGGATGGTAGCATGTCCAGCAGTCGTCGGCATCGGGAATCGACCCTTTCTCCACGATATACTGCACGTAGGCGACATGCCCGTCCACATCGTGTCCGAACTTGCTCGGCGACGGGAGCGATTCCGTAAAGGCGATTCGCAGGGCGATACCGCAAATCAGTATAACCAGGGGTACCGCCGGAACGCGGAGTCTGCGCAGGATGCAGAAGCAAAGCCCGCAGAACACAACCCAGAAAATCACGCTGTACGCAGAATTGGAACTGACAAGCGGATGGCTTATCTCGACATTCAGGCCGCCCGGACCGCCCGTGTTCCTAAGGTCCAGTTCGAAATGGTCCCTGCCGGTACCGTCAAAGAGTTCGTGTCTCAGGAAAAATCCGTTCGAATAGTTGCAGAGGCCATCGATCCCGCCGAGCGGGACTTCCACGCCGTTCACGACAATCTGGCGCACGCAGTCATCGGGAATAATGTGCAGGTCGTAATCGCCATCCGCCGCACGGACATCGAACGCGACCAGGAAGTTCTCCCCCTTCGCCATCTTTTCCATTATCGGGAAGGCGGTCTGCCTTGTCTCCCCACCCTTGGTAATCGTAATATTCTTCCCCACGACGTTATCGGAGGCCGCAAGGAGGCCGAAAACGACCAGGAGTATGCCCAAATACAGTTCCGGAATACGGATTAACTTTCTCAACTTCTTCATCTATGATTCTGTCTGCTTATTTCTGCTTCTTGCCCTCGTGGTATTCCTCTTCGGAATTCACGCTCCAGAGGGCAGTCTTATCGGTAGAATTCTCGCGGATACACTTCACGACTTCCATGGCGGCGAGCATGCTGTGGTCCATATTGTTGTACTTGTGCATGCCGTTGCGGCCCATGAGGAAGAGGTTCTCGACCGGATCCACATATTCGCGGATCTTGTCAAACTCGCCGTAAGTACCGAAGTAGGCGGGATACGCCTTCTTGATGTGGAACACCACGGAATCGCGCACGTCTTCTGGCCTTGCCACGTCAATCTTGTCGAGTTCCTCTATCGCGAACTTGATGAAGTCCTTGTCGGGCATGCGCCACATGTCGTCGCCCTCGGTAGCGAAGTACTCTAGGCCAATCCACACCTTCTCGGGGTCGGCCACCAGGTAGGGGCTCCAGTTGTTAAAGATCTGGATGCGGCCGAGCTTCACGTCGGATTCCTGCACGTAGATCCAGTTGTCGGCCACGAACTTGAGTTTGCTTTCGGGAGTGCCGGGCTTCGCCGGATTCTTGATGAGCAGCTTGTCCAGGAGCAGGCCCACGGTGATGAAGTCACGGTACACGAGGCCATCGGCGACGCGCTTGACCTCGGCGGGCACGGGAGTCTTCTCGTTGTCCATCGCAGAGATCAGTTCCTTGACCGGCATGGTGCTGAGGAAGTAGTCGCAGGGGACCTTTTCGCGCAAGACAACGCCCGTAGAATCCATGCTCTCAACGACAGCGCTCTCGATGCGCATGCCATCGGCAGAACGGTTCACGCCCACGACCTTCGCATTCATGTTGATTTCACCGCCAAGTTCCTGCACCTTCTCGGCGACAGTTTCCCAGAGCTGGCCCGGGCCGAATTTCGGGTAGAGGAACTGCCCGATAAGGCTCGTCTCGGTATCCTTCTGGCGGATGTCCGCACCGTTCGCGGCACCAGCCTCGGCCTTCTTCTTGCCTGCAAAAATCTGCTTGAGCGCATGGATCACCGTCTTGGTAATCGACAATCCCTTGATGCGCTGTCCGCCCCAGTCGGGGCTGATCTTGCTGCACGGCACTCCCCACACCTTCTCGGTATAGTCGCGGAAGAACGTGCGGTAGAGTTCCACGCCGAAGCGGTTGATCATGAAGTCTTCGAGACTCTTTTCCTTGCGGGCAGGCAACAGCTGCACCTTGATGTAGCTCATGCCTATCTTGAACATGCGCCACAGCCCGAGATTGCGGATGGTATCCCCATTCAGCGTGACCGGGTAATCGAAAAGCTTGCGGAGGAAAAGGATGCGGCTGAGGCGGCTACGGCAAAGCATCACGTAGTCCGTCTTCTCGGGGTCGGGGCCGCCGGCCACCAGCGGCACGCTGCGCCCGATGGCGATATCGTCCTTGCTCGCGGAACCCTGCAGCGGGAGAATCCCCTGCCACCAGTCCATCACGGTATCGCTCTTGCTGAAGAACCGGTGCCCGCCGATATCCATGCGGTTGCCGTTATAGCGCGCCGTGCGGGAAATTCCCCCTATGACATCTTCTGCTTCGAATATGACCGGCTTTACGCCTGTCGTACGTAACAATTCCAATGCAGCCGTAAGACCTGCAGGGCCTGCGCCCGCGATTACGGCTATTTTCTGTTTCTCTTCCATATTGATGGAATATAGAAAGATTTTTTCGGGAAAGCCGGATTTAGGCCGTTTTCTTGCCGGACTTGAACAGGATAAACTTTCTCGCGAGGAAATTGTACAGGAGCACGATTATAGCGGCCACCACCTTGGACACCATCTCCTGAATGGCAAGCAGCCCGACGAACACATACATCAGGAATTCGTTGAGTCCCATGCCGACAAGGCTGATCGTCACGAACACCACGACTTCGAGGACGACGTGCTTTTCCATCTTGCGCTTCTCGGTACTGAACACCCAGCCCACGGTCAACAGGTAGTTGACCACGTTGCCCGCCATGAGCCCGATCAGGTTCGAAATCAGGTAGTGGATATCAAAATAGTAGAGCGCGAGCGCGAAGGCACCAAAGTCAACGACAAAAGCAAGGCCACCCGTCACGAAGTAGCGCAGGAACTGGCCCAGCACATTCTGCCTGCCGGGAATCAGCTTTTTTATCTTGCAAACAATGGAATTTTCAGAATCCATGGCGGGAAAGTTAGTAAATTTCATATCAGAATAATTTATCATAGGATTTTAGCAATGTCTTGTTTCTTGATTACTGGCGGCGCCGGATTCTTCGGTTCCATTCTTAAGAAAGAGCTCCTTGAAAAAGGCCACAAGTGCGTAAGTATCGACCTCTGCCCGGACCCCGACAAGCACGAGAATCTCGTGAGCATCCTCGGCGACATCCGCGACAAGGAACAGGTCGAAAAGATTTTCAGCGAGAACCAGTTCGATGCAGTGTTCCACCTGGCTGCCATGCTCGCCCACGACCGCAAGCGCATCAACAACCTCTGGACATCGAACGTCGACGGCACCGAGATTATCGCCGACGCCTGCATCCGCCACAATGTGAACAAGCTCGTATTCACATCGTCGAACTGCCTGTGGGCTAAGAACTTCGATGACCCCGTCACCGAAGACGAGGAACCGAACCCCATCGAGATCTACGGCAAGTCCAAGCTGGAAGGCGAAAAGATCCTCTTCACCCGCAAGGACAAGCTCAACTCCGTCATCTTCCGTTGCCCCACCATCATGGACGAAGGCCGCCTCGGCCTGCTTTCCATCCTGTTCGAGTTCATCGACGAGAACCGTAAACTCTGGATGGTCGGCGACGGCAACAACCGCTACCAGTTCATCTACGCGAAGGACCTCGCAAACGCCTGCGAACTCGCGCTGAACTACCAGGGAACCACGGTCTTCAATATCGGTTCGGACAACGTAAAGACATTCAACGAGGTCTACAGCTACGTCATCAAGCATGGCGAATCGAAATCCAGGCTTGCGCATTTCCCCAAGTGGTTCATTATCCCCTGCATGAAACTCGCAAGCAAGCTCGGCATCTCGCCGCTTGGCCCCTACCAGTACAAGATGATTGCGAGCACGTTCGTGTTCGACACGTCAAAAATCAAGAAGGAACTCGGATTCCAGCCGACAAAGACAAACGAGGAGATGCTCCTGCGCGCCTACGAGTTCTACCACCAGAACCGCAAGGCCATCGAGCACCGCACCAACGTCTCGGCCCACAACGAGTGCGCCAAGATGGGAGTCATTCGCCTGCTCAAGTGGCTCTCGTAGTCAAGAACCTTACGCAAAGAACGTAGACACCAGGGCGATCATGCCTTGGTGGTCTTTTTTTGCAGTCATCTCGCGGATACTGTGCATGCTGAGCATGGGTTCGCCGATGTCGACCGTCGGGATTCCGAGCGCGGCAGAGACGGCGGGGCCCACGGTCGAGCCGCAGGGCATGTCGTTTCGCATCACGAAGGTCTGGTACGCGACACCCGCCCGCCTGCAGAGCAACTTGAACTGGGCATTCGAGAACACGTCGCTCGCATAGCGCTTCTGCGAGTTTGTCTTCAACACGATTCCGCCACCAAGAACCGGAGCATGGTTCTGGTCGTGTTTCTGCACAAAGTTCGGGTGTTCGGCATGCGCCATGTCGATAGAAAGGGCCAAACTGGACGAGAGCGCATCCGCAAGTTCGGCACAGCCAAGAGACGATACCGATTCCAGCACGCTCTTCAGGAAGTTGCCGGCAGCACCTTCACGGGTTTCGGAGCCGATCTCCTCGTTGTTGAAGAAGGCCGCCACCAGGCAATCCTTCTCGGGAACAGGAGCCGCCGTGAGCGCAGTCGCAATCGCATGGCAGCTCGAGAGGTTGTCGAGGCGGCCCGAGAAAATCCATTCGTCATCGAGCCCGCCCACCTGCGCCGGCTGCGCATCGAACAACTGGACGTCGAAATCGAGCAGTTCCGCCCCTTCCGGCAACTCCTTCTTCAGCGCGTCCACGAACTTCACGCCCTCGCGGGCCGTCCAGAGCGCATTCAGGTCCGTCTGCGGGTTCACCTTCAGGCCGTCCTGGTTCACACCGCGGTTCAGGTGGACCGCCAGCTGGGGAATGCGGACAACTTTGTCCGAACGGAACACCTTCGTCTCGACCCTGCCGTCAGCCTCGTACGCCAAAATCCCGGCATATCCCAGGTCACGATCCAGCCAGCTCGTGTAAATCGGGCTACCATATATCTCGGGGTGCAGCGTCTGGATTCCCGCCGCACGGCAGTCCGGATTCGGCGTAATCTTGAGCGCCGGGAAGTCGGTATGGGCAAGCGCAATCCTGAACTTGAAGTCCGCGCAGGCGTTCTTCGGCATACGGACCGCGATGAGCGCACCCCCGCGTTCCCATACCTTCAATCCACCAGCCTTCGACTGCGAGAGCAGCGCCTTTATACCCTCCACCGTGTGGTAAGGCGTCACCGAAAAGTTCAGAAAATCCAAAAAGTCCATAAAAACCTCTCTTTTCAATGCAAAATAAAAAAGACAAAATCGCTTTTGCACATTGAAAATAAATATTTATATATTTCTTAACATGATAATAAAGCCGGTAAAACAGATAAACTGGATGGAAGTTTCAGGCCTCCTGGTCGGCGTGTTCTTCACTATCGCCGTCGTGATTTTCGGCTTTGTCCTCTATACCAAGTTGTTCACCAGCGGCATTATTGGCGTCGAAGAATATAAGCTCCACAGTAACTTTGAAAAAGCGCTCGGTCTGCGCCCGGGTACCCGCGTACAGATCAGCGGCGTAGACGTTGGCCAGATTTCGGACATGGAAATCGAGGCGAACGGCGTTCATATCGAGTTTACCATCCGCAAGCAGTTCCAGAACTGGATTACCGACAGCGCACAGGTTTTCGCCATCCGCGACCAGAACCTGATTTCGGCACGCGTCATCAACATCGACGTGAACCGCGGCAAGGGCCGCGTGCTTGAAGACGGCGACTACCTCCCGCCCGGCAGGGCACAGGACATCGAGACCGTGCTCGAGACCGCCAACGAGCTCCTCGGGCGCGTGAACCTCCTTATCGATGCAGCCGACACGCTCGTAGCGATGACGATGGATACCGGAACCACGGTGGGCGCCCTGTTCGGGTCGCGCGGACTATACGACAACCTGAACCGCCAGCTTATGCGCCTCGACGACATTACCTATGCGGGCAAGTCGGCCATCCACAAGACATCGAACCTACTCGACACGCTGCAGAACAACGTGCCCGGGCTGTTGCGGAAAGTCGACGGCATCACCGACGATGTATCGGGCATGATGACCGAACTCAAGCCGCTACCGGGCAAGGTCGACAAGATCATGGGCAATGTCGACGGCATGATGAGCAACATCGACACGACTATCGGCAAGGTCGACGGGCTCCTGAAGGAAGTGAGCCAGGTTACCTCGGGCCTTACGGACTTCATGGAAACCACGGAACAGACATTGCAGAACGCCGACGACCTCATGACGGGCATTTCCAACGTGTGGATTATCCGCAGAAACATGCCTAACAAGGATTCCGTGCCGTTCATGGTGGAGACGCTATGGTAGTGCGCAAGTTCGGCATAGCAGTTCTGCTCTCGCTTGCAACCGTTGCAAGCGCATCCGAGTCGGGAATACTTTCGTCCCGCGCCCAGCGTTCGCTCGACGCGGGCAAGTTCGCCAAAAGTTACAGCCAGCTGGAACGCGCACTGCTCGCCAGCCGCAAGGAAGCGGACCTGCGCTCCGAAGGCCGCGTGCTCATGGCAATGGCGCAAGTCCGCACGATGAGCCTGGACTTCGAACTCGCCGAGACGCTACTCTCGCAGGTGCGCCCGGAAATCCTGGACAAGAACACCAACCTGATGCTCCTCCGGGGCAAGGCCGCCCTCGCGAATGCGCAAGGCAAATACGACGAGGCATACAAGGTCTGCAGTTCCGCAGACCCCGATTCCGTAGGCAAGTCCGACAAGCCGCTGCAGGCCTCGTTCTACTCCGAGTGCGCCATCGCGCAGACCGCCAAGGGCAGGCACGAAGACGCCGAGGAATCGCTCAAGATGGTCGGTAAGCGCGCAAGCAAGAAGGGCGGGTTCTACGCCTGGACAGCAGCCCGCATGGCAGACCTGCAAGGCAAAGGCGAAGCCGATTCACTCTATCGCGCCGCCGAGGAACTTTCCATCAAGAACAACGTCCCGTACATGACGGCGACAATCCTCTACCAGAGGGCTCAACTGAAAAGCACAAAGGCCGACGAAGCGGCCGACCTGAAGCTCCGTTGCAAGAACGCTTTTGAACTGATGGGACTCCCGAACAACGCGAAGCGCTGCGGGGAATGATTGCGACCCCCGGGATGCTTATTTCGGGGTGTTTCGTATCGTAGAAAACCGCACAACGGCTTTTTCGTGGAAGCTCGCGCGGGCGATACGGTTCCAGGAGACATAATATATATTCCTCATTACGGGGCTTTCCGTCCCGGTTATGTGAGGTGATTATGGGTAACTTTTTCAAACCCGCAGGCGCATTTCTCGCCATCGCGGGTGCATCTATCGCCGTCCACGCAGCGACCGGCGAGGGCGATTTCAGCTGGAGCAACGTGAGCATGGGCGGTGGCGGGTTCGTTAGCGCCGTCATCGCCTCGCCCGTCGAAAAGAACGTGTTCTACGCGCGCACCGACGTGGGCGGCGCATACCGCTGGAACGAAGAAACCAAGCGATGGGAATCCATGATGGACTGGGTCGACGTGAGCGAACTCGGCCTGCTCGGGATCGAGGCCATCGCAGTAGACCCGAAGGACGAAGGCAAGGTGTACATGATGGCGGGCACGAGCTACTTCAGCAACGCCCGCAGCGCTCTCCTGCGTTCTACGGACTACGGCAAGAGCTGGGAAGTGCACTACACCTGGGATTCCACGGGCGCGAAGGGCGGCGTGGTGATGGATTTCGGCGTTCACGGCAACGGCATGGGCCGCGGGAACGGCGAAGCGCTCGCCATCGACCCGAACAATACCGACATCATGTTCTACGGTTCGAGAAGGTCCGGACTCTGGAAATCAAGCGACAACGGTTCCACCTGGAGCCACGTGGATTCCTGGACCGCGGCCGCCGGGAGCGATACCACCTGGAACGGCTCCGGGTTCAGCTTCGTGCAGTTCGCGCCGGGCAGTTCCAGCACGCTCTATGCCGGATTCCTGCGCGAAGGGAGCACGGCAAAATCCACGTTCGAGAACGTGTTCACCTCGACAGACGCGGGCAAGACATGGAAACCGCTCCCGATTCCCGACGCGCTCCGCACAACCGCAGGTGGCGCGAAGGTACGCCTGATGCCGCAGCGCGCGGTCGTCTCGAAGGACGGCGGCACGCTCACCGTCACGTTCGCCGACGGCGCGGGCCCGCATTCCATGGGCTGGGACGAGGGCTGGGGCATGATATACGACGGGTTCGGCCGCGGTGCGGTACTGCAGTGCGATATCGCGACGCTCACCTGGACCGACGTATCGCCGGAAGACTACATCGACGACGGCAACACGGGCGCATCGGAATACGACAACGCCGACTACGCCGACATGGAAAACTACACCTACATTGCACCCTACGGTGGCATATCCATCAATCCGGAAGACCCGAACGAGATGGTCGTCACCACGGAAGGCTACCGCGGCCCGCAATTCTGGTACATCGCTACCGACGGCGAAAACGGCAAGTGGAGCGACCAGTGGGGTTCCAACATCTTCCGCACCACGGACGGCGGCAAGACATGGGTCGCAAGCTTCAAGTACTACTGGATGGAAGGCGGCTACTACCCCACCGTCAAGCAGATGGACGAGAACGGAATCGGCTGGATGCAGGGAGGATCCATCCACTGGTCGGGCAGTGCGGCAATCGACCCGTTCAACCCCAAGCGCGTATTCGTGAGTTCCGGCAACGGCATCTTCCGCTGCGACAACATGGACGACTACGAGGTGATACCTGCGGGAACGTTCGATTCCACGACAAACTACTACTATTCGAGCGACGAGGCGGTCCAGGGCCAGGTATGGCACTTCAACGCACACGGCATCGAGGAGACCGTCCCCTACGAGGTGGTGAGCATTCCCGGAGGCCCGCTAGTTTCCGTCATCGCCGACTATGACGGATTCAGGCACGAGGACATCTCGAAGTTCCCCGCCCACAGGCACCTCACCTCCGTCTCGGGCACCAACACCTCCCTCGGTTCCACGTGGGCACTCGCCTACGCCCCGAAATCGGGAACGCTCGTGAAGGTGAGCGCCACCCGCGCCTACGAAGGGCAGTACAACGACGTGCCCATCGACCCGGTGCAGGTCTCGAAGGATTCCGGGCGCACATGGAGCGTAGCCACCTACGGGAGCCTCGACAAGAACTACAAGGAAGGCACGGTCGCAATTTCTACCGACGGGAGCATCATCGTCTGGGTACCGGGTAACGGAACCACCACCGTTTACCGCCAGGTAAATTCCGGATGGGAAACCGTATCGGGAATCGACAACGCGTCATTCGTCGTGGGCGACCCCGAAAACGCAAACGTGTTCTATGCATACAACCGAACAACGGGAGAATTCTTCAGGAGCGAAGACAAGGGCGGCTCGTTCACGAAGGTGAGCGAACCCGGCAAGAGCAACGACAAGAAATTCCGCGCCATCCCGGGATACGAAGGCGACCTCTGGCTCCCTATCGCCGAAAGGAACGAGACCGGCGACCCCGTGACAGGCAAGCTGCTCCACTCCACCGACGGCGGCAAGAGCTGGACACCCGCAGAGGGCATAGGCTACTGCGAGGCCGTAGGCTACGGGAAGTCTAAGACTGCAGGCGGCTATCCCGTGATCTATGCGTTCGGCAAGGTGGGTGAAACCGTAGGCGTGTTCGGAAGCGACGACGCAGGCAAGACATGGACCCGCGTGAACGACGACGGGCACGAATACGGCGGGCTCGCGAACGGCGAGTTCGTGATGGGCGACATGAATACCTACGGAGTCGTCTACATGAGCACAGCGGGCAGGGGAATCGCGGCACGCGTCCCGAGCGACTGGAACATGGGCTCGAGCGAATCTAGCGGAACGACTGCGATTGCCCGGAAGGCAAAACCCGAAGGATTCGGGAGCGTGAACTACAGGAACGGCAACCTGGAATTCGTGCTGAGCAACGCAAGCATGCGCCTGACCGTATTCGACATGCGCGGGAAAAACGTGTACGACAACACCTTCGCAAAGTCGGGCAGCGTACCCGTAAGGAGCCTCGCGAAATCGAAGGGCACGTACTACGTGAGGGCGACAAGCAACGGCAAGATGCTGTTCAGCACCCGCATTGCAATAACACGGTAAAGATTAATTGGCGGGAGTTTCCGCTGCATTACCCGTGGCACCGTCCACGGGTTTTTCTGTTGTTTCAGCCGCGGGTTCTACTGCGGCGGTTTCTTCTTCCTTCTTCTCCACCTTCTTCAGCGCAAGCAGGTGCGAGTAGGCGTACATCGGCGGTACCTTGCCATCGACAAAGGCCTCGATAGTTTTCTCAATTTCTTTATAGACGGTGGAATCAGGCCCGCTCACAGACCCGTAACCGCCGTACCCGAGAGCGCGGAAAGCCTTGTTGCTGAAACTCTTGCGGAATTTTTTGAACCGCGGCTGCATCACATCGTTCAGAATCATCTCGATAGCCGTTTCCGTCTGCTCCATGTCCAGTTCGAACGAGCGGTACATCATGCGGATATGTTCCGGCATGGTCGTGTCCGTGCTGTTAAAGTAGGGGCGCATCACATCGGCAGCCGCCTGCTTGTCGGGGTAAGGCCCCTTTGCAAGCCGTAGCGCAAGGCTTACGGCAACGCGCCACTTTTCGGGGTACACGCGAACAGCCCTGCGAAGCACCACCAGGTCGGAGGTATCCGGAGCGTCGATGGGCGTAACCCCGCTGATAAAGTAATACGGCGTGTAGAACAGGCTATCAAGTTCCGTACAAAGGTTCGCCACATGCCCGAGGTACGCATACTCCTTGCCGGTAAGGTAGCTCTCGCCCAGTTCGGTAAGTCCCTTGATCCAGAAAAGTCCGGCTACAGAGGCATCGTGCCCGGCGGCGACGTACTTAACCGACGAAGCCTTCGGCAAGAAGGATTCGTCGAAGTTCGTACTGGGTAGCGGCTTTGCGAGGTTAAACGCAAGCGCAATAACCGCAACGGCAAGAACTATGGGAACAAGGAACCGCATCGGCGCCCTTCCTTATACCGCGCAAGCCTCGGCAAGGCGTTCCAGCGCGTCGATACAATCGTTCGCGAAGTTCGCCGGAGTGTTATTGCGCTGCCAGGCAAAGTTAAGCCCGCTGCTGCTATTGAGCACGTGGAACTTGCGCTTGCCACCACCGTTCGCGATAGCGCGGAGAACGGTGGCTGCGTCGCCGCCCTGACCGCCGGGAACGCCCGGAATCGAGACGCCCGGAATGAGGAACGGGATTTCGTGCTTCTTCGCCACCGTGTAGGCGGTAATCTGCTCGAGTTCTTCGGGGTGCGTCGCACCGACGACAGCGCCGAGGTAACCGAGGCTACCGTCCCATTCGATAATCTTGTCGGCAACGGAATAGAATGCCTGCGCATTGTCACGCGGGTCGTCACTGCGGACAACGTTCATGTCCTGGAAATCGTGTGCACCCTTGTTGCTCGTACGGAGCAGCACATATGCACCGTTTTCGGAATTCTCGCGGATGAACGGGCCAACGGAATCAGAACCCATCCAGGGGGAAACCGTCACCGCATCGGCCTTGTACACGTCGTAGGCGGCGTTCGCATACGCGGCACTCGACTTGCCGATATCGCCGCGCTTCGCATCGAGAATCACCGGAATACCGGCACTCCTGTAGGCGGCAATGAGTTCCTGCAACACGAGCATCGCCTGCACGCTCACGCATTCGTAGTAAGCGCTGTTCGGCTTCACCACCGCGGGCGTCACGTTGCGCTTCAGGGCGCATTCCAGAATGTCGAGGTAGAAGCGCTTGATTTTCTCTTCGGCACTGCCTTCGAGCGGAATCAGTTTGAGTACCGGGTCCATACCCAGGCACACCGGGTTCCCGCAGGCAGCGATACGCTGTTCAAGACGCTCGTGAAAGTTCGCCATTACTTGAGTTCCTCCTGAATCTGGGCGGCTTCGTAGCTCAAGATGCCGTGCGCCACAGAAACATTGAGAGATTCGAGTTCACTGCTCATCGGGATCTTCACCGTCTCGTCGGCAAGTTCAATGAAGTACGGGTTCGTGCCTGCACCCTCGTTACCCACGAGGAACGCCATCTTGCGGAGCTTGTGCTTCGGGATGTCGCGCAGCGTCTGCTTTGCATGCAAATCGGTAGCGATGATGGTGTAGCCCTTGCTGCGCAAGAAGTTGATGTGGTCGACCATGTCGATGTCGAATTCAAAAGGCACGCGGAGGAACGTACCCGAGGAACCGCGCACGACCTTCGGGTTGAACGGGCTCACCGTACCGCGGCCGAGCACCATGCCGTTAGAACCAAAGCCGAGGCTCGTGCGGAAAAGCGTACCGAGGTTGCCCGGATCCTGCACGGCATCCACGAGCGTAATCACGCTGCGGCTGGATTCGTACACCGGCTTCGTGTTGGCGATGCGGCAGTGTGCGATAATGCCCTGCGTGGTAACCGTCGAGGAGAGTTGCTTCATCTGGTCTTCGGTGAGCACGTGGATAGTCACGTCGGCCTCGTTGATCTTCTCGATGAGGGCCTCGTTCTCGAAACCTTCTACGATATAGACGGCGATAACGATTTCGCGGTGCTTGGTGATAAGCTCGTCCACCACATGGACGCCTTCACCGAGGAAGCGGCCTTCGCGGTCGCGACCCTTCTCGGTCGTGACGGCGAGGAGTTTCTTGAACCAGGGCGGATTGGCGACGCTGTCTTCGGACTTCTCGACCATGGCGGCGCGAGCTTCGAGCGCGGCCTCGTCAATGTTTTCGTCAACGCGTTCGGACTTCTGTTCCGGGCGCTGGCGGTAGACCGGAGCGCTGTTCTCGGAAGCACCGTCAAAGGCGCGGAACGGACGGTCACCGCGCTTGCCAAAGCGGTCGCCGAAACGGCCACCTTCGCGACGGCCAAACGGGCGGTCGCCAAAGCGGCGCGGGCGGCGTTCGCGGTCAAAGCGGCCTTCGGAATCCTCGTTGCGGCTGCCATCTTCGCGCAAGCCACGCGGGCGGCCATCACGGAAGCGTTCGCCATCGCGACGTCCACCGAACACCGGGCGGTCGCCGAACTTCTTGCCTTCGCCGTCATCCCTACGCGGGCGGCGTTCGTCTTTCTTTTCGCTCACCCCGAACTTGCGGGTAAGAGTGCTTCTCACTGTGCGCTTGTTTTCTTCGCTCATAGTCTTTCCATCAATTGTTTGGCGACAGACTCGCCGTCTATTTTCAAGAGTTTGTACAGATTCTGGATTTCACCCTGTTCCACGAAATGGTCAGGCAGACCAAACCGGAAGAACTTCTTTCCCGTAATCCCCAGGTCGGCCATGAGTTCCATGACCGCAGAGCCATAGCCGCCAATGCGCGTGTTGTCTTCGAGCGTGACGATGACCTTGTGGCTTTCCAAAAGCCCGCGGTAGCATTCCTCGTCAAGCGGCTTGATGATGCGCGCGTCTACAAGCGTAGGGCTGTAGCCGTTCGCCTTCAGGATTTCCGCCGTCTTTTTCAGTTCGTTTGTCATGAACCCGGCACCGAGCAACAAGATATCCTTGCCCTGCTCGATGACCTTCGGAAGTTTCGCATCAAAGGGAGCGTCGCTTGCGGGCGCGAGCGATTCGGCGAGCGCCGTACCGCGCGGGTAACGGATGGCGACGGCCCCCTCCATGTCGATGGAGGCGGTAATCATGTCCCTGAGTTCGTTCTCGTTGCTAGGCGCAAGCACAGTCATGCCCGGCACCGTACGCAAGAACGAAAGGTCGAATGCACCGTGGTGCGTGGGGCCGTCGGCACCGACAAGTCCCGCGCGGTCAAGAACAAAGACCACGTGCAGGTTCTGTAGCGCGACATCGTGCATAATCTGGTCGTAAGCGCGCTGCATGAAGCTTGAATAAATGGCGACCACCGGAACCACGCCGTCGCAGGCAAGGCCCGCAGCAAATGTCACGGCATGTTCTTCCGCAATGCCCACGTCTATCACGCGGTCGGGCAGTTCCTTCGCAACAATATCGAGACCGCAGCCCGTGGGCATGGCGGCCGTGATTCCCATGATACGGTTGTCCTTCTTCGCAAGTTCGAGCAAAGTCTTGCCGAATACACTCGTGAGCGAAGGGTTCGGCTTGCCGGGGGCGAGCGGGAGCCCGCTTTCCGGGTCGAACGGTCCGCATCCATGGAACTTCGAGGGGTTCTTCTCCGCGGCATCGAGCCCGCGGCCCTTCTCGGTCAGCACGTGCACAATGCACGGGCCGGGCTGCGACTTCACGCGTTCGAGAATCATGATAAGTTCATTGATGTCGTGACCGTCGATGGGGCCAAAGTAACGAATGCCCATGTCTTCGAAGAAGGCGCCAGGCTTCACCGCATTCTTCGCGGCGGCTTCCACCTGCAAGAACAAGTCACGGAAACGGCTCCCGAGAATACCGGGCACACGTTTCATCAGGCGGTCCAGGTCCGAACGCATCTTGTTGTAGACCGGGTCCGAAATCACTCGGTTCAGGTACTTGCTGAACCCGCCCACATTGGGCGCAATGCTCATCTTGTTATCGTTCAAGATGATGGTCATGTTCTGCTTCGAGATGCCCGCATTGTTCAGGGCCTCGAAAGCCATACCGCCAGTCATGGAACCGTCACCGATGACGGCCACCACGTTATTCTTGCGGTCGAAATGGTTGCGCGCCACGGCAAAGCCGAGCGCCGCCGAAATAGACGTGGTCGCATGGCCTGCGCCAAAGCAGTCGTACTCGCTCTCGTTCCTCTTGAGGAACCCGGAAATACCGCCCTGCTGGCGAAGTGTACCGAACCGGTCGTAGCGCCCGGTCAAAAGCTTGTGCACATAAGCCTGGTGGCCAACGTCCCACACAATCTTGTCATCGGGGGCATTGTACACATAGTGGAGTGCAAGCGTAAGTTCTACGACACCCAGGCTAGAAGCCAAGTGGCCGCCGTGCTTGGAGACCTGGCCAATGATTGTCTCGCGCACCTGCGAGGCAAGCCGGTTCAGTTCCTGCACGGAACAGTGCTTGATATCCTTTGGAGACTTTACGTCTTTTAAATCCATTACTTAACCCGGGTAATGATAAATGCGGCGATAGCGCGCAGGATAGACGTATCGTACTTGAGGCCGTCGATAGCCTTCAGGGATTCGTCGTAGAGTTCCTTCGCCTTCACGCGTGAATTTTCGAGCCCGACGATAGAGGGGTAAGTCGCCTTGCCCTTCTCGATATCGGAACCGGCGTCCTTGCCCAGTTCCTCGGTCGTGGAGACAATGTCCAGGATGTCGTCGACAATCTGGAACGCAAGCCCGATGGAGCGCCCGTAGTTGCGGATAGCCTCGATGGACTTCTCCTCGGCGCCCGCAAGCATCGCACCCACCTGGAGGGAGGCCTCGATGAGCGCCGCCGTCTTGTGGTAATGGATGTAGTCGACAATCTCGAGATCGACCTTCTTGCCTTCGCACTCGATATCGGTCATCTCGCCGCCGATCATGCCGTAGGTACCCAGCAGGTGGGCAAGAACCTCGATGGCACGCGCGTCGCCCGCACGGCCCATCAGCTCAAAGGCCTGCACGCAGAGTGCATCGCCCGCCATCACGGCAGTCGCCTCGCCAAACTTCTTGTGGCTCGTGAGCTTGCCCCTGCGGTAATCGTCGTTGTCGACACAGGGCAGGTCGTCGTGGATAAGGCTAAAGGTATGGAGCATCTCGAGGGCACTCGTGGCAAGCCAAATCTTGTCGCCCTTTCCACCGAACATGTCGAAGGCGGCCTTCGCAAGGCCGGGACGCAGGCGCTTTCCGCCCGCAAACATGGAATAACGCATGGCTTCGTGCAGGCGACACGGACGGTCGCTTACCGGGGGCAGATGTTCATCAAATTTCGCTTCGGCTTCTTTCGCAATGCGCGCAAGATATTCCTGCGCGACGGCAGATTCTTTTTCAAGATTTTCCATAACCCAAAGATACTTAAATTCGGGTTTACAAACAATGGTGGCGCCGTTCAAATAACAATTAAAAAAGCCCCCGGCGGGGGCTTTTCTGTCTTTTTCGTGTGCTCTAGAACAACGCGCCGTAGAGCGTCACGTCGTCGACATAGAACTCGGAGCCGCCTTCCACGAATATGTGGAACTGCTTGACGCCGCCCTTGACCGCGCTCCATGTGGCAAAGCAAGTCTCCTCGTTGGCGCTGCCCACGCAGAGTTCTGCCGGGTTCACGCTGACGCGCTTCCACTTGGACGAAAGCGAAATCCAGTCAGTAGCCGCCTTCAGGTTTATCGTGGGCGAAACCCAGTTCTCGAGCGAAAGCCTGATGCTGCCATCGCCCTTCGCGTAGAACACGATGGAATCGATTGCGGCGAAGTTCATGTAATGTTCGAACGATGTTCCAATAAGCGCCCAGGCGTAATCGTCGTTGGCCAGCTTGTACTTGCCATGGAACACGTTCGAGCCACGGGAAGAATCATTCTCGATGCCAGCCACCACATTTGCCGTCTTGAACTCGGTGCCCTTCTTGAGGGAATCGATATTCAGGTACCAGCCGTCAGCATCGCCTTCGAAATCCTGCAGGACCATCACGGGGCTCAGGAACTGCGTGCTGTTAGGTTCAGCGGCAGTCTTCCATTCGGCATAGAGCTCTTCCTTCGCGGAATCCGCAGTCACAAAGTAAATGGAGAGCGAATCGCCGGCAGGGACACCCGGCAGCACGTACTCGCCGACATTGTTCGTTTTCACGAGCAGGTCAAGCCCGTAGACGCCGACCCATGCGAAATCGTTACTGCTCAGGAGTGTTACTTTACTCGAAACGGCGGCAGTCGGCACGAGGCGCAAGGTATCCAGGGCAGGCAGCTCGGCGGCAGCGAACACCTTCGAGAAGGCGAAACCTTCCGAGACAACCGTCAGGCGGAAATCGCCCTTCGTGGGCCATTCCATGGCGAACTTGCCCTGGTCATCGGTGCGGATATCGGAATCGACCATCTTGTTCTGCACCGCGTACTTCTCCACCATCGCGCCGGCAGCACGGAGAGCCACAGTCGCGTAGGCAGCGGGAGTGCCGTCTTCCTGGAGCACGACAACCTTGCCGTCATCAGGCGCACGGTAATCCTTCAGCACGGATTCCATGGGTTCGACATACAGGGTCTGCTCACCCAAGTTCGTCTTGTAAGTCTCGTCAACAAAGTAGAGCTGCAGGGAATCCTTCGCGGGGACAGCCGGGAGAGCGAACCAGCCGTTCGCATCCGTCTTCACGAGCACATCGGTTCCGAGCACGCCGACCCACACGGTAGAGGAACCCTCGGGCACATCCACGACACCGGCCACCAGGCCAGTCGCCACGAGGTTCACCGTATCGGGAGCAGTCGCCTTGCCCGGTTCGGCAAAGTCACTGCGGGAAACAATCTTCGTAAACGCCACGCCATCGTGCGCCACCGTGAGGCGGTACTTGCCGTCGGCAGGGATCTTCACGTCGAAGCGGCCCTGTTCGTCGGCATAGGTGTCGGCCACGACAATGGCGTTCTCCTCGACAGCCTTGTCCGCCCTGGAGTCGGCCTTGCGCAAAGCAACAGTCGCATAGGAGGCAGGCCTGCCATCGACAAGGGCAAGTCCATTCGTCGTCTCGCTTCCGGGTCCGCCCACAAGGTCCAACGGGTACTCGTTGGTAGGCGAAGAACAGAACCAGGCCGCAAGCGCAACCGGTATTAGGAGAAGGAACTTTTTCATTTTGCCTTCTCCTGTAGTTTCTTCGCAAAACCAATCGGGAACAGCTGCACGTTCAGCTGGAACACGGTATCGTCGCCGTTGCCTTCCTGCGACATACGCAGGAGTTCGCTACGGAATTCCTTGATCTTCTCGCGGATGAGCGCGATGTCGTCCATATTGAAGGTCATCGTCACGGTGCTGATATCGCGCAGAGGAGGCGCATGGCGCTCCAGCGATTCGCCCGCGAGTCGGATAGTTTCCTTCTGGAATGTACGCACGGCCTCGGAGCGCCAGTTTCCACCAGTGCTCACGAAGGTGTCGTTCACCTTCCAGTACCCGTCCCGATCCTTCGAAATCATGTTTAAATCATACAAAAGTTTTACGGCACTCTTCGCCTCTTCTACCGTAATAGGGGGCGTACAGCTCTCCGCAAGGCCCTCGTAGTCGTCCTTGAACCTGCAAATGCCGATAATCGAGCGTATCGAGTTGCAGTACCAGTGCCTGTAGAACTCCAGTTCCTTCTTCGCAAGCCTCTTGAGGGGGATTCCCTTCAAGATCTGCATCTTCTCGTAATGGTTCAGGGCCTCGGCGTCGGTCTTCGCGCGCCCGAAGCACACGAGCTCCGTCCAGTAGGCCGTCTCCTTCTCGTCGAGTTCGAAGAACTCGGCCATGGGCTTCACGAGCGAAAGCGTCAGGTGGATCTTCCCTTGGGATACGCGGAGCAGGTTACCCGGATCCGCACCGAGCTTCATAGCCATGTATCGCCAAGAAATGACCGTCTTACGCTGTTTGAAGTCATCAAAAGCGTCCCTAATCCATTCGCGATAGTCTGTATATTCAAAGATCGGCTTCACAGATAAAATCCTTATATTTCAACCCGTAAGAACACCCGCAAAGTATTGTGGGCTAACAGATTAAAAATAGAACTCTAACCCCCGAAAAGGTACTGTCGCCAACTAGTCTCCGTTGTGAAATTTTACAACGACTTTTTCTACGTCGGCACAGAGCGCCGTCCAGTGGCACTCGACCGAGTCCTTATATCCCGGATTTTCGCAATTTCCTTGAAATTCAAGGCTTTCGCCCTTGACGTCGTACCTCACCACGTAGTCGAGCGACTCGATTTTCGAGCCCGTGACATGCTTGTCGCGCATCAGGAACGACGTGATTGCAATCACGCAGGCATCCTTCTGCGGGTGGTTTTCCGCCGCCTCGGAGAGGGCGGACCACCCCAACTGGATGGGCTTGAAATCGACCTCGGGCTCCTTGCGGGCACACGACACGAGCAGCATCGCCACCAGGAGTAAAAGAACGAAGGGTTTCATGGCTTAGCGCTGGCGCCGGTAGGTCGCGCTCGTCACGCGGTTGCGCCCGCCTTCCTTGGAGGCATACAGCGCCTTGTCCGCACGCTCGAACAGGCGCTTGGGGTCTTCGCCCTGCACCATCTCGGAAATACCGAAGGAGCAGGTAATCTGCTGCTGCGGAATCAGCTGGGTCTTCTCGATTGCCACGCGAAGCTTCTCGGCCAGGAACTGTGCGTTCTGGATAGGAGTCTCGCCGCAAAGGATAACGAATTCTTCGCCACCCCAGCGCACCAGACTGTCGCTGTTACGGATCTTGCCCTGGATAAGCTTGGTGAGGTTCACGAGCACCTCGTCGCCCACATTGTGGCCGTAGGTGTCGTTCACATACTTGAAATGGTCGATATCGAGCAGCACGAACGAGACCGGACTGCCATTCTTGGTCAGGTTCTCCTGTTCGCGCAGGAGCACGCTACCGAAGCCGGCACGGTTGAGACAACCCGTAAGCGGGTCGGTACGGCTGGACTTCTCGTATTCGCTCTTCTCGATCTCGAGGGCCTCGAGGTACTTCTCGAGTTCCTCCTGCTTCTTGCGGTTGGCGGCGCGTTCGCGGTTGTAGTCGAAGAAGCGGATTACGAGAATAATGAGGAACGTCACGAACCAGAGAGCGACCAGGATGGTCACGAGGTCCAGTTTCGCAATCTTCTTGCCCTTGAAGCAGAACCCGCGGATTTCGAGGGTACCGTAACCAAGCGGAGCATTCGTGCCCGTTTGGATTTCAATGAGCGGGATGTTCGAAAGGTCTACGCGGGCCTTGTGCACGCTAATCTCGTTCTGGGCAACCCACCAGCTGGCCACGCGGAATTCCTGCGGGACGAACACAGCCGGGTAAGTCTCCTCGAGCGGGAAGAACTCGACTTCGTTAAACTTGAGCGAGCCCTCGTCGCCGTCGCGGTAGAACGCCGGGTCGTAGGCGCGGAAGTAGATACGCACCGTACCCTCGCCGCGCGGCTTGACCCACACAAAGATGCTGTCGTACTTCGAGAAGTCACGCCCCTTGATCTTACCGTCCCCCAGCAAAATCTTGACACCGGCATACGGGTAGGCATAGCCTTCCTTGAGTTCGTAGTCGACAATGATAGAGGAATCGGTACGCGTGATGGCCACAGCAGAAGAACCGCCGTCAGCGCTGTCAGTCTCGGCAATTACATACGGGTAATCGGAAAGATTCAAGAAGACAATATCGTCCAATCCGTTCTGGTATGCAAAAAGGGCTATAACCGTCGCAGCCAGCAACACGAATATCAGGATATTCATCCTGAAGAGAGCGTATATTTTTTCCATAATCCTGGACATAAAAAATCTTTTCCTTCCTAATCACCCGAATAAAAAATAACTTATTACGGATAATCTAGCGGGAAAGCCAGCCTCCAAGACGGCCTACAAGGGGCCTTAAAGTGTTCGCAAGCTCCTTTTGGGACATTTCGCTCGGGTGTCCGTGCAGTGCGGTATTCTCAGTGTAAACAAGTTTATACAAAAGGTCGGTATGTCCGGCGGCCACCTGCTCCTTGTAGATCTCCTCGACCACGGGCGTAAGTGCGTCATTCGGCCATGTCTTGGTAGACACGAGCAGGAACTTTACGCCCGGATGGAGCGAACGCAGCCTATCCAGGAGCTTTGCGTAGGCGGCCTTGTACTGCGCGGCATCCGCATACGGGGGTTCGCCCTGGAAATCATTGATCCCCACGAACACGACCACGACCTGCGGGTGGAACTTGTCGAAATCCCAGCGTTCGGTAGCAGGGTCCTGTTCGGGCACACCCATCATCGTGTAGTCGTACAAGGTCTCGAGCGTCCATTCCGGCACGATGTTCGCGTAGTTGCGCACGAGCCCGCGGCCGCTCACCGCATTCACCTGGTAGTCGGCCTTGAACCCTTCGGCCAGCAGGAAGGCATAGCTCTTGGAAGCATTCGTCTTCTCGAACGGGGTGCCGTCCTCGGGGCCTTTCGCCTCGACGCCGTAACCCACCGTAAAGGAATCCCCTATAAACTCGATGCGGCGGTTAGACGATTTCGGCTTCTCAGCAAAGGAGCCCTTCTTGCCGAGGTCGATATCGTAGATGCAGAACTTGCCCGGGTTAGATTCGCTCACCTTGATGAGGCGGTAGGCGTGCGGCTTGTTATCCTTCGGGGTCGCAAGCTTCTGCTTCTTGCGGGCATTCACCGTAAAGTACTTCGACGGCTTGCCGTCTACCTCGAAAAGGAAGCGCGCCTCGCCTTCTATGTCGAAAGTGACCTCGCCGGTAACAGCCTTGAACGCAACCGACACAGCGGGGGCGCTTGCACACAGGCAGGAATCCTGCACAGACCAGCGGCCGTTCAAGTAAAGGGACTCGAGATCACTAGAAAGCATGGGGGTTCCTCCAAATACGGTGGCAGCCAATGCAAGGACAGCCGAAAATAAAATGCTTGTTCTCATAGGCAACAAGGTAGAAAGTTCTGGTGCAGGCTCGTCGACATACGGGGACACAGGCCGTTCAGACCGCACGTTTTTTATATTCTGACCATGCAGGTGCGCAAAACGACGCTTATCGCAGGGATCCTCGCCGCCCTCTACGGGGCGGCTATCGGTATTGCCGCAGATACTCCCCCGACAGGGAAGGTCGCGCGCCCGGCTAAAGACTCTACTAAAGATGCCGCGCAGGCAGTAGATGCGCCGGAACCGGGGTCGCCGGGAGATACGCTCACCCGCGAAGACAAGCGCATGGCCTACCTTGTGTACAAGCTGCTCGACAAGAACGGCAAAATCAAGGGAGCAAACCTCAAGCGCGGTGCAAAACTCTTTTACCAGAACTGCAGGCCGTGCCATGGCGAAGACGGCCACCGCATAAACTTCAACCCTATGGGCAACCCCGCCTTTATCGGGCAGCGGGCGCGCGAAGACATGCCCACGTTCTGGTACCAGATGAACTTCGGCGACGAAGACCGCCGCATGGAATCCTATTACGACGAGATTACGCTCGACGAGATGAAGGACATCGCGGGCTACGCGCAGACGTTGCCTTAAAAACTACGCTTCCTTGCGGAGCACCTTGATTTCCTGGATAAACGAAAGCTGCAGCGGGGCAACCCCTTCGCAGTCCTTCTCCTGGATATCCACGTTGAGCGGCGCCTTGGCCAAGTGCAGCGCATGCACGGAGAACATGATCTCGCGTTCCTTCTCGGCGCGCTTCGCCGGGTCCCTGACCTTTGCGGCAAGGTACACGCCCGTAGTCTTCGCGTAGCGCAGCACATACACCAGGTCCGACGTATCGAGTTTCTGGTACACATCGCTGTACTTCGTAGACTTGAGCGCCGACTGGAGCGTCGCCTCGTCCACTTCGTTCTTCAGTTCGTAATCCGGAGAACCTGCCTCGGGCCATGCGATGGTGAAATCCTTGCGCCATTCGTCGGTCGGGGCCTTGTCGCGAATTTTCGCAGAGCGGTCCACGAACGGGCAGTAGCCGAAGCTCTCGAGAATTTCAAAGGCCAGATGTTCCTTCTCGGGCACGAGCACAAAGCCATACCCCGGGATATATTCCTCGGTGCATTCCGTGAACTGCGAAAAGCGGGAAAGTTCCGTCAAAATCTTCAGGTCGTCAATTTTTAACAAACGAACAGTACGCACCTTCGCCCCGTAGAACGAGGAATTCCATTCGCGGAAGGTCGAAAGCACATTCTCGGGCGGTTTGATCCAGCCGAACACCTGTTCCATCTCGGATTCGGGAATGCCGCTCTTGAGGCCGGCCAGGTAGGTATCCTTGTCGAAGTTGAAGCACAGGAACGTCTCGTCGTTCTTGACGCGTGCAAGGCAGGCGACGGTAAACAGGAGCTGCGGCGAAGTGGAGGCCGATACCACGAGGTCGAAGTTCGGCAGCATGGATACCTGGCCCTCGTACTGCGGGAACACAGAAGTAGTCGTCCATTCACGGCCGGCATCGCTCAGCATCACGGCAGAAACCTTGCCGGACTGGAACTGGAACTTCACGAGCCCGAGCAGCCACAGTTCGCGCAGCGGGCGCGGCAGGTATTCCCAGGCCAGGTGGCGGTTCGATTCCAGAATGCGGTAAGACGGGTCCATCACCCAGAACATGTAGGCGGCATCGGACACGCCGCGGGCATCGGTGATGCACTTGAGCATTTGTCTGCAATGCGCGCTGTCGTTGCGGAAGCGTTCCTCGACCCACCATGTCAAAACGTACTGGTGCAGGCGGAACGCGCTCGTCTTCAGGAACTCGTACGCCTTCTCGGAGGGGTACAGGAGAGAATTTTCCTGTTCGAGCCAGCCCTTCTGCGTAAGGAAACTGAAAATCAGCGAGAGCTCGTTCTCGGCGGCCTTTGCAGAGATCTTGGATGCCGTCACGAAGGCGGCCGTGCAGATCTGGTAGCTGCGGCGGTGGAGCGTACCGTTCGTATTGATGCGCAGTTCACCGCGCTTGGCCAGCGAGAGCACGAGGCACACATGCCAGTCCAGCAGGCAGCCGTATTCCGTAAACGTCTTGGACGCATCGACGGATTCCTGCGGTTCGATTTCAAAGCAGTGCGCGAAGTCGGCAAAGCCGAGGTAGACGGCAGTACCGGACGCCTGCGAACGCCACAGCAAAAATTCGCGGCACATCTCAAGCAAGAAGGACCTAAGTTCCTTGTTCTTGCTCACGGGTACGGTAAGGCGCAGTTCGTTGTACGTGAGTCCACGCGAACCGCTATGGTACAAAAGGTTCATGCAGCGGCGCTGCCACGGTTCCATCTTTTCGAAACGGGATACGGCGCGGGCCTTGTCCGAGAAAAAGGACATCACTTCGGATTGGATCAAGGCATTGTTCAGGAGGCCTTTCTTGCCGTACGCCTTCGCATGCACATCGCGAAGGAGGGGCTTAGACATGCCATCAAAAAAACTGAATAAATCTAACATCGTCCACCTAGTAAATTGGACGGGCAAATATAGAAATTTTTTCCGATGTGTCGCTGCTACACGAACTTCTTCACGTCGTCGACGGTGTTGGCGACAACCTGCTTCATGTTCCAGATGCGGGAGAACGTCTTGCCGTAGGGCTCGTTCACGATACGGTTATCGAGAATGAGGACCTTGCCGCTATCCGTCTCGGAACGCAGCAGGCGACCAAGGCCCTGGCGCAGTTCCATGAACGCCTCGGGAATGTAGTAGGTCTTGAACACGTTCTCGCCCTTCGACTTCATCTCGGCAGAAACTCCGGCGACAAGCGGGTCAGAGGGGTTCGGGAACGGAAGCTTGGTTACCACGAGCAGCTTGAGCGCATCGCCCGGGAAGTCGACACCTTCCCACAGGCTCTGGCAGCCGAGCAAGCAGGCACCGCGCGACTTGCGGAACATGGCGATGAGGCCATCGAGCGCGCCGTCCACGTGCTGGCACAAAAGCAGTTTGCCCTTCGCGGCAAAAGCGGGGGCAAGTGCAGCCTGCGCCTTCATCATCGTCGCGACGTTCGTGAAGAGAACCATCGTGTTCTCTTCGATGGCGGGGAGCACCTCGACAAGCGTATTGTTCAGTTCGGTCACGTATTCCGGGAGCGAGGGCTTGGGCAAGTAGCGGGTCACCATCACGGAGCGACGGTCGCCGCTCGTCGCACTCTCGGGGAACACCTTCAGGTAGGGGCGCTTGCGTTCAAACGAGCCCATCCCCATGCGGTCCACAAAGTACGTGAGGTCGCCCTGCACGGCGAGCGTCGCAGACACGAACGTCGCGGACTTTACCCACGGGTAGAATTTCTCTTTCCAGATATCGCCGGAGTGCAGCGGGTACGCATGCATCTTGAGCGTGTGCGGGTTAAACGGTTCTTCCATGTAGAACACCCAGCCGCTACGGCCCGCCTTCACCAGGAACTCAAAATCCGTGATAAATCGGTTCAGTTCTTCCATGCGGCCAGAAAGGTCCTTCAGCAGGCCTTCCAGCGGGCTGATGCCAGCAAGGAACGAGACGACGGAATTCGCACGACTGCGGGCAATTTCGAACTGGTCGAGCACCGGCTTCGGGTCTGCATCGTATTCCGCAAGGATTCCGTTCGAATACGTGAGGCTATCCTTCGCGAGTTTCTGCTTCGAAAGCTTCTTGCCTATCTTCATGAAGAACCGGTGCAGCGCCTTCTCGGTTTCGGAGATATCCGTAACGAGTTGCATGCATTCCGTGCGCGGGGCCTCGTCTTCTTCCGGGATGCGCGTAAATATTTCGCTAAGCAGGCCGCCATGGCCGTCCTTCGCCGGCAAGAGCGTCTTGGCCACGTTCCTGAAACCGAAGAACGATACCGTGCGGCCAAAGCTCTGGTTGCTCGTTCCGGGAAGGCGGTGCGCTTCGTCGAACACCACGTGTTCATACGTCGGGAGCAGCGCAAAATCAAGCGACAAGTCGGCAAGGAACAGCGCGTGGTTCACCAGCAGCAGGTTTGCCTCTACCGCAGCACGCTTGGCGCAGAGCGCGGGGCACTTCGCATAGAACGGGCACTTGTCGCCTTCGCAGGTCGAAGCGCTGCTCGAAAGTTTAGACCAGAGCACACGATTGCGGCTGTGGCTGAACGAAGAACTCTCGTTGATATCGCCCTTCTGGGTGGAAAGCGCCCACGGGATAATCGCCATGAAGGAATCGCGCTCTTCGGGCGCAAGCAGCGTGCGCGGCGCCTTCAGGACTTCAACAAACTTGCGGAAGCAGATGTAGTTGTCGCGCCCCTTCAAAATGGCAGGTTTAAGCTTGTCGCCGTAAAGCGACTTCACCTGCGGGATATCGTGGTTCCAGAGCTGTTCCTGCAGCGCGCGAGTCGCCGTACTGATAATTACGCGTTCGCCATCGGCAGCCTTGTTCGCCGCGGCCACGAGGTACGCAAGCGACTTGCCCGAACCGGTCGGCGCCTCGATAACGCTCAGGCCACCCTTGTGGATATTGCGTTCCACGCAAGATGCAAATTCCTGCTGGTTCCTGCGCGGGGTATAGTTCTCGACCACCTGCGAAAGCAGTCCGCCTTCCTTGAAGAATTCATCGACGCGGGGCATTCTCGAGCGGGCAAGCGCACCGGAGGGGGCTGCCTTCTCGGGCATCGCGAACGTGGGCACCGGCAATTCTGCGGGCTTGTCGCCAGCCGCCTTTTTACTGGCGCCAAAGAGCATTTCCCAGTCGGAGCCTTCGGCAACGCGGGTCAGCGCAGCAAGCAGCCACGCATCCATCTTCGCGATCTTTTCATAGGACATCACGAACAGCTTTCCGCAGGCCTCGGCGTCCGGGAGGGCGCGGTGGGCGCGGCTGCGCTCGATGTTCAGTTCCTGCGTGAGCGTATCCAGGCGGTGGTTCGGCACATCCTGGAAGGCAATTCTAGACAAAGTAAGTGAATCCCAGACGGCATGTTCAAACGGGATGCCGACCTTTTCCATCGTATTCTTGAGGAACTTGGAATCAAACGTGGCATTGTGCGCCACAATCGGCAGGTCACCGATAAACGAACAAATCTTACCTGCGACACTCGCGAAGTCCGGGGCATCGGCGATATCCGCATTGGTAATGCCCGTGAGGCTCTCGATAAACGGGCGCAACACGGCAGAACCGGGCTTGACAAGGTAATCCACGTTCTCTGTCGCCACGCCGTTCTCGAACCGGACGAGGGCGACTTCGATGATTTCGTCCTTGTCAAATTCAAGACCCGTGGTTTCCAGGTCTACCGCGACAAATGCAGGTATCTTTTCCATAGCAACATCCTCAAAAATCATGGCAACGCGGGCAAATCCGGCAACAGCTTTTCCAACACGTTTTCACCGTTGGAAACGCGGACCGTATCGTTGGGCGCACGCCAGGGCCTACCAAACTTGAACGGAGAGAGTGAGCCGCCATCCGGCGTATTCCGGCCCTCTTCCGCATAGTAATAATCAATAAAGTACTTGCCTTCCATCAGGTTGTCGAAGGCGAATCTCCCGTCCGTGTCGCACTTGGTAAAGTACGGGCGTTTCGTATCGATAGAGAGCAGGCGTACCGTCACGCCCGGGTTCGCACGCACAAGTTTCCCCTTGAGCGAGGCAAGCTTGATCTTGGGAACCGTCTCGAATCGCAGCAGCCTGTTGTACTTCGTCGTGATAACCGTATCGCGCACGCCGTTACTATCGGCCTTCGCGAGAGTCGTATCCTTGTACCCTTCCAAGAAATCAATCGTCGCATCGGTGGGCCAGGGCTCCGCACGCACTGCCATGTAGCGGATAGGGTCGATGCGCTTCATGGTAACCGCGGTCGTATCCTTGTTCAGCACCACATGGTACGTGTTCACGAGCGAATCCACGGGCTTGTTGAAGGCGATGACCAGCGTATCGCCCGGGAAAACGGACTTCGCCATGGACAGGAGCTTGGTGCTGGCAATCGCGGGCGCAAGCGTATCGGCGGGCTTGTCGACCCAGCTCCACTCCACCTCGGCATGCGCCGAATCGAGTGCCCTAGAAAGTGAATCCTTCGCGGCCTTGCAGGCAAACTTGTAAGTAAGTTCCGGCTTGGGGATAGAATCAAAGTAGAACTGCGGCTTTTTACCGGAGGCGGCCATGTAGATGTAGTGCGGGTGCACCGTGCTCCCGTCGGGGTATGTGAGCCAGCAGTTCGCGGTATCGGCGAATGCGGAATCAAAGAACACCGACCGCGAGAAATTCGCCTCGAGCACGCGGGCAAACGGCTGCGACACCGATTCCAGTTCCAGCGCCGACGTATCGTGGTCGGTCAGCGGCACCCACAGCGTGTCGGTGCTCTCCTCGGTAAGCACGAGGTCGTTCGTCCATACGCCCGCGAGCTCGTTCGCGGGCTCAATCTTCTGGTTACCGTTCTCGTCCACGAACGCCACCACACGGTAGCGTCCGGGCTTGAGTCCGGTCAGCGTGAAGTTACCTGCACTGTCCGCGCGGGTCACGAACAGCGGCGGCTCCTTCGCAAGCATCGGGAGGCTATCCAGCTGCTTGGTCACCGTATCGCGGTATTTTTCCAGGTAGCGGCGGCCTTCGCGCTCGGGCCCCATCAAAAAGAGCCCGATACTCGGGAAAGTCTTCTTGCGGGCCATCGAGTCGTTCACCAGAACGCGGCCCGTAATCGTGAGGGAATCGATATGGTCGCCCGTCGAGAACACCACATGGAACGGCTTGGCAAGCGCGTTGCCGTGCAGGTCCTTGATGCCGCCTGCAAACGTGACCGTGTAGGTAGTTCCCGAATCGAGCAGCGCCCTCGATGTAAGTTCCATCGTACGGCCGCTCACGGTGAATTTCATCTTCCCGTCCACCGGCGGCGAAATCGAGACGGCGCCGCGCGGGACCGACGCATTGATCCATTCGTCGAACTCCAGCTTCACGTAGAGTTCCTCGGGATGGTTCGTCGTGTTCGGCGCGGGGTATACGGCGGCAACGCGGGGCGGAAGCTTGTCTTCAGGCCCGCCGCCCGGTGCAACCTGCGTCGCGCATGCCAGCAGAGCGATGCAGGCAAGCACCGGAGCAAGCAACAGGGCGAAAGCAGGGTAACGCAACTTCATTACAGACTAACCGTTAAATCAAAGGGATAAACTTGCCAATGCGCGACCAGCGAATACGGAAAGGAATGCGCCACCAGGTAAATGGATTGCCAAAACTGAACGCCTGGTCGTCGTTTTCGAACGAGAAGTAAATAACCGACGCCTTCGCGCGGATATTCCTGAGCGTCACAAAGCCCCAGTAGCGGCTATCCGCAGAATTGTCGCGGTTGTCGCCCATCATAAAGAACAGCGGAGTCTTGATTACATAGCTGTCGATAGGCTTGCCATCCACCAGAATCCTGCGGCGAATCTCGAGGCGCGGCTGCGACTGCGCGACCTGCGCTGTATCTGCCTGTAAGGATGCCTGCGCAGTATCCACCGGCGTAGCAGAGGCACTATCCACAGCAGCGGCGCTATCGACAACTGCCGGAGCATTGAGCATCGCGACATTGCCTTCAAGGTCACGCAGAATAGAACCTTCGAACCCGACATAGCTCACCTGGCGCGTAAAGCCGCCCTTTGCATGCGGGTCAAGCAGCGGCAGGAACCCAATCTTCGCCAGTTCGCGGAAGTACGAGAAACTCATCGCACCGCTCACGGTATCGCCCTGCGTAAGCCTCTTCTGGACAACCGTCCTGTTGCGCGTGAACATCGCGTTCAGGAGCATGCCGCGTTCACTTTCCACCGGCACCTTGAAGTCACTGAATTCAAAGTTGTTGTCTTCCACGCCATCGCGCAAGAGCGAAATTTCCATCTCTACATGGCTATCCGGATTCTCCTGCAAAATAATGGAACGCAACCACCAGAGTTTTTCGAGCGGCATCGTGTCTATCGCAAACGTATCGCCTACACTCGGCACCACGAACGTTTCGCGCTCGTCCCTCGGCGAAGACTTCGTGCGGAATGTAGCCGTCCACTGCCCACGCCCCGGGATAGTATCCTGCTTTACACCGTTAATGTAAAGGCGGCCTTCGTGAATAGCGACCGTATCACCGCTCACTGCAACGCAGCGCTTAATGTAGTCCTTCGGGCCGTCCGCATAGTGCACCAAGTGCGGCTGGCCATCTTCGGGTTCGTGGTCCCAGTAGAAGTTTCCGAACATCAGCGCGTTAAACAGGTGCGTGTAGCGCGCAGGATTATTGTCGGGGTATTCAGGTTCCCCCGGGTAACGGAATATCACCACATCGCCGGGCTTCGGTTCAGTATAGCCGGGGAAATGCTGGTTCGTAAACGGTATCGGCGAACCATAGGTAAACTTGAGCCCCAGCAAAAAGTCGCCGGTATGCAAGGACTTTTCCATAGACTCACTCGGAATCTGGAACGCCTGTATCACATACTGGATAACGATAAGTGCAAGCACGATGGGGACAATGATTTCCCGCGATAATGCCTTGAGAAATTTGCCAATCGAAAACTTTTTCGGTTTGTCTTCCATATAAATTCCAGAATTACAGATTGCGGACACTCTTCACGAAGTTCCTGCTCACCAGGATCTGCGTATGGTCCTTGTCGCGCAGCACCACGTTCAGGCGGCTCATGTCCGTCTTGCGGATTTCGGCGATGTAGTCGATAGCCACGAGGTGAGCCCTGTGCACGCGCACGAACTGACGCGGGTCAAGTTTCTTCTCGAGGTCCACGAGCGGAGTATCGATAATGTACTGGTTCGTGGGAGTGTAGACGGTCGTGTACTTCTCCTCGCTGTGGAACCGGATAATCTCGTCCACGTTCACGAGCAGTATGCGGTCACCGATCTTCACCTGGATGCGCTGCAGGTACTGGTCTCCCATCGCCATGAGAGAGCGGAACTTGTCCCACGAGAAATCCGCGGGCATCTGCTGGCTCTCCACCACGGCGGGCAGGCGCTTGCGCAGCTTTTCCATCGTAGCGTCAAGGCGTTCGGGGTCCACCGGCTTCAGCAGGTAATCCACCGTGTTCTCCTCGAAGGCGCGGAGCGCGAAGTTCTCGTGCGCGGTCGTGAACACGATAAGCGGCATCGCATCTTCGTCGATGTTCTTGAGCACCTCGAACGCATCCATGTCGGGCATCTGGATATCCAGGAACACCACGTCGGGGACGAGGTCGTTTATCTTCGAAATCGCCTGGTTGCCCGAGGCTGCCTCGTCAAGAATCTCGAGGTCTTCGGTATACTTTTCCAATAGCGAGCGGAGGCGCATGCGCGCAAGCGGCTCGTCGTCAATAATCAAAGTCCTAGCCTGCATTATTTCTTCTCTCCTTCAGTCTTCGGTTTGTTGATAATCCTGATCAGGTCGGCGGGCAAGCCGTTCTCGTCCTTGTATACCGTGCCCGCGCCGGTCAATAGCGAGAGGGCGCCGGAATTGCCCGGAGCGAAATTCCATTTCGCTCCGTTGCCCAGTTCTACAGAAATCACGTTCGCATTCTGCGTGTACCTGCCCTGCAGCGTATCGGTCTTCGCCGTATCCGTAAGCACGGTCTCGATCACCGAAACGGTACTGTCCTCGGCAAGTTCCATGCGCACCATGCGTACCTTGCAGTTATCGCACGGGAGGCGGCCCGAATACAGGCCGGCAAGGCCCTTAGGGAGTTCCACCTTGGGTAAGTCCGGCAAGGGAGCCGGTTTCTCGTTTTCGCAGCCAGCAAGCATGGACAGCGAAAATAGGCCCGCAAGAAGGCCCGTAAAAAAGAGTTTCTTCATATAAACGACAATCTAAAAAATTTCGCGGGCGGTCCTAGAACCCTTTCGAGTATACCACGCGAAATCCGAGTGTCATAGCAGTGTAGAGCGGGTCCTTCTTCGCACGGACATCCGGAGCGCAGTCCTTGATGGGGTCACTCCAGCCTCCCCCGCGCACAACGCGGGCAGTTCCCTTCGATGCACCCGTATAATTGTCCATATCCTTTGTCGGGAACGTACCGTACCAGTCGTTCACCCATTCGGCGGCGTTGCCCGCCATGTCGTAAAGTCCGTAGGGATTCGGGGGGTAGCTCGCCACCTCAACCGGGCCCGTAGTTTGTCCGTAATACACGTAGTCCGAGGCTACTTCGTTGCCCCAGTAGTACTTGGAACTTGAACCGCCATGCGCAGCGATTTCCCACTCGATTTCTGTAGGCAGGCGGAAGGCCTCGACGCCGTAGTCAATCTCGACATCCTTCAAGAAGTTCTCGCTACCCACGGACGAATAGGTGTACGCCGTATCGAAGCCCATCATCTTCGAGAGTTCGTTGCAAAAAAGCACCGCATCAAACCAGGAGACATTCACCACGGGGTAGTCGTCACCCTTTTGCGGCTGCTCGGGCATGCCGCCCATCGCCGCCACAAAGGCCTCCTGCGTGACTTCGGTACTGGCAACAGCATATCTGTCGAAAGTGAACTTGACGGCATTTATCTCCACCCTGCCGGAGTCAAATTCAAGCCACTCGAACATCTTGTAAACCGTGGAGTCGCGATCCACATCGTCTACAACTTCACTGCTGGAGGATTCATTTTCCGCAGATTCGCTGTTCGAAGATTCCACGCCCGAAGACTTGCTGTCGGAAGACTGCGCGGAACTCGACAAGTGCTTGCCGCCATGCGATACAGGTTCCACCGAGACGGGGTCGCCATCCACAGTGCAGGCAGCGAGCGCAAACAGGAGCGAGGCGAACACACCCGCAAGTGTTAGTTTATGTGTAGCACCATAAATCATTTGACAACACCCACGCGGTAGAGTTTCTGCTTCGTCTTTCCGTCCTTGAACTTCACCTTCAGGCGTGCAGTGTACACGGCAGAACCGAGATTCTTCAGGTCGAGCGGTGCAAACTCGTTGCGCCCGCGGGTAATAATGCCATCATCCATTTTCGTCTTGTACACGCAAAGGCCCGTAATGTCATAGAATTCCAGCTCGGCCTTAAACGCCACGGAACCAATCGTGAATCGCGCCTTCGCATTGCCGCCGCGCACCGGGTTCGGGTAGATAAAGAACTCGCTTATCTCGTCCTTCTCGGTTTCCTTTTCCACGTCGTCAAGGAGCGATGCGTCAAAATAGCCGGTGCGCTCGTTACCGCCGGCAGGGAGCGCCCACGCCGCGGGGGCACTTGCCGCATCTGCCGAAGCCTTGTGCAGGCGATAGGCGGAAAGGCTACTGCGATGCAGGGCGTACAGTTCCGGCCCCGCAGACTTCTTGCCCGGAACGGCGTCCGCTACAAATACGCTCATCGGCTGCAGGGACTTGAGCGAATCCACATACTCAAAACTGCCGGCCGCAAGCGGGAAACCGTCCTTCACTTCCGTTCCCTTGCCGGTGTACGCATACACGAGACCGTCGTTGCTCGGCACCAGAATCTCGGGCGTCTTGTCACCGTTCACATCGACAAGCACCGGGTCGCTGAAGAATCCGAATATCGGCGACCCTCGGGAAATCTTCACCGGGAAGCCCGCAATCGGCAGGCCCGAACGGTCAATCGCATACACCAGGTTATCACCCAGGAAAACAACTTCAGGGTAGCCGTCACCGTTTATGTCGCCAATCGCGATGCCGGAAGTTTCATCCTCAAGGCCGCTCGTGCCCGCGGCACCGCGCTTGTATTCCTTCGACCAGCGCATGGCATCCGTGGAGTACGACTTCGTATAGCCCCTGAGCGCGACATCGGCAACCGTCCCGCGGCTACCCACGACAATTGCGTCCACGTCGCCGTCACGGTCCAGGTCGGTGCAGGCTACGCGCCATGTTTCGCCGTCCTTGCCGTTCAACTTCTTGTTCATTCCGTGCATCGGAATAACGAGGCGTCCATCCGCCGTCACATAGGCAAATCGCGCAGACCCGTCAGCATCATTGTTCCCGCAGTAGGCCATGTCCGTGACATTTTTCACGTCGTTATCGGCCACCGTAACGCGTACGCCTGCCGACGCGCCGTCCTCGAATTCCGCGGCATTGACCTTCCTGTCGCCGCTCTTTTCGGCAAAATAGACATACCCGTCATAGACAAGCGGGCCCGCCGTAGCCGAATCCACCGGGTAAGATTTCTGCACCGGGATACCGCCAATAAACGAAGTCTTCACGAGCTTGTTCGCATGCAGGCTGTAGACGTTTTTGCCGTCGCTTGCAAGGCCCACCAGCGGGCCATAGCTTGCAGCCACGCGGTACAGCGGCACTTCGCGTTCCGCGACGTCGCGGGTCAGCGACTTCTGCACTATCGCGGTATCGGCAACGAAAAGCGTATCGCCCATCGCGTTGAACGCCTGCAACGTACCGTCCTCGGCACCCACCACTAGAATCTTCTCGCCCTCGTTTTCGGGGTCGTCCACGAACACCGCGCCACGCACCGCCGAATTCAGGCCCACATTGCGCGGGAACTGCCCGCCTTCAATGCTGCCGTCGTCAATGCTTATCGTCACGCGGATGCTCAATGCGGCATAGTTCACCACGCTGTCGCCCTGGAATGCATTCGCGGTCTTCTCTTCGCGGGCATCCTTCGGCACGTCCACCTTTATCTTGATTCCGGTGTAGCCGCCCTGCGATGTTTTTGTATTCGCGTAGCCGGTAGAACCGATTTCCGTGACAGTCTTGTACTTCTGCTTCGAGCCCTCGGCCGGCATACGCTTGTGCGGCAGCAGGTCCGTACCGCTTCCGTAGTCGTATGTATCTTCGCCGAGCGCATTCTTGAACGTCTTGCCGATGGAAAGCACGCCGTCGGCCTCCACCATCGCGACACCGAACTGGTGGTCACGCAGTGTATCGCCGCCCCAGAAGTTCGCCACGCCGTATTTCAATGTCTCGCGCAGGTACCAGTCGTTCACGCGCCACACCACGATGCCGCTCGCCGGTAGCCCCGCATCGTAGGAATCGAGCCCGACAATCAGGCCCTTCGCCTTTCTCCCGTTCCATTTGCACTTGCCCTTCACGCACACGCTGTCCTCGAACACGAGGTTCAGGCTATCCACGGGCACTGTGCGAATGGTCGTGTCGGAATCCGCTCCGGCGCTTCCAAGAACCACGTCGATCGTCCCTTCCTTGTTCCAGCTGCGCTGGCGGTTCTCGATCAGCAGGTACTCGCTCGCACTGAGCGACACCTTCACAATTTCCGTCCCCTTGCCCGTACCCGCGGCCGCGATATCCACCGTCACGGGCTTACCCGCAACAGGGCGAACTTCCTTCACGTTGCTCCAGCCCATGTACGCGCGTTCCCACGCCGCAGGCATCGATGGCATGAACCCGTTGCCCGCATTATAACCCGCAAAGTCCATCACGTCGAAGTAACCGAGGCGGCTGATTCCCTTCACCACGTCGTGGGTATTCGGGAGTCCGAGTTCGCGGCCAATCTGATTCACCATGATTCCGTTCACGCCCCAGTTGAGGCCATCCTGCGAGGCAGTCTCGCTCACCACCATCACCGAGCGCAGCGTATCGGTAGTACCGCCCGGAATGTAGATGCCCGTAGTCGCGGTATCGCCCTCGCTCGTAATGCCCGTCACGGCCTTCGCGGACTTGCTCTTCGCGGAATCAGCCATCAGGTACTGCCAGTCGTCACCCGCGATATAGACATCTATGAAGTCACCCGGAGTGTCGGCACCCTTCGTGCCCATGCTGCCACCGTCCAAAAGGCGGCTCGCGCCCGCGTGTATAATCATGTAGGCACGCTTCACGTTAGGGTTTTTAGAGAGCGGAATGCGGAACGGGCCCTCCGCAGAGGAATCCTTCGCCGCAGCGGCAATCGCGTCGTACACGAACGTGAGGTAGTCACGGCTACGTGCCTCGTCGAATTCGGCAGTCTTCTCGCCCTTCTTTTTGCCCGTGCGGTTGTAGTCGATAATCTGCTTGTCGAGCGTGTACGCCGTGGAACCCGAGGAGGGGTCCGGGAAAATGCGTGCATCGATGACGACGTTCCCGCCACTCACCGTGCTGTAGTAGTTCTTCGCGAACTCGAAATGCTTGAGCCAGTACCCGGCAGTACCTCTGCGGCCCGGAGGGTCGAGGCTGTAGGTGCTCTTATCCTTCTTCTCGATATCGAAAAGCCCGACGCCCGTCGTGAGCGAGTTATCGGTCTTCTCTTCCTGGAACTGGATGCGGAGCGCAAATACCTGCAGCGTATCTACGGCAAAAGACATCGGCGCAAGCGACAGGCATAAGAGCAGGGCAAAAAAAACTCGGGACAAGATCTTCATACAGCCTCAATCTACAAAAATCATTCCATCACGGACTTGTAACTCGCGGGCACCTTGAGGCGCCATGTTCCCGAACCGAACGATTTTCCGTGGGTCACCTTCTTCAGGCGCATCTCCAGGAACATCTTTCCATCCCGTTCGAACACGATTTTTCCGGCGAGGGGCCTGCCTTCGAGTTCCTTGTAGTCCAAGAACTTCAGCATTTCGGGCTTTCCATCCCTCCCCTTCTTCGAGATCCATTCCACGCGCCCGTCACGTACCGCATACGTCAGGCGCATCCCGACCGGGTCGGTCGCCTCTACAATCTTCAAGCCCGCAGAATCGAGTTCCGACACGGGTTTCGCCCCCTCGGGCACGTATTCTCCGTTAAAGAATCCTGCCACCTGATGGATATTTACCATCGGGATGCTCGACGCATTGAAAAGCCCCACCATGTAGCCGCGGCCCTTCATGTAGAGTTTCTCCGTCGGGAAAACCATGGTCCAGCCCTCGTCAGTCCAGAGCATCGAGGCGACTCCGATTCCCAGCGGGCCCGTGAACTCCATGCGGTAGCGCAACCGCGGCACCGAGAACAGCACGGCGTCCAGGTTATGTTCCTTCCCGTTGTCGTCCACAATCGTGACCGCCATCTTCGCGCGCAGGCTGTCGAGCTTTACTTCGGGCGCGCACGCCTCGCCGGCATTCGCCGAGCCAGCATCTGCCGAGCCATCTGCCGAGCCATCTACTGCGCCGGCCGCGCATTTTGCCGTCGGTTCAGTCGCGGGCTTCTTGCCGGCACAGCCGCTCAACAGACAAACTAAAACGAGGCACAAGCCCCATATTCCCGCAGATGTAATGCCAGGTAAACGCATCGCGGCCTACTTCTTCCCTTTCAGGAATTCCAGCGCCGCCGGGTGCTTGGGGCTGAGTTTCAAAAGCTTGCGGTATGTCTCCGCCGCCTCGGCCTGCTTGCCGGCAGCCACCTGAATTGCACCCAGGTGCTCCAGGTACTCGTCGTCGTCCTTGAACTTTTCGGGATTCACCTGCATTATCACTTCGAGCGCCTCGTCAAAGCGCCCCAGGCGGTAGAGTCCCCAGGCCTTGGAATCTATGATCGCGTCGGGCTTGTCGCCCTTTATCGAGTCGAGCGCCTTCACCACAAGCGAATAGCCGTATTCCACCTCGGCCCTGTTCCTGTTCAGGTTGATGAGCGTATAGCCGTAGTAGTTCGCCACCTCGGAGTAGCTGAGTTTCGGCTGCAGGTTCGGCGACTTGAGAATTGTCTCGAACATCGCGAACATCTCGTCTATCCGGCCCAGGCGTTCCAGGTTCCGCGCCATCGAGAAGCGGAGCACGACGTCGTCGGGTTCCTCGGCCAACACGCTTTCCCAGAACAGTTCCGCCTTCGTGCGGGCCTCGCGTGCGGCCGCGCGGTTCAGGGAATCCCTCAGAGTTTCCTTCGGTTTGCCCATAACGAACGAATTGATTATGCCCGTAAAGGTTCCCTTCTCCTCGAGGTCACGGGCCTGCATCATGAGCACGTCGGCATAGGCACGCTGGAACCTGCGGTACTTCAGCATCGCCTGCGCCTTGAGTTTCTTCATCAGCACGGAGTCGGCAATCCCTTCCATCGGGCGCCAGTTGATCCACACGCCTAGCATGGAATCGAGGAGCGCATACGACTTTCCGTATTCCTTCGCGGTCCCGAGCGCAAGCGCGAGGAAAACCTTGCCCTCGCCCATCAGCAGGGAATCCGCCTGTTCCGCATAGCGCACGCCGTCCTTGTTCTGCCCGCGGCTAAAGGCAATCGCCGAAAGCGTGCGGCACGCGTGCGCGCCCGCCTCCTTGTCGTTCACGAGCTTCAGGTGAGCATCTTCGAGGTGCACCTTCGCGCTGTCGACCTCGTGCAGCATGTACTCGTTGAGCCCCAGGTGGTACACGAGTTCAGGGACGCGGACACTGTCCTTATAGTACTTCTTCTTGAGGAAGGCGAGCATTTCCTCTTTCGGGGCGTTCGCGTAAGTCAGCAATGCAAGTTCAATAATCTTCCCGTCGTCCTCGAGCGAGCTCGTGATGGTATCGGCAATCGCGCGCACTTCCGCAAAGCGCTTCTGGATTACCATCACCTGCACCATCTTCGCGAGCTTTTCCTTGTCGCCAGTAGCATCGTGCGCACGACCGAAGAGTTCGACCAGCGCGGAATCCTTCCCGAGTTCAACAAGCAGGTTCACCTGGCGGCCAAAAAGCGACTGGATGTAGTTTGTCTGCGGGAGCAGCAGGTCGTACACGCGTACGAGTTCCTTCTTGTCCTGCACGGCCTCGAGGAACAGGCTGTAGTCGTACAGCATGCGCATGTCCTGGTACTTCGAGGAATCAAGCGCGAGCAAAAAATACTTGCGGGCGGAGTCGGCGGCACTCTCCTTCAAAAAGACATGCGCCATCGTCTCGAACTGGCCGGCGGTGCGCTTGCCAGGCAACTTGTTCGCCTGCTTCGCGATAGACGCCGCAACGGAATCCGCCCCCACGGCGAGCATCTTCTGCGCCACCCTGAACGAGAGGTAGCGGCTGCGCGGGTCATAGCGCCAGGCCAGCATCCACATGGAATCCGCCTCGTGCTGGAGCCCACGCATCTCGAGGTCCAGCGCCTGGATAAACGCGGCATGTGCAGTATCGAGGTTGCCCGGAGCGATTCCGTGGAACTCGTCCTCTTCGCCCGCGGCAACAGCCGGGGCTTCGGCCGGAGCGTTATCTTCAGTCTTTTTCACGGGAGCCGAGCTGCACGCCACAAGGGCGAACGCAGTACAGAGCAGTACGGCTGGCAGCTTGGCAGAGAACTTCATAGGTTTAATCCACTATCACGAAGTCGATCTTGGAATCCGGCTTGAGGTAGTCGCCTTCCTTGGGCGCCGTCTCGAGCACCGTTCCCGAAAGTTCGCCGTTCTGGCCCTTCACGCGCTTGACCTTGCCCACGCGGAATCCGAGCGCCTCGAGTTTCGGGTAAACGTTATCCATCATCTCGCCTTCGAACGAAGGCAGCATTACCTTGCCCGTAGTGGCGCCAGCCGAGATCACGACCTTCACCGTGTCGCCGAGGCGCACCTTGTTGCCGGCCATCGGGTCGGTACGGATAACCACGCCGCGCGGGATGCTCGCGTGAGCGCCCTTCACGATTTCGCCACGTACAAGGCCTGCACGCGTAAGCGAGATTTCGGCCTGCTTCTGACTCTTGCCGCGCAGGTCAGGGATTTCCACCTCGCGGATACCGAGACTCTTCGTGAGCTTCACCGTGCGGCCGAGCTTGGCGACACGGCCGGCGGCAGGCATCTGCACCAGCACCATGCCCTCGGGCACCTGCGAATTGTAGCGGCCCTCTTCGAGCCATTCGTACTTGAATCCGGCGGAATCGAGTTTCTTTTCGGCAACCTCCGGCGGCAAGCCTTCGAGCGTAGGCACGACGCCCGTGCTCGTCAAGGAGCCAGCGAGAATGGGCATCACGATCTTGTCTACGGCGAATGCGAGTAAAATAACAAGAATGACCCAGGCCACGAACGCCTTTACCAGCGAAGAGGTCTTGAGCCACGTAAGGAATTTGTTTATAAACGACTTTATTTTCGCCACGGTCTAGCCCTTGGTAGCCTTCTCTTGCAGCGCGCTCTCGTCGAAGATGACGATGTCCTTGCCGGTCATGGCAATCGCGTTCGTCTTCACCAGCAGGGAGCAGATGCGACTCACGGTTTCGCGCGTGGTGCCCGACATGTCGGCCAGCTGCTGCTGAGTGGGGCGGTTGTGGATGACCGTCACCATGCTGCCGTTGTCGGTGTGGATGCGCACGCCGCGTTCTTCCATGAGGTTGAGGAGGGTGCCGGCCACGCGCCCGCTCACGGACATCGTGGAGAGCGAGCCAATCTGGCGGTTCGCCTTGCGCAGGCGCTTGCTGAGTTCGCTCAACAGGCCCATCGCAATCTCCGGGGACTGGCGGATGAGCTTGAGGAATGATTCACGGTGGATGATGAGCATCTGCGCGTCGGTCACGGTGCGCACCGAGGCGGACCTCGGTTCGCCGTCGATGAGCGACATTTCGCCGAAGAAGTCACCACGTTCCAGGAAACTGAGGATGGTCTCGCGCCCATCGACGCCGGTCATGTAGACCTGCACCGAGCCCGACGCAATCAGGTACAGAGCCTGCACCGAGTCGTCGCCCTCGAGCACAACCGTCTCGTCGCGGTTGAATTTTTGGGAAACCACCAGGTCGGCGAGCATCCCAATCTGTTCTTCGCTCAGTTCCGAAAAGAGCTCAACGCCCTTCAGCAGTCCGAGAATAGTTGCGTCCACCATGTTGCTCACTCCTTGTGAAAGTTAAAGACCCAACCCCTTGGCGAGGCCGGAATCGATGACAATACTCTGATCGCGCTTAGCGCCAATAGAAATCATACCAATTTTCACATCAACAAGTTCAGCCATGCGCTGTAAATACTTCTTTGCATTCTCCGGAAGCTCGTCGTAGGTGCGGCACTTGGTGGTATCGCACTTCCAGCCCGGCATTTCCTCGTAGACCGGCACGCAACGTCCGACCTTCGAAAGCTGGTTCGGGATAAGGTCGAGCTTCTCGCCGTCGCACTCGTAGTGGGTGCAAATCTTCACCGTGTCGAATGTGTCGAGCACGTCGAGCTTGGTGATGGCGAGGTGAGTGAGGCCGTTCACCACGGTCGCCTTGCGGACGACCGGAGCGTCGAACCAGCCGCAGCGGCGGTTGCGGCCCGTCGTGGCGCCGTATTCGTTACCAATCTTGCGGAGCGTGTCGCCCGTCTCGTCCAGGAGTTCCGTGGGGAAGGGGCCGTTGCCCACGCGGGTCGTATAGGCCTTGACCACGCCCCAGACCTCGTCCAGCACGGTGGGACCGACGCCCGAACCGCAGCTCGCGTAGCCCGAGACAGTGTTGCTCGAGGTCACGAACGGGTAGGTGCCCTGGTCCACGTCGAGGATGGTGCCCTGCGCGCCCTCGAACACCAGGCGCTTGCCGGCCTTCACGGACTTGTACAGGAACTCGCTCACGTCGCGCACGAACGGCTTGATCTTCTGGCCGAGCTCGAGGTATTCCTTGATGACCACTTCGGGGTCGATCGCCGGGACGTCGTACATCACGGTAAATTCTTCGTTGTGGACCTTGGCCATCGCCTCGACGCGGGGGCGCAGTTCGCGCTCGTCCATGAGGTCGCCCACGCGCACGCCGATGCGGTTGACCTTGTCGCTGTAGCAGGGGCCGATGCCGCGGCCGGTGGTGCCGATGGCGGCCTTGCCGGCCTTCTTTTCTTTCGCCTTGTCGAGCGTGGAGTGGTACGGGAGCACCACGTGGGCGTTGTTCGCGATAAAGAGGCGGCCTTCGGGGTTGATGCCCTTCGTGTGGAGGTCCGCAATTTCCGCGAGGGTCTGAATCGGGTCGAGAACGACACCGTTACCGATGACACAAATCTTGTCCTTGTGCATGATGCCCGACGGGATCAGGTGGAACACGAACTTCTGGTCGCCCACCTCCACGGTATGGCCCGCATTGGCGCCGCCCTGGAAACGCACGATGATATCTGCGTCCAGAGTCAAGAAATCCACCACCTTGGCCTTACCCTCGTCACCCCACTGGGAACCGATTACAACACGATTTGCCATATATCCTTCATTTTTTTGTGACCCGGCAGGCGAAACCCCGAGAGGCGGCCCGCAGGTCGATTATTTGTTAAAACACGAAATTGCAGCACAGGGACCTTCCCTGCACCCTTTTTCGCCATAAAGATAAAAAAGTGGCCCTAGATTGGCGGCGGGCGGCGCCAATGCGGGCGAAAAAAGCGGGCTTGCAGCGGAGGGATGTGCGTTTATGACGGCTGGATGCGCAATTGCGGCGGCGAGATGCATGATTGTGGCAGGGAGATGCGCATTTACAGCGGCAAGATGCTTATTTGTGGTGGCGAGATGTATGATTGTGGCAGGGAGATGCGCTTTTACAGCGGCAAGATGCTTATTTGTGGTGGCGAGATGTGCCGCGAGCGGGGTGCAGGCTTGTCGCAGGGGCAAATGCCGCCTTGTAGCGGGGAGGATGCTGCTTTGTGGTGGCGAGGATGCTGCTTTGTGGTGGCGAGTGCACGGCGGGCGGCGGCTTTCACTGCGCGATTACATACTTTTTGGCGCCCCCCTGCACTTTAGACCGTAAAATTTGGCAAATTACATACAAATTAAACGCTAAAAATGGAGGGGGTTACGGACTAAATACCGACCCCCCGCGTTTTAGTCCGTAATTTTTTGCAAATTTCAGACAAACTAGCGACGGCAGTCGGCATTTTTTACGGACTAAATCATGACCCCCTCCACTTTAGTCCGTAAAGCATCGCCAAAAAGCGACCCCGCAGGCCATCAACAGCCAAAATTTTACGGACTAAAATACCACCCCCCCTGCATTTAGTCTGTCGCCGCGACAAAAAACAGCCTAAAATCAGCCTAAAACCGGCAGAATCCCGCCGAATCAACAAAAATCCAGCTTTAAACTGCTTTTTCAATAGCACTAGCGCCCGCCCGACTCTCGCCCCATATACAACAACAACAAACCGAGCCACACCCCCCCCCGCAACCACCCATCGTCAGCCTCAATGCTAGCCTACACCTTGTCCACCTGCAAAACACCCGCTGCGACCGCCCCAATTTTTTTTCGAAAAAACTGGTCTCTGACGAATCGTTTTTCGTATATTACCAGCACATGAGCGTTGATACATTGCTTAATAGCAGTATCAGCGCTTTTTTTATTGCTTTTTTCCAGATGGAGGTTCAATGGCAAAGAAAAAGAACAACAACGACAAGCACGACGTCCTCATCCAGGCGGCGACGGACCGCTGTCTTAAACTCAAGGCGCTTCTTGCGGGCATCCCTCAGGCAGCAAAACAGGCAGGCGGCCAAAAGCTGCGCGTCGGCATGAATCACGGTCGCCCGCAATACTACATCGTGAGCGATGGTCGCAGGGCGGCGCGCGGAAAAAACGAGCCCGCCAACGGGCGGTATCTGCCAAAAGCAGAAATCCAGAAGGCAAAGGCACTCGCCCAGCGCGACTACAACAGCGATGCGGCGGCCGTTCTCAAGAAGTCAATCGGGGCTATCGAGCGATTCCTCGCCGAGTTTCACCCCGGAGCGCTTGACAAGGCCTTCACCGGATTGCATCCAGGCCGCCGCATGCTCGTTGCGCCCTTGCGAGAACCCGACGCAGACTTCATCGCCAACTGGCAACGCCTCCCCTACACCGGCCGGGCCTTTGAAATCAATGCGCCGGAATTCATCACGAGCAAGGGCGAGCGCGTCCGCTCCAAGTCCGAGATCATCATCGCGGACGCGCTGAGTCGCGCTGGGATTCCCTACCGGTACGAATACCCCACGAACGTAAAGGGGTGGGGAACGCTCTACCCGGACTTCACCTGCCTCGACACGCGCACTCGCGAGGAAATCATCTGGGAGCATTTCGGCCTGATGCACGACCGCGACTACGCCGAGAAGGCAGTGCAAAAGATTGCGCTTTATGCCGCAAGCGGCTACACCCTCGGGAAGAATTTCATCGCCACGTTCGAGACTAATGTATCGCCACTTTCTGTCAAGCAGGTGCAGGAGTACATCAACACGCTGTTCAAGCCGCGGGCAAAATAACGCGGACGCGATGATTCTGCAGGGGCAATGATACTGCGGGTCCGGAATGCGGGGGCAATGTGACTGCAGTCGCGGCAGGCGGGAGCATTGATACTGCGGGCTCGGCAGGCGGGAGCAATGATACTGCGGGCTCGGCAGGCGGGAGCAGTTGCAGGCGGCGACGTGACTGCTGGGCGGCAATGTGGCGGGGGTCGGCGCGCGCCCTTTACGGACTAAAAGAGGACCCCCTGCTCTTTAGTCCGTAAAATTCAGCAGATTACATACAAATTAAAGGCAAAAATTCAGTCGCATTACGGACTAAATACCGACCCCCCGCGTTTTAGTCCGTAATTTTGTGCAAATTTCATACAAACTAGCGCCGGCAGTCGGCATTTTTTACGGACTAAATCATGACCCCCTCCACTTTAGTCCGTAAAGCATCGCCAAAAAGC